>NZ_VFME01000001.1:2812012-3124458 GCF_006714895.1 Gramella sp. Hel_I_59 | reverse complement strand
TATTTGAAGTTGTAATCAATGCTTAATTAAGTCACCTGTCTTACCTAAGGTCTCTAATTGAGGTAAGCTGAAGGTGACTTTAATTCATTGATCTTACCTATTTGAAATACTTGATATTTAGGGAATCACCTTTATCTAGGTAAATAGGTAAGATGATTTTAATATTTATTTATTTTCTAATTCCCAAGGGCTAACTTTGAATAGAGGTTTCGCTAAATAGCCATACAGTTGTCGCTTTGGATGTTTCACTCTCGGAAAATTTTGAGCGCTAAGTGCTCTTCCCATATTTATCTTACTTAAAGACAAATTGAGAGAATTAAGGTCATTGGTAATTTCTGTTGCAGTTAAGAAATCAGTCATATCTTTTCCTGGGTAATAGTACTTTGTAAGAATTTCTTCTTCCTGAGATAATTCTCGGTATTTAGAATTTCGAATCTCATTTAATCGGATATCTTCCAGAGTCAAGGTTGGATCAAAAGATTTATCCTGGTAGGCTAAATAATAAGCCTGAGCCCAAATATTATTTATACCTATTTCCGCTTTATATTTGAAATCGATTTTACCTTTCATTTCAAAACAAAGCCACCGAACGGAACCAGTTTCATCTTTTAGGAAAGTGAATTCGTTGGTTGATCCTAGAAATGAGCATATACGTGGGAGTTTAGAATTTTTACGATCGTATGGAAGTCTCTCGTTGATTCTCATCTTAGACATCATAGCTTTCCGAGAACCTAAGTCTTTTTTATTTTCACCATCAAAATCGTCAAAAACAATTAGGAAATTCCTGGTTAATTGAATGTTTGCATCTTTTCCATGGCCAATTTCTTCAGTATAATATGCCTCCAATTCAGGCGGACATATGTCTCGGCACCAGGAAGATTTACCAGAATTCTGACCTGGATGTACCAGGACAAAGCATTGTTTGTTTACATAATTAGGTTCTAATGCACATCTTACAGCACGAACTAAAAACTTTTTAAAGTTATATTGGAATTGGTCCGCAAATTCTACTGGGACATACTCGGCATATTTTTTTATCCAATCAACTTGGTCCCACTCCGGTAAATTCTCAAAATAGTCACGTATAGGGTTATAGGACTCTATAAAATCAGATTTGATAAAGATTTCGAGTTTAGCTATTGAAATCTTTATGCCCTCACTTTCAAGTTCAATTAATAAAGACTGTAGATTCAATATATCCCATTTAGTATCATTTAAGAGTCGTATTTCGTAATCATGGGATATTTCATTGTAGCGCAATTTGTATTTGGAAAAGATGTAATCTGAAGTTTGATGGTAAACGGTTTTATTCTTTGGGTTTTCAAATCCATAGAAACTACTTTTAGCTTTCATAAAATGATTTTTTTGGTTGAAAAGCCGTATATTTGCATAGCTTTCAACTAGTTAAACGGTTGTAAAAAGAATTAGACGTGGAGTGACAGCTCCACGTTTTTTTTGGTTAAGATTTAACCAAGTCGGGATTATTTCGGGCGGTTTCGAGAAGTTCTCTTTTAGAATAGAATACGGAACCTGCTATTTTATAGAATGGGATAAGTTTCTTTTTTCTCCACCCAATTAAGCATTGCTCAGTTTTACCAAATAATTTAGCTGCCTCTTTTTGGGATAATCGATCTTCCTTTGGGTCTATAACGGTCTGATTTACTAACTCGGTTTTCCGAATCCTGTTTACGACCAGTTCAACAGTATGTTCTAGGTCTTTTTTTGTGAAACCATAAAGAATGGGTTTGTACATAATTAATAGATTTAGTTAAACAATTCATTTCTGTTTTGTTCTACTAAATTCTATAAATGGGTGGGTGGTTTCTAGATCCTTTTTTGAAATAGGATGTTCATTATTTAATTAATAGGGGGTACCAAGGAAAATTAAATTTTTAAAGAAGATAGAAGTTTAATGATTTTATATAATTTTTAGGTAGATCTACTTCTTTTCTGTAGTAAGTGTTGAATGTTGATTTCGTATGATTATGTTCAATATTTAAACTATTAAATAACCGATAAAGGCTTTTGACCTCTGAAACTATTGCTTTCTTATCCCGAAGATATTTTAAAAGTCCTGCGAAGTCTTTCCAATCTCTACTTAGAAAATTAAAATCAGGAATACTCTTATGGATGTGCTGTTCATTTTCTATATGGAAGAATTCAATGAAGGAGCGTAATTCATTTTTATAATTAATTTCTTCTATATCTAAGTGCTTAAAGAAAGTTGAGAATACTCTATAAAGGCTTTGTTTGTCATGCTTCAATTTTAAAATCCCTCTGAGTTCAAGTTTTTCGGAAGCATTTAGTTCTTTCCTGGTTAGGGAATCAAAGCTAAGAGATCCGGTTAAGTGATTAAATTTTAGAGTATCTAGCATCGATAAAAGTAATGGGGTATCAATGTTTAAAACTACCTGAAAAGGGTTTAAGTAATTTTTAATAAGTGGATAACCAATTCTTCTCTCTATTTCAATTGGAACAAATTTGAGCTTATTCTTAATACCTAAATACTCTTCAACGTTTTCAGTCTTCTTTTCACCTCGTATGACAGGTTGAATATTTATCTTAGAAATATCATTTCTAATAATTTTAAACCAAGTATCAAGATCATAAAGAAAGGGTGAGATACAAAGGAGATTTGGGTCATGGAATAAAGTTGGTCTATCGTTTTTCATAATATATTGAAAATCACCTAAGTTGTAAGCTATTCGTATATCTCTAAAATTATCCCTGATTTTTTTAGTAAGACGGTTGTCAGTTTTAATGATATGATCTTCGATTGAATAGTTATTCAATAAGTGGTCGATCCCAGGTAATTCTGGATAATTTAGTTCTTTGGGTTCTTCCGTTTCAGAGCCTAATATCTCTTTATGTTCAAAATAGAAGTCTTCTCTTAGTTTAATTAGAAAAAATGTTCTATCAATTAAATTTAAATAGTTCATCTGTTCCAAGGAAATGATCCGATCATATAATGTCGGATGCTTAGAAGCATAATTGTTTTCTAGCTCCTCTTTCTTTTTCTCAAA
This sequence comes from Gramella sp. Hel_I_59, assembly GCF_006714895.1. Classification (NCBI taxonomy): domain Bacteria; kingdom Pseudomonadati; phylum Bacteroidota; class Flavobacteriia; order Flavobacteriales; family Flavobacteriaceae; genus Christiangramia; species Gramella sp. Hel_I_59. Next base: position 3,121,435 of record NZ_VFME01000001.1, on the reverse strand, counting down.
TAGTACTCTTTTAGCGTAATAATCTTTCATTATAATTTGTTCCAGGTATTATCCATTTCCTGCTTTTTAAAATCTTCAGCAATTTCTACGTAACGCTTAAATGATTTTTCATCAATATTTCCAGTTATATTTCGAACAACCATCTCTTTCATACCCAAAATAAGGGAATTCGTAATAAAGCTTTTTTTGGCGGTGTGACTAGTGATGAGCTCATGCTTTGGTTGTACTTTATCTACTCGTCTTTGGCCAATATATCTTGTGGTATTAACCGGTGTATCTATTCCGACTTTCTTGCAACATTCTTTTATATACTTATTAAACTTTTGTCCAGAAATGGAAGGAATAGGTTCGTAGATGGTACCAGCATACTTTTTAAGTATCGCTTTAGAAAAATTATTGAGAGGTGTTACATGTCCTATGCTTTTAGTTTTTTGAATACTTAGCCGAATTTCATCAGGGTAAATATTAGATGGCTTAAGTTGGCTCAAATCACTGAAACGGAGTCCGGTGAACGCACCCATACAATAGAAATCTCTAACGTGTTCTAGTCTCTTGGAATCAAACTTATAGTTATAAAGCGCCATCAATTCATCCATCGTTAAGTAAATAACTTCGATAGTATTGTGAATCGTTTTAAATTTTTTAAACTCAAGGTTCTCATGATAATTTCTTTCATAAGCCCAGTTCATAAAAGTTTTGATTCCAGCTATAAGTCGTCCAAAATAATTATTTAGAGTATTCCTTTCATTAAAGGCATAATCGCGAAACTTTTCATAGAAGTTCAAATCAATATTATTGAAGCTTAGATCATAATTTGAATACTGTTGAAAGTCTTTGATGAAATTTATTGTTGATACATATTTCTTTATTGTACCCTCCGCTTTAGAGCTGCGATTAGTTTCTATAAACTCATCAAACGAATCAATGAATTTGGGAGCGATGGAATTTTTACCAAAGTTTTTGTTATCTAACTGTTGAAGAATGTAATTCTTGTCAGCCTCAATGTCGTTCAAAAGGGCATATCGAAATATTAGTTTAACCTTGTTTTCAAGATCATCTAGCTGTTTATTATATTCTACATGAAAATTATAATCCTCAGATTTCAGATTAGGTTTAATTCTTTGATTTTTCCAATACTTCTCTAGGGTTTTTACATTGCGCACACTTTTTCGAATTCGCTCGCCATTAGAGGTGATCAACATTCTTACAGGCATCAGCCCACTTTTGGTGATCTTATCTTTTCGAAGGGTAAATGATACCTGCATATATTTGAACTGAAGTTAATAGGATGTAGTAGAATTCTTATTAAAACTAATTAAAATTGATTAAACAGGGGGCTTTATAGGGGGAAAAAGTTTTTCTAAAGATGATTAATATCGATTAATTATGGTTAAACAAATGGGAGGTATACTGTAACATATGGAGTTAATACTAGTTAAAAATTATGAAAAAAGTCTAGTAGCCCTAGTAGGCCAACAAGAATGTTAAAAACCCAAACTGAAAAGTTTGGGTTTTTTTGTTTTATATATTGACTGGGCGATAAGCTTGTCCCGAGCCTGTCGAAGGAAGTTTGAAGAAAGGTGCTTGCCCAAGGATACTCACAAAGTTGTTTATGAAATGAAATTTCATATCAGTAAATCTCATAGTGTGTAATCTTATAATAGCTTAGTTGCCATCCTGAGCCTGTCGAAGGATGTTCGTCAAAGAAAATCAGAGAATAGGTAGTCGAATATTATACCAATATTTCTTATCAAATAATAGGTTTTAGATAAGACACTGCCGCCATCCTGAACCTGTCGAAGGAAGCCTGTAAAATCAATTTAGATCGTCCCAAATCAAAAGCGAACCTCAACATTATAAATTCGTCGAAATTTTATTATCGTCTGTCTTCCGAGATGATAACGACCATTTAATTAACCTCAGCTCCACAACTTCTAGTAATGTTACAGACGATCGATTTGAAGGTTGTAAAAAATTGTTCCCCTGCCTGAAATTTCCGAACTTTGCATCAGAATAGTTTATGCACCCTACTGTGAAACTGAACATTCATTAAACCTATCGCAGTATGCCCTGGTACGTAGCAAGAACCAAATCACAACACGAGATCAAAACTTCAGAATATCTATCCAGAATGGGAATAGAAGTATTCTGTCCTACCATCGTGGAAGTCCGTCAATGGAGTGACCGTAAGAAGAAAGTCACGGTTCCATTATTCAGATCCTATATCTTTGTAAATATCGCTGAAAGTGAGAGGTCAAAGGTCTTTGATGCGCCCGGTGTGGTTAATTTTCTACAATGGCTTCATAAACCGGCTATTGCTAAGGATGCTGAAATCAAAGCAATACGGTCCTGGCTTAATAATGATAAGATCTCAGATCTGGAAGTTACCCAGTTCAAACCCGGAGATCAGGTAAAACTAAAATCGGGTAAAATGGCGAATCAAACGGCAGTGATCAAAGAGGTTGGTGATAAAAAGCTAAAACTGATCCTCGAAGAACTGGGCTGGATACTTACTGCCAGCGTGCACGACGTAGTTTAGGAACACTTAGCTCCTTAATATTATAATTTATCGGTTTAATCCAATATTTTAGCAACGAACTGTTAGGAGGCAATCAAACTCTGCAGTTGTTGATCATTTGAGCTTATAATCTTTATGAAGATATTAGTTACCGGGGCAGCCGGATTTATTGGATTTCACCTTTGCAAAAAACTTTTGCAGGAAGGACATGTAGTAATTGGTCTGGACAATCTTAATGATTATTACTGCCCATCCCTGAAAATTGCACGTCTTGCTGAACTAGGAATTATTACGGCGGCAGATTCCGCATATAATCAGCCATTGAATAGTCAGCAGTATCCCGATTTCATTTTCCATAAGATGGATCTTCAGGATCGCGAAAACTTACCTGGACTTTTTAAGGTTTACGAGTTAGACCTGGTTTGCAATCTGGCTGCGCAGGCAGGAGTACGATATAGCATCGAAAATCCTCAGGCTTACATCGATAGTAATCTTGTAGGTTTTGCCAACATTCTCGAATGCTGTCGACTTTACAACATTAAAGATTTTGTTTATGCCAGTTCTTCCAGTGTCTATGGACAGAACAAAAAGGTTCCATTTTCTGAAGAAGACAGAGTAGATGAGCCTATTAGTTTATATGCGGCAACGAAGCGAAGCAATGAACTAATGGCTTATACCTACAGCCATCTCTACGGAATTCGCTGTACAGGTTTGAGATTTTTTACAGTATACGGACCCTGGGGAAGACCAGATATGGCGATGTTTCTATTTGTAAATGCAATTAAGAATGGAGAACCGATCCGGGTATTTAACGAAGGGAACCTGGAAAGAGACTTTACCTTTGTAGATGATATCATTAATGGAGTGAAAGCGGTAATCAATGATTCAGAAACAGATAAAAATGCACTCCACCGCATATTTAATATTGGAAACAGCCAGCCGGTAAAATTGCTGGATTTTATTGAGCAAATTGAAAAGCAGTTAAGAATCAAGGCTAAAAAGAACCTGATGCCCATGCAGCAGGGGGATGTGAATAGAACCTGGGCAGACTCCCGGCCGCTTATGGAACGCTATGGCTATAAGCCAAAGGTAGATATAGAAGAAGGAATTAAAAGATATCTTGAATGGTTTCAGCGATATTATAAATAATCACAAATTACAAGAAGACTTTCATCATATGGAAAAGAATTTAGAGATTGCGATCTTAGCTTCACTGGAAGCTGGGAAAAGAATTATGGAGATCTACGAAAATGAAGATTTTGAGGTAGATTTTAAAGGAGATGACTCTCCACTTACAAAAGCCGATCTGGCTTCACATGAAATTATCATGCAGCATCTTGCAGCTACAGATATTCCGGTGCTTTCAGAAGAGGGAAGGGATCTTTCCTATGAAGAACGAAAGAACTGGTCCAGCTTATGGATCGTGGATCCTATCGATGGTACGAAGGAATTTATCAAGAAAAATGGGGAGTTTACGGTAAATATTGCCCTGGTTAGGGATCAAAAACCCGTGATGGGAGTGATTTATGTTCCGGCGCTTAAGGAACTGTATTACGCTGCCGAAAATATGGGTTCTTTTAAGGTCGATGATATCGTGGATTTCGAAGGAATGGAAAGTTTGGAATCTTCCGCAGTAAAACTTCCGAAGAAAAATTTGAATAAAAAATTCACCGTAGTAGCCAGTAAATCCCATCTTTCAGAAGAAACTAAAGATTATATCAGTCAGCTTGAAGAAAAGCACGGTGAAGTAGATAGCATTTCTAAGGGGAGTTCTTTGAAGCTTTGTATGGTAGCTGAAGGTAAGGCAGATCAGTATCCGCGTTTTGCTCCTACTATGGAATGGGATACGGCGGCAGGACAGGCGATCTGCACTTTTGCTGGTAAGACTGTGTATGATCATAAAACAGGCGAAGAAATGTTGTATAATCGCGAAAAACTGCTGAATAACTGGTTTCTGGTGAAATAGCTAGATTTGCAGCAATGCCATATAAATTTTAGAAAATGAAAGGAATTATTCTTGCCGGAGGTTCAGGTACCCGATTATATCCTATTACTAAAGGAGTGTCCAAGCAGTTGCTGAATGTTTATGATAAGCCAATGATCTACTATCCACTTTCAGTATTAATGCTTGCCGGTATCAGGGAAATTCTGATTATTACGACACCACAGGACAGAAGTAATTTTGAAAAACTGCTGGGTGATGGGAATGATCTTGGCATGAACTTTCAATATGCGGTACAGGAATCACCAGATGGTCTAGCGCAGGCTTTTATTATAGGGGAAGAATTTATAGATGGTGATGACGTTGCTTTAATTCTGGGAGATAATATTTTTTACGGACATGGATTTACAAGTTTACTTCGGAAGTCGGTCGCTACGGTAGAACAGGAGCAGAAAACTGGAGTCTTTGGATACTATGTAAACGAGCCTTCCAGGTATGGGGTGGCAGAATTTGATGCGGAAGGGAACGTTCTAAGCGTAGAAGAGAAGCCAGAATTACCAAAATCAAATTATGCGATTGTAGGTCTGTACTTTTTCCCAAATTCGGTTATCGAAGTTGCTAAGAATGTGAAACCTAGCAAACGTGGGGAACTGGAGATCACTTCTGTGATACAGTCATACCTTGATGATCGTAATCTTAAAATGGAGATTATGCATAGGGGTTATGCCTGGCTGGATACAGGAACCCATGAATCGATGCTCGAAGCAGGTAATTTTATTCATACCCTAGAAAAAAGACAGGGACTCAAAGTAGCCTGCCTGGAAGAGATCGCTTATGAAAAAGGCTATATAAACAAGCAGGATCTGGTGCAACTTGCAGGAAAACTGGGGAAATCATCCTATGGTGAATATTTATTAAAGAGAGCAGGACAATGAACGATCTAAACAAAACGATCCTGGTTACCGGTGGTGCAGGTTTTATAGGTTCCAATTTTATACCTTATTACCTGGAGCAATTTCCGGAACAGCATATGATTAATCTCGATGCGCTTACCTATGCCGGTGATCTGGAGAATCTTAGCGAAGAGGAATCCAACCCTCGCTATAGTTTTATAGAAGGTGACATCCGCAACCGTGACTTGATTGAAAAGATCTTCCAGGATCATCATATCCAGGGAGTTATACATTTTGCTGCGGAATCTCATGTAGATAATTCTATTAGCAATCCAGGTGTTTTTATCGAAACTAATGTAAACGGAACTTTTAACCTGCTGGATGTAGCCTTTAAGACCTGGATGAAAACTCCGTTTGAATACAGGGAAGAATATAATAATTGCAAATTCCACCATATTTCCACAGATGAAGTGTATGGTAGTCTTGGTAATACCGGGTATTTTACTGAAGAAACTCCCTATGCTCCGAACTCTCCTTATTCGGCAAGTAAAGCTGCTTCAGACATGGTAGTGCGTAGTTACCATCATACTTATGGAATGAATACGGTCATTACGAACTGCTCCAATAATTACGGTCCAAAGCAGCATAAAGAAAAGCTGATTCCAACGATAATTCGAAAGGCTATAAGCGGTGAAAATATTCCTATCTATGGCAACGGAAAGAATGTGCGTGACTGGTTATATGTGCTGGATCATGTAAAAGCGATCAGTCTGGTTTATGCGGAAGCTAAAGCTGGTGAGGTATATAATATTGGAGGTGACGCAGAAATGCAGAATATAGAGCTTGCTCAAAAGATCTGTAAATTGCTGGATGAACTTAAACCGAAGGATTCCGGAAGCTATAGTGAACAGATTGCCTTTGTAAAGGATAGAGCAGGGCATGATCAGCGGTACGCCATTGATGCCAGTAAGATCAGGTCTCAATTGAACTGGAAAGCAGATTCAGAATTTGAAGATGCTTTAAAAGAAACTATAATTTGGTATTTAAGTAGGTAGCATAAATTTCCTATATAAATGCTAGTCATGAAAGGCATGTGATAGATTGTGAGTATTTGGAAGTGGTACTAACTTCCGAATACCTCATTCTTCAGTTATTTTCCAGCACTTTTGATAATCTTCAAGCAAGCGTTTAATTACCTGAGTTTAATAACTTTGTCACAAAAAGGTAAAATTGAAAGCCTGTGTGTTACGAACAAAATAGTGATCTCACTCTTTAATTGTACCAGAAGTTCCATAATTAGCTTTTCGCTAATTTCATCCAGAGATGAAGTAGCTTCATCGAGCAGAAGTATCTGCGGCTGTCTTAATAGAACCCGGGCGAGTGCAAGACGTTGTCTTTCACCTCCTGAGAAGTGAAATTGGTAATTCACAATCACTTCATCAAGTCCGTTTTCTAAGCGATCTAAAAGATGTGAACCTCGTACTTGCAATAAAGTATACCTAATCTCTTTATCTGATATTTTTCCAGGATTGTCCCAAATTAGATTTTCGCGTAAAGTTCCATCTATAAAAAAAGCATCCTGAGGTAGATACCCAATTTGATGTCTCCAACTCTGTAAGTTTTCATCTTCAAGTATCTCATCATCTACCATTATTTCGCCAGATTTTTGTTGTTGTAAACCAGCGATCAAATCGATTAAGGTCGTTTTTCCTTTACCTGATTCACCAATGATTCCTGTAAGAGAAAACGCGGGTATACTAGCACTAAAATCGTGGAATAGTTCTTCATTATCATAGGAAAAATTCAGATTTGTAATTCGAAGTTGATTTTGTAACCGAATTACATTTTTGGGGGTTGAAAAATCTACGTTTGTAGCAGAAAAGTTTTCATCGAGTTGCATCACCATTCGTACGGAAGCGAAATTGCTTATTATAATATTGATATCGGTACTTATCGTTGTGAACTGCGGGTAAACCTTTGAAAATAATATAATCAATATAAAAAATGAGGTTAGAGGAATTAGATCGAATTTATAACCTAAATAGACTACTAATGTAAGGACGATTATTCCGGAAATTCGATAGAAAAAGGTAGGGTAAGCGCTGTTTTTCTGCATCTTCATATCCAGTTTTAGAAGGGATGAAGAAACAGATTCAAATTTTTTGTAATAAAATGCTTCAGACCCATGGACCTTAGCAATCTTTACGGTAGTCCAGAAGTCATCAATATATTTAAGAAGATGATTATAGGAATCCAGAAATCTCTCACCTAGATCAAAAGCTCTGAACATAAATTTACGAAGCAGTATGAAAACCAGTATTCCTATAAAAGAAATGAATAGCGTAAACTTACTTGAGACGAACATTGCCCAAACCAGGTAAGATCCTGCCATAATCAAACCGGTAAGTACCCGCATGATAAAAAAGAAATAATCAGCCAGATTGGGAATTTCGGTACTTAGAACCTGTAAGTGACCAGTTTTGCTTCGATTATTTAATAACTGCCAGTCGGCCTTGATAATCTTCCGGAATAATCTGTTACGTATTTCGTAAATAAACCTTTGTTGATATCTGGCATCTAGCAAGCTTTTCCATAATTGCAAAACTGCCATAAACGACAGTAGCAGGACGTAAATTATAAGAATGGTTTCCAGGTTTAATTGAAAGTTGACCTTTTCTGCCAGCTCTTTAAAAAATTTTGCAATAGGATTCTGATTATCACTGGTTTCAGCAGTTAATAATTGCAAGAGTGGTATCAGGAGTACAATCGAGAGTCCGGAAAATACTCCAAGGAAAAGCGTTAAAGTAAAAAGAAGTAGAATTTTTCCCGGACGAAAATTTAAAAGCATTTTCAGGCTTTTAGTAAAATATGGGTCAATTTTCATAAAGAAATGAATACTTGAAAATAAATTCTTCCGAGGGAAATTACAAAAAGAATCAGTTGCGATAGAACTCGAACACTTTGGAATACTTTCCGTAGAATATTATTGCAATAGTACTTAATTTAAACCTGAAGCCTGGAAAGCATTTCAGTTCAAAAAGATATGTCTTAATTCGATCCAGAAATGATTTGCTATAATAGTCTTCATATTCGATTTGTGTGATCGCAAAATCAGAAAGTTTTGCTATATCTGTTTCAGGTAAGCAGGGTACTAGAGAAGATTCAGGGAAGTATTTTTCCAGGGTTGAATTGCAGAGGGCTACCATGCGGGTCGCATTCAATTGGGTAGTCAGCTCCACAAATTTATGTTCGTCAAAAGTGATGTTTGCTAAGAAATCTCTCACATCAACGAGCCACTTTAACCTAAACCAGGCATGCTTCCCACCGTGAATAATTAAATACAATAGTTCCAGTTCATTATCAAAAATCTGGAAGCTTCGATTTTGAAATATTAGGTTTCCGGTATTTGATTTAATTACTTCTGAAAGAGTTCGATCATCAGTAACTCTGGATTTAAATAATTTCCAGTGAATTTCAATGTTAATATTGTTTTCAGGGTTTGAAAGCAATATTTGATTTGACAGTTTTATTAATCTTTTTCTTTTTTTTGAATTATCTGGCCAGGGGAAAAGAGCTGTTTTGTAGCCATGCAGTTCGAGTATAGAAATACATCTTTCAATATCTTTTGGCGAAACCAATAGATCCAGATCATTAGAGTACCTGTAACTGGCTTCCTGGTGAAGCCGGTAAGATAGCATCGGGCCTTTTAATGGAGTGAATGGGATCGTAGACTTTCGGAAAGCATCTGTTATCTTGTCGAATTCACCTACCTGAAAAAGTAGATGATATTTTTCCTGAAGATAATCCTTACTTCGATTCTCATTTAGTAGCGCATCGATCTGCTGATGAGATAAGCGGTGACGTTGATGAAGAACTTCACGATTTAGAAAAGTAAGGTTTGCCAATTTTCTTTTGTTTATCTATTGAAATCCGGATATTTCAAAGAAACCATCCAGATGTTCACCTCCTAAAATATTAGTACCTCCTATAGATAACCAGGCATGGGCTCTAAACTTTTTGTCAGGAGTTGGTGTTACTCCTATGTGTAAGGTGTTGTCATAAGATCGTCGTTCAAGCATTTTTCGGGTTGCAAGTGCTTTGACAAGACAAGTATTCTTCCAGGGGGTACGATTTTCCAGACCATTAATTATGGTAGCTATTAATAAGGCTTTTCCTATTTTAGCTTCACCTCTGCTGTGAGAAGTTTCTGAAACAGGTGCTGGCATCCATTTCCTTGAAGCCTGATAACTAACTTTTAAGCGATATATAAAAAGGAGTAATATTGCTTCAGGAAGTAGAGTGATCTCTGAAAATGATAATTTCCTCGCCGGTATAAATGAACCTATCATGCTGCAATCGATTCATTAAGAATGAGCTTTCGCGAAATCATCTCATCAATAAAACTATGAACATCCCTGCTACAGGTTTCTTGATCTACATCATATTCCTGTAAAAGTACATCAATGACTTCCTGAATAGTTTTCGGTGATTCTATTAATAATTGCCAGATTCTGCTTCCTATAGGATCAAGACCGTAGTAAGACTCGGCTTCCATACACATTAGAACAGCCTCATTACCGATTTTGCTGGAAAGTACCTTATCATTTACCTGATTTATCATTTATGTATGAGTAAAAATTAAAAAATGTTTAACTAAGCACAAGGCCCCAGCTATTCGGAGGTTTTACAGCTTTTGACTAAACTATTGTAAAAAATTTAACTGTTATGTGTAAATTCGGAAGTACTCGATAACCTCAATATATACTCGATGAAATACACAGGTTCTCCTTGATTAACGAAGCCGAGACAACTATACCATGCCTGAAAAAGCGTGATATAGAAGAGTCGACATAGTAAGGATTATGAAAATTAAGTGGATAATTGCGGATATGCGTTAAACAAAATTGAGGTAGTAGATTTAAATGAAGTTCAAATCTGAATCCAAAAAGATATGAGAAGTATAACTAAGATATTGTGCCGAGGAACTCAATCGAAATTAATAAACTTATTTGGCATAAAAAGTTCAACAGCATACTCGAAATCAACAATCTTTTAAATAAGAAGAATTAGATTTGAAAGTTTATTGCAGTTTCTCCAAGGTAGAAGTGAATAGTAAATCTACTAATGAACTTTCTAAATTGTGAACAAGGAGATTCTAAATGATGGCTTTACTGCTGAGTATGTCTTTAAAGATCAAGTTCGAATAAAAATGTATGAAAAATTCACCAGATTTTAAGTAAATAGATCAGATTAATGTAATCGTGGTTTACATGTATTATTGGTGCGGATATATTAACTAAATTTAAAAAATTCCCAAGAAATCTTGCACTTGATGGGTTTATACTACATAATAAACCGAAAAGTAAGCGAATTCAGGACAATGACAATAAGATATCTTTCAAATTTATATTGTAAAATATTTCATATCCTAAAAAGATTATGAACTGGAAGGGTGTTATCTTAACCTTGAAAAGAGGATGTAATAGTAAATAGCTCTTAAACTTGGTAACTGAGTAAGCGAAAACCCAACTAAGACACTAATGATTAGTTCTTTTCAAGGCCTAAGCTGAGTAAAAGAAACTGTATTATGTATTCCTGTGGTTTTTCATAAACCTTGTAATCCTTTCCCTTTGGGACAACCAAATCTAGGTTGAAGGTTGTTTTGAAAGTAGTTCCCAAAAAAAATACTTATAAAAAATTGTAAGTATTAGTTCAGCGTAAATTCATAAAAAATCATGACCTTGATTGGTTTGTAGCTCCACCATCACCGCCCTTTCCTCCCCTTGAAAGGGTTTCCTTGATTTTCAATTCAGACTTAATTTGGGGTTTTGTCCATTGTTTTTTAGAATTATTTTCTTTCATGACTTAGGTGCTATTTTACTAATTTTTCTTTATTTTCAATTGTCCAATTATCGAACTGTATCCAGCCATAAATCCCTAATACCTCCCAATAAGTTGACGCTAAGTTATCATAAATTAGGATATTTTCAAGAGATTCTTTTAATTTTGCGTTACTTATTAAAGCATTATTGTAGTTACTTTCGCTCAATGATTCCTTAAACTTTGCGAGATAATTTTGATTTATTTGTTTATAAGCAGGTGAGTAAGGCAATTTGTCGAATCTTAACCTATTCTTATCGGGTAATATATTTTCCATTGCTTTTCTGATTAGCCCCCGTTTTAATCCCCCCATATAATAATGTTCAACCGGTAACTGAACCATGAATTCAATTATTCGTCTGTCTAATAAGGGATATGTTATTTCAATTTGATGATGGGAAGAATTACAATCATATTCTTCACCAAAGTTTTCAAATTCCTCTGGCCAAATACTGTTTTTAATATTAAACTGATCCAAATAAAATTTTCTGTAAAAATCTTTCATCCTTTTTTGCAGGCTTTTTTTTACTCTATCCTGAAATTCCAGAGGGAAATTTAAAATAGTCCAGGGTTTATAAATTCTCAAAACGGAGTGAACAATTTCGCGGAAGAAAAATGGTAAAATTGGTTCGGTTATGTATCTGGTTATAAGAGTATAATAACTTAAATTCATATTTTTTCGGAAACGTCTACTTAATCTGAAAAATTTGGAGAAACTCCCATTTCGCATTAAAATGGGTAGTGGGGATACAGTACTATTAGATGTGGTAATATCTCCCAATACCCCGGACAACATTCGACGCACTGATTTTTCTTGAAATTTGGAAAAGATGGCCTCATCTAAATAATATGAATGTACAACAGGGGCATAATTGTCATCAAATTTGGAAAAAAGATCTTTTAAGGAATATTTTAGTGTAGAATGATAAATAAAAGTAGGATCTATATTTTTTTCCTGCTTTATGACTTCGTTTATGTAGTCCATTTCATCACGGAGGCTTGGCTCACAATAATTTTTGTCAAGGACGGACGAAGCAGAAATAATCTTCTTATTTTCTTTTGCAAACTTTCTAGCAGTAATACAGGCAATGGTGCTTGAATCTAAACCTCCACTTAGAGGAACTCCAACTTCGCTAATTACCCTCGTTTGGTCTGCAATCACTTTTTCAAGTAAACTTCTCAATGTCTTAGCCCAATCTTCTTCCGTATTTAAATTTTTATTTTTTTTATTTAAATCCCAGTATTTAAAAATTAAAATCTGGTATTTATCTATTTTAAGATAACTGGCGGCTTTAAGTCTGTAAATGTTTTTCCAAGCAGTTTTAGTAGGAGCATCACATAGGCCTATTGCCTCATCCCTCAAATGTAGATGGTCAACTTCAGTTTTTACAAAAGGAAGTTGTACTAGTGATTTTAATTCCGTAGAAAAAACAAATCTGTTATTTTCAAAATAATAAAGAAATGGCTTTACCCCCATTTGATCTCTGGCACAAAAGAGTTCTTTTTTTTCTTTGTTCCAGATGGCGAAGGCAAAATCCCCATAAATATCTTTGACAAAATCTTTTCCGAATTTGATATAAGACCGTAACAGTAAAAGTGGGTCGGTGATAGTTTCGCGTTCCGATGGATGCGTATTAATTCTATCCATGATTGCCTCGCGTTCATCAAGACGCGCATAAGCTGTGATTACAAAGCCATCTTCTTCATAGGGTGAGGAGTCATAGATGGATTCCGGAGTAACCTGTAATAGCATATGCCCGAAAAACATGGATTCCTCGCGATAAATATCCTGCCGGTCTGGTCCACGATGAGCCAGATCTTTCTGCATGGAAGTGATCCATTCATCCTGGATAGGTCGGCCCTCAAAATCTATAATTCCAAATATGGCGCTCATGAATTTAGCTTAATCTGAATTGTAAATTTTGCCCAGGTAGTCCGCGATTGCCTGTTGAGTTTCTTGAATTGGTATCTGCTTAGGTCTGGATAGTTTTGTGACTTTGGTGTAATTACACATAGCAGTTAGATCTTTGAAAAATGAGGATTCGTTTTCGGGCATCCCAAACATATATTCCAGACGATATATTTCCTTTCTTAAAGCCATAATTTTTTCTACTCCCTCCACCTCCTTTATGCTTATAGAAGGATTGTCGTGAATATCCAATAATAAAATATGATCAAGGGCAAAATGACTTTTAGTATACGATGCTAAGGGAAAGTAAAATTTTTCGGTATCAGGGTCAATTTTACGTAAACTTTCCTTGCTTTCACTAAGCTGCTTAAGACTATCTTCCCATAATTTAATACGGTCGCTCATAGTCCAGATCAAAGCCTGATTATTCTTAATAACTATTGGAGTTATATCATCTGTCAGAAACTCATTATCATCCAACACAAATGCTGCGGTAAGCGAAGATTTTCCGGCTCCGGAATCCCCGCAAAGCATAATTCCCTTATTACCATAAACAAAACAACTGCCATGCATAGGCATAATTTTCCGTTGATGCAAAATTGCGCCGTAGGTTGACCCGTTTAAGTAAAGTTCAATAGTCTCCCTACTTGCTTGTGGGTCAATGCACATGGATATATAATTGCCGTTAGCAGCGTAGAAGGTGCCTACATCATCAACTTCCATTAAAAATTCGTTCTGAGTTACACGATAGAAATCATCAACATATAGTGGATCCTCGACCTCTATTATGTTGTTGCTTATTTCGATTTTTACATCGGTTAAGGGGAACTTATAATGCTGTTGAGGGGCTGTAATGGAATCTTTCAATTTATAAGATAAGTTTTAGCTTTAATTGTAGATAATTCACAAACATAGAAAATATAAATTGTTTACACAGTATTCATTTTCAGGCATGATTTACTCAAAACAGAAGACCTGGTATGCAGGTTTTGATATATGTTGGGTATATGAGATGCTGTTTTTAATCAATTATTAATTAATAAAATGGTAGATAGAGTAGAAATGAAATTTATTCCCAGACTAAGAAATGTAACTCTTGTGAACTATCTATGAGGGAATAATCTCACCGGGAACAGAAATATAAGTTGTAAACTTGATAAAAATACCTTAAACTCTTCAGAATAATAAAATTTAATATTTGAGGAATTATCAATTAAATAGCAATAAATCATGACTTTGATAATTATCTTAACTTCTGAAGTTTGAGATTATGACATTATTAGTAATAATTGGTTATCAAGGGTTTAGGTGTTCCATTTAAAAACGATTGAGATCAGATAAAGTTAAAATTTTTAACGTTTTCAATTTGACAGTATGGATTATCTGGATTAATTTCGCAAGTTCTAATCAACCTGATCCGCCTAACCCTACTTATGTGTCTTTGGTCTAACCAGATTAAAGAATTTCAATCAGGTTTTATCGAAAATTTTATTACGAGAGTTACAATATGTGACTCACGGAGGCGAAGCCCTGTTATGTTATGTCTAAAATTATTCATGTATTACTTACTGGAGGAGTTGGCAGCCGACTATGGCCGCTCTCTCGAAAGTCAAGACCAAAACAATATATAGACCTGTTTGGAGGGAAATCGCTCTTTGAGCTATCAATTCTACGGAATCAAAAGTTTTGCGATGACCTAACTATCGTTGGAAATGTTGATAACGATCATCTATCTGAGGAAACCTTAAGTAGAACCAGGACGATAGATCACTCCAGCATTATTGAAGCAACCCCACGGAACACGGCGGCGGCAATAGCATTTGCAGCTTTTTCTGCACATCCTGAAAATATTCTACTTGTTACTCCGGCAGATCATATTATTGTAGAAGGAGCAGCTTACAATAAAGCAGTGGAAGAAGCAGTAGCATTGGCGAAAGAAGATAATATTGTCACCTTCGGTATTCAGCCGACAAAGCCGGAAACTGGATATGGTTATCTTGAAACTGAAGGCAACACCGTAAGCTCATTTAGAGAAAAGCCAGATCTGGCTACTGCAAAAACCTTTCTGCAAAGCGGAAAATTTCTCTGGAATAGCGGAATGTTCTGTTTTAAAGCAGGTTTGTTTCTGGAGGAATTAAAGAAGTATGAGCCAGAAGTTTTCGAATCATCCAGGGAAGTCTGGTTTAATAATAAGGAAGGTGCATTAAATCTGGAAGACTCCTTAAAAATTCCTTCAATCAGTGTGGATTATGCAGTTATGGAGAGGAGCGATAAAATAAAGGTTGTGAAGTCAGGTTTTGACTGGAGTGATATGGGAAGCTTTGAAGCTATCTATGATTATCTAATTGAGCAGGGACATGAAAAAGATGGCCATGGCAATATGGTAATAGGTTCGAATAATTATACTGCTTTTGTAGGACTTGAAAATTCTATTTTGGTTTGTACAGAAGATGCTAATCTGGTGCTGAGTAAAAAATGTTCCCAGGATGTAAAAAAGGTTTATCAGGAACTTGAGATCTCTGCATCACATTTAATATAGATCTTGGCGCAAACATATAAAAGGCATATCGCTAAAACTATTACCTGGAGAATTGTTGGAACGATTGATACGATTCTGCTTTCCTGGCTAGTGACAGGTAATCCCTATACAGGTCTTAAGATCGGTTTTTCCGAAGTGGTTACCAAGATGTTGCTATATTACCTACATGAGCGTATATGGTTTCGAGTCAAAGCTGGGGTCACGAAGAATGGAGATAGTAGGAAAAGACATATTGCAAAAACGATTACGTGGCGCGCTATAGGCACTTTAGATACGATGCTATTGGCTTGGTGGATTTCAGGTGATCCTTTTACGGGTTTAAAGATTGGGCTTATAGAGGTCATTACAAAAATGATCTTATATTACCTGCACGAGAGAGCCTGGTATAAGTACGACTTCGGACTGCAACAGCGAAGAGATCAAGAATTAAAACGAAAAGAACCATTAGAGAATTCCCATGAATAATATTGTTCCACATACATTTGAAGTTAGCAGAGCGTCTCGTAATTCCATGAAAGGTCATAAGTCTTTTGTGATTTGGTTTACCGGGTTATCAGGTTCGGGGAAATCTACCCTGGCAAATATGGTGGAACAACAACTCTTTGAAAAAGGAATACACACCTTTTCCTTAGATGGTGATAATATTCGTGGGGGACTTAACAATAATCTAGGCTTTAGTCGTGAGGATCGAGAGGAGAATTTGAGACGTATCGCTGAGGTGGCTAAACTATTTGTAGATAGTGGGAGCGTAGTGATTGCTTCCTTTATCTCTCCTTTGCAAAGCGATCGAGATTTTATAAGAGAAATTATAGGAGAAGAAGATTTTATAGAGGTTTTTGTGAACACGCCTTTAAAGATTTGCGAGAAGCGTGACGTTAAAGGGCTTTACAGAAAGGCCCGGGCTGGAGAGATCAAAAACTTTACAGGAATTGATGCACCTTACGAACCCCCAGCAACACCTACGATCGAGATCAGGACAGATCAGGAAGAAGCTAGGGTTTCAGTAGAACGTATCCTTAATTTATTAGAAAAAGAACTGGAAATAACAAAATAATGAGCAAGTACTATCTTAATTACTTAGACGAATTAGAATCTGAAGCTATTTATATCCTACGGGAGGTATGGGCACAATTTGAAAATCCTGTGATCCTGTTTTCGGGAGGAAAGGATTCTATCTTAGTAACACATTTGGCTAAGAAGGCTTTTTATCCAAGTAAAATTCCTTTTGCACTGATGCATGTAGATACCGGTCACAACTTTCCAGAGACCATTCAGTTTAGAGACGATCTAATCAGTGAGCTAGGAGTGAAATTGATCGTAGGATCGGTACAGGATAGTATTGACCAGGGTCGTGTGGCGGAAGAAAAAGGAAAGAACGCTACAAGAAATGCGCTTCAGATCACCACACTTTTGGATGCAATAGAGACTAACAAGGTAGACTGCGCTATAGGTGGCGGTAGAAGAGATGAAGAAAAGGCACGAGCCAAGGAGCGTTTCTTTTCACACAGAAATGATTTTGGAGAATGGGATCCTAAGAACCAGCGGCCAGAACTCTGGAACTTGCTAAACGGAAAACATTTCGAAGGAGAACACTTCAGAGCTTTTCCAATTAGTAACTGGACCGAGATGGATGTCTGGAACTATATTAAAAGAGAGAATATAAGTATACCATCATTATACTTTGCACATGACAGAGAGGTTGTGTTCAGAAGTAACTCCTGGATTCCGGTATCAGAATACCTGAAATTGGAAGAAGGAGAAACTATTGAAAAGAAAAAAATAAGGTTTAGAACCCTTGGTGATATTACCATTACCGGAGGAATAGAGTCTGACGCAGATACGCTGGAAAAGATTGCCGATGAAGTCTCTACTATGAGGAAAACAGAACGTGGAGATAGATCTGATGATAAGCGTTCTGAGACCGCTATGGAAGACCGTAAAAAACAAGGGTACTTCTAGATAATAGATCACAACTTAGAGTCAGCAAGCTTAATTAGCAATACAATATATAAGAGCATATTATAATGGAGATCAATAACAATCAATTACTAAGATTTACAACGGCAGGAAGCGTGGATGATGGGAAAAGTACCCTCATTGGCCGACTGCTATATGATTCCAAATCTATATTTGAAGATCAGTTAGAGTCAGTAACCAACACCAGTGCAAAAAAAGGTCATGAAGGAGTGGACCTGGCATTGTTCACAGATGGCTTAAAGGATGAGAGAGAACAGGGCATCACCATCGATGTAGCGTACAGATATTTCACCACTCCTAAGAGAAAATTCATTATCGCAGATACTCCGGGTCATATTCAATATACCCGTAATATGGTTACTGGAGCATCAACAGCGAATGCAGCTCTTATTTTAATAGATGCCAGGCATGGAGTTATCGAGCAGACCAAAAGACATTCGTTTATAGCTTCACTTCTGAATATTCCTCATTTGATCGTTTGTGTCAATAAAATGGATTTGGTAGATTTTTCAGAAGAACGATATAATGAGATCATTGGTCAGTTCGAGGAGTTTTCTTCCAAGCTGCTGGTAAAAGATGTACGTTTTGTTCCAATGAGTGCCCTTCTGGGAGATAATGTTGTGAATCGTTCCGAAAACATGAGTTGGTATGGAGGTGGAACGCTACTTAGTATATTGGAAACCCTGCATATTAGTAGTGATATTAACAAGATCGATGCACGGTTCCCGGTACAAACTGTATTAAGACCACAAAGTGACGAGCATAGAGATTACAGAGGCTATGCCGGTAGAGTGGCCAGCGGAATCTATAGATTGGGTGATGAAGTAGCCGTACTGCCCTCAGGCTTTACCTCGAAAATCAAATCTATCAATACCGGGGAACAGGAGGTTGAGGAAGCTTTTGCACCAATGTCTATTTCTATAACTCTGGAAGATGATATTGATGTAAGCCGCGGCGATATGATTGTAAAGAAGAATAATCAACCGGAAGGAGAGCAGGAATTTGATGTGATGTTATGTTGGCTGAATAACGATGCTGCGAAGCCCAGAGCAAAATATACCGTGATGCACACTTCCAATCAACAGAGAGCCATGATCAAGGATGTGGTTTATAAGATTGATATCAACACTTATAATAGAAATACGGAAAACAAGGATCTTTCCATGAATGATATTGCTAGAGTAACGATCAGAACTACGCATAGATTGATGATCGATTCTTATAGAGATAACAGAAATACAGGTAGTATTATTCTGGTAGATGAAAATACTAATGAAACCGTTGCAGCAGGAATGATAGTTTAATCTATTTCTGTCGGAATTATCATTAGTCTTAAGTTAGTAGAAGTCTTTTGTAAAGAGGACTGCGGTATTATATGAAAATTGCAATAGCTGAAAATGAATAAAGTAGCATTGATTACCGGCGTGACCGGGCAGGATGGAGCATATTTAAGTGAATTCCTCCTGAAAAAAGGATATATAGTTCACGGTTTAAAAAGAAGATCTTCTCTTTTTAATACCGATAGGATAGATCATTTATATCAGGATCCACATGAAGATAAAAGAAATTTTATACTCCATTATGGCGATATGACAGATTCTACGAATCTTATACGTCTTATTCAGGAAATCCAACCAGATGAGATCTATAACCTGGCTGCTATGAGCCATGTTCAGGTATCATTTGAAGTTCCGGAATATACCGGAAATGCTGATGGATTAGGGACTTTACGTATCCTGGATGCAGTTCGCTTGTTAGGGCTGGAAAAGAAAACACGTATTTATCAGGCTTCCACTTCAGAATTATACGGAAAGGTTCAGGAAGTACCTCAATCTGAAACTACGCCATTCTATCCACGTTCGCCTTATGCAGTTGCAAAAATGTATGCATTCTGGATCACGGTAAACTACCGTGAAGCTTATGGCATGTATGGATGTAACGGAATTTTGTTTAATCACGAATCTCCGCTAAGAGGGGAAACTTTTGTAACTCGTAAGATCACCAGGGCAGCTTCAAGGATCGCTTTAGGACTTCAGGATAAATTTTACCTGGGGAATCTGGATGCACAAAGAGACTGGGGACACGCAAAGGATTATGTAAGAATGATGTGGATGATCCTGCAAGCCGAAAAAGCAGAAGACTGGGTGATCGCTACGGGGAAAACTACTCCGGTTCGAGATTTTGTAAAAATGGCCTTTGCTGAAGTCGGAATAGAACTCGAATTCAGAGGTGAAGATGCTGATGAAAAGGCTTATGTAAAATCCTGTAGCAACGATAAATTTCAACTGGAAACAGGTAAGGAAGTTTTGGCAGTAGATCCGAAATATTTCAGACCTACAGAAGTTGATCTATTAATAGGAGACGCTTCCAAAGCAAACAACAAACTAGGCTGGACTCCTGAATATGATCTAAAGGATCTAGTAAAAGATATGATGGCCAGTGATGTAAAACTTATGCAGAAAGATCAGTACCTTAAAGAAGGTGGGTTTAAGACTTTAAATTATTTCGAATAACTAAGAAAGATTACACGGATTAAGGCTGATTTCACGGAAGGTTCATTTCACTGAAGAAAACGGATTACACGGATGGGGAAATTACTTTTTGAGGTGGAAACGTTTCAAATAATTGGTGCTTGTATGAAAGTTCATAAAGGCCTCGGTCACGGTTTTCTTGAATCAGTATATCAGGAAGTGTTAAGTAAGGAGTTTAATAAGTTTTCAATTCCTTTCGAAGAACAAAAAAGGCTGAATCTATATTACGAAGGTGAAAAACTGGAGAAATATTTCAAAGCTGACTTTCTTTGCTACAACAAAATTATAGTTGAAATAAAATCAGTAGCCTTTTTACCTAAAGCGCTGGAAAATCAGGTAATCAATTACCTAAAAGCTACCAATACAGAAGTTGGTTTGCTAATTAACTTTGGAGAGAAAAGTCTGAAGTGGAAACGCTTCATTAATACGGAAAATTCTTAGAAGGAATTCGCGCAATCCGCCATAATCTGCGAAATCAACTGAGAAAACGATACAGCGGTCTGAACACCTAACAAATCGTAAGAAAGAATTAGAATGAACAAGAGCACAAAAATATACATCGCCGGTCACCGTGGAATGGTTGGCTCAGCGATCTGGCGAAAACTCGAAGCTGAGGGATATACAAATCTTATCGGTAAAACTTCTTCGGAACTGGATCTTCGCAACCAGGCAGCTGTTGCTGATTTCTTTGAAACTGAAAAACCGGAAGTAGTCATCGATGCGGCAGCGAGAGTAGGTGGGATCATGGCGAATAGCGAATATCCATATCAGTTCCTGATGGAGAACATGCAGATTCAGAATAATCTTATCGACTTCTCTCATAAGTCAGATGTTCAGAAATTTATCTTCTTAGGAAGTTCCTGTATTTATCCAAAGCATGCTCCACAACCACTGAAGGAAGAATATTTGCTGACGGATAGCCTGGAACCAACCAATGAATGGTATGCTATAGCAAAGATTGCCGGAGTAAAAGCCTGTGAAGCGATACGAAAACAATTTGGAAAAGATTATGTTAGTTTGATGCCTACCAATCTATATGGAACTCATGATAATTTTGACCTGGAAACTTCGCATGTCTTACCGGCAATGATCAGAAAGTTCCATGATGCTAAAGTAAAAATGGAGCAAGCTGGCGATACTAGCCCAGTTGAACTTAAGAGTAAGTCCGTCGGTGCTAATAATGAGCCTGTCGACCATAGCAGTGAGCCTGTCGACCTTAGCAGTGAGCCTGTCGAACTGTGGGGTAGCGGATCTCCCATGCGAGAATTCTTATTTGTAGATGACCTTGCAGATGCAGTTTGTTTCGCTTTGGAAAATAAATTACCAGAGAATCTTTACAATATTGGTACAGGAGAAGATCTCACCATAAAAGAACTGGCAGAACTTATTCAAAAAATTGTAGGTCATAAAGGAGATATTATCTGGGATACCTCAAAACCTGATGGTACTCCGCGTAAGCTCATGAACGTAGATAAGATGAAGGACGCTGGGTGGAAAGCATCAACAGCGCTGGAAGAGGGAATTCAAAAAACCTATGAGTGGTTCTTAAATAACCAGAATAAATTTAAAGAAGTTAAACTTTAACCAATCCGTGCAGTCTGCATTAATCTGCGGAATCCGCGCTTTAAAAAAATCCGTGCAATCCGCTCAAGTCTGTGGAATCCGCGTCTGAATGAAATGAAGAACATAAAAAATATCTGTTGTATTGGAGCAGGATACGTAGGAGGACCAACTATGTCTGTGATCGCCCAGAAATGTCCCGAGATCAACGTTACTGTTGTGGATCTGAACGAAAAAAGAATTGCCGCCTGGAACGACGATAACCTGGATAATCTGCCTATCTATGAACCCGGTTTAGCCGAAGTGGTTAAAGAAGCAAGGGGCAGAAACCTATTCTTTTCCACAGAAGTTGATAAGGCCATAGATAAAGCAGAAATGATCTTTATTTCGGTGAATACACCAACCAAAACCTATGGTATAGGAAAGGGAATGGCGGCTGACCTAAAATGGATAGAACTTTGTGCCCGGCAAATCGCCAGGGTATCCACCACAGATAAGATCATTGTAGAAAAATCCACGCTTCCGGTGAGGACCGCGGAAGCTTTAAAAAGTATCCTGGAAAACACCGGTAACGCAGTGAACTTCCAGATTCTTTCCAATCCTGAATTTCTTGCCGAAGGAACAGCAATCCAAGATCTGCAAAATGCAGACCGTGTCTTAATTGGTGGAGATATTGACAATACGAAAGGACAAGAAGCCGTACAAGCTTTAGTAGATATTTATGCACACTGGCTTCCTAAAGAAAAAATATTGACGACCAATGTATGGTCTTCAGAACTTTCAAAATTAACTGCCAATGCATTCCTGGCCCAGCGTGTTTCCAGTATAAACGCGATGAGCGAGCTTTGTGAAAAAACCGGGGCCGATGTAAATGAAGTAGCACGAGCTATTGGTATGGACTCGAGGATAGGCCCAAAATTTTTAAAATCTTCTGTAGGTTTTGGAGGAAGCTGTTTCCAGAAAGATATTCTCAACCTGGTGTATATCGCAAAATCATATGGATTAGATGAAGTAGCCGATTACTGGGAGCAGGTGATCATTATGAACGATCATCAAAAAAGAAGATTCGCTGCCAATATAGTACAGACACTTTTCAATACCGTTTCAGGAAAGAAGATTGCCCTTTTGGGTTGGGCTTTTAAAAAAGACACCAACGATACAAGGGAATCTGCTGCTATTTATGTAGCTGATTACCTCTTAAACGAACAAGCAGAAGTTGTAGTGTATGATCCAAAGGTAACCGAAGAGCAGATCTATGCCGATTTGGATTATTTGGGAACACGTACAGAGAAAGAAAACCGAAAGCTACTAAAAGTAGTAAAAGAGCCTTACCAGGCTTGCGAAGCTGCTCATGCTATAGCCGTATTAACCGAGTGGGATGAATTTAAAACCTACAACTGGCAACAAATATATGAGAGTATGCTAAACCCTGCGTTTGTTTTTGATGGTAGAGACATATTGGATACGCAGGTTCTTTCTGAAATAGGCTTTAATTTGACTAGTATTGGAAAACCAGAAATAAAAGCAGTAAGAAAGCAAGCTTCAATAGCTGTATAATTGCTGATTAAGAATTTTAATTTTAGATGGAATACATCAAAAAAATATTAATTACAGGAGGTGCGGGATTCATAGGATCTCACGTAGTTCGCCTGTTCGTGAATAAATATCCGGAAAATCAAATTTTCAACCTCGATGCCCTTACTTATGCAGGGAATCTGGAGAATTTAATAGATATCCAGGACGCTCCTAATTATACCTTCTTAAAGGCTGATATTACTGATGCTGAAAAAATAGATGAACTATTTAGCAAATATCAGTTTGATGGGGTGATTCATCTGGCTGCGGAGTCTCATGTAGACAGGTCTATCACAGATCCAATGGCTTTTGTAAAGACTAACGTAATGGGAACCGTAAACCTACTGAATTCTGCAAAAGAACATTGGAAAGAAGAAACCAATGACAAACTTTTTTACCACGTAAGTACAGATGAAGTATATGGTAGTCTTGGAGAAGAAGGCTTATTTACCGAAACCACCGCTTACGATCCAAATTCTCCATATTCTGCCAGTAAAGCAAGTTCAGATCATTTTGTGAGATCTTATGGAGAGACTTATAAGCTTCCTTATGTTATAAGCAATTGCTCCAATAATTACGGGCCGAATCATTTTCCGGAAAAACTGATCCCATTATTTATAAATAATATTATTAACCACAAATCCTTGCCGGTTTATGGCGATGGGAATTATACCAGGGACTGGCTCTTTGTAAAAGATCACGCGGCGGCAATAGACCTTGTTTTTCATAAGGGGAGCAATAATGAAACCTACAATATAGGCGGCTTTAACGAATGGAAAAATATCGACCTGGTAAAACTACTTTGTCAACAAATGGACCAGAAGCTAGGTCGCAAAGAAGGAGAAAGCGAAAAGCTGATCACCTACGTAAAAGATCGGCTCGGTCATGATCTGCGTTATGCGATTGACGCCGGTAAGATCAATAAAGAATTAGGCTGGAAACCCAGCGTAACTTTTGAAGAAGGACTATCTAAAACGATCGATTGGTATCTTGAAAATGAAGAGTGGCTTAAGAATGTTACCTCCGGTGCGTATCAGGAGTATTATAAGAAACAATATTAGGTTGTAAGCTATAAGCCCTAAGCTATAAGCAAAAAGCATAGAGCCTAAAACATCGAAATGAGAGATTTTAAGAAATATGATGTCTGGAAACTAAGTCATGAGCTGGTACTGAAGGTTTATCGGGTAACTTCATCATTTCCTGATTCCGAAAAATATCAGTTAATAACTCAGATGCAGCGGGCTGCCTATTCTATAACTGCAAATATCAGTGAAGGATGTGGCAGAGAATCAGATAAAGATTTCAACCGATTTTTACAAATTGCCCAGGGATCTGCTCATGAATTGGAGTATTTTTTTATTCTGACAAAGGATCTTTCTTTTATTGATGAAAAGTCTTATGAAGGTCTTAATCAACAAGTAAACGAAATAAAGAAGAAATTATATAAATTAAGTCTCAGGCTAAAAGCATAAGGCCTAAAGCCTAAAGCATCTAAAAAATGAAAGGTATCATACTTGCCGGCGGCTCCGGCACCCGTTTATATCCAATTACTAAAGGAGTATCCAAACAACTTCTTAGTATTTATGATAAGCCGATGATCTATTATCCACTATCGGCATTGATGCTGGCAGGAATTAGAGAAGTCCTTATTATTTCTACACCTGAAGATCTTCCAAATTTTGAGAAGCTATTAGGGACCGGATCAGAACTTGGAATGAGATTCGAATATAAAGAACAACCCAGCCCTGATGGACTGGCCCAGGCTTTTATCATTGGAGAAGAATTTATTGGTAGTGATGATGTTTGCCTGGTATTGGGAGATAATATTTTTTACGGGCAGGGACTAACCGAAATGCTGAAACAATCCCGCTTAAACGTTGAGACAGAAGGAAAAGCAACTGTTTTTGGTTATTATGTCAACGATCCAGAAAGATATGGCGTTGCCGAATTTGACAAGAACGGAAATGTCATTAGTATTGAAGAAAAACCTAAGCATCCTAAGAGCAATTATGCGGTTTCTGGCTTATATTTTTATCCCAATTCTGTAGTGGAAATCGCGAAGCAAGTGAAGCCCAGCGAACGTGGCGAGCTGGAAATTACTTCCGTCAATGAAGCTTACCTTAAGCAAGATAGGCTAAAGGTTGAATTAATGGGGCGTGGATATGCCTGGCTGGATACCGGCACCCACGAATCTATGCTGGAAGCATCAAATTTTATTCATACCATTGAAAAGCGACAGGGGCTTAAAGTAGCCTGTATAGAAGAGATCGCTTACGAAAAAGGATACATTTCTGCAGATGAATTAAAAGTCCTGGCTGAACCCCTAAAGAAAAACGGCTACGGAAAATATCTTTTAAGCAGAATTATTAAACCGTAATTGTATTAGAATTTTATTATTGCTAAGAAGAAAAACATGATTAAAAAAGACAATTCTCCTATTTACGTCACTCAACCCGACATGCCCGTTTTCGACGAATTCGTTGAATCTTTGCGAGAAATCTGGGATTCTAAATTCTTAACAAATAATGGCAAATTCCATCAGGAACTTGAAAAGCGAATTGCAGAATACCTTAAAGTACCTTATGTAAGTCTTTTTTCGAACGGAACTTTAGCTTTAATAACGGCCTTACAGACCTTGCGAATTCAGGGAGAAGTAATAACTACCCCATTTAGCTTTGTTGCCACTACACATTCCCTTCATTGGAATGGCATCAAACCGGTCTTTGTAGATATTGAAGAGGAATACCTGAATCTTGATCCGGAAAAAATAGAGGCAGCAATCACTCCTCAGACTACTGCTATCTTACCCGTACATGTATATGGAAGACCTTGTAATCACGAGAAAATTCAAGAAATCGCAGACAACTATGGCTTGAAGGTAATTTATGATGCAGCGCATGCCTTTGATGTGAACCATAATGGGAGTACCATTCTCGACTATGGTGATTTAAATGTTTTGAGCTTCCACGCTACTAAAACCTTTAATACTATTGAGGGAGGCGCTATTATAAGCCATGATATAAAAACAAAACAACGAATCGATTTTTTGAAAAATTTCGGTTTCGCTAATGAGACTACAATTGTTGCTCCAGGCATTAATGCCAAAATGAATGAGGTACAGGCAGCATATGGATTACTTCAATTTAAGTCGTTGGAAAATAATCGCCTAAAAAGACAAAAAGTTTGGGAAAAATACTCGGAGGAATTAAAAGATGTTCCCGGTGTAAAAATTCCGGAACTACCTGATGGTTTGAGTCATAATTACTCCTATTATCCTGCTTTAATAGAGGAACAAGATTATGGCATTAGCAGAGATAAATTGTACGACAAATTAAAGGAGGAGAGAATATTAACCAGGAGGTATTTTTATCCATTAATATCTAATATTCCTACCTATAGAGGACATAATTCTTCAAAGCTTTCAAACTTACCTATTGCCAATAAAATAGCCGAACAAGTTTTATGTTTACCTCTGTATGCATCCTTAGAATCATTTGAAGTTGAAAAGATTATCTCTTTAGTAAAAAATAACGTTAGAGAAAACTTTTTAATTTAATTGAAAGATTTAAAGAAAAAAACCCTGACAGGTTTAGGATGGAGTTCTGCCGGTAATTTGGTAGGACAAGCCATGCAATTTGTTGTAAGTATAATATTAGCCAGATTGCTGATGCCCGAGGATTTTGGCTTAATGGCAATGGTGCTGGTGTTCACGTCTCTCGCTCAGGTATTTATGAATTTTGGTTTTGGAAGTGCTTTAATTCAGGATAAGAATGCGGCTCAAGAGGATTTTTCAACAATTTTTTACTTAAACGTTGCAATAGGAATAGTTCTTTTTATTATTACTTTTTTAATAAGTGACCTGGTTGCCCAGTTTTATGAAACTGAAATTATTTCTAAAATTCTGCGTATTCTATCCGTTACTTTTATAATTAGTTCCTTTGGAATAATACCAAATATAATTTTAACCAAGGAAATTGACTTTAATAAAGTTGTAAAGGTCGATATAACTGCAAATTTCCTTTCCGGTCTTGTTGCAATCATTTTGGCTTATCTTGATTATGGAGTTTATAGTCTTGTTGCTCAAAGTATTATGGCTTCCCTTTTACGAACAACTTTTATTTTTTTTGCTTCCAGGTGGACGCCTTCATTAGTATTTGAAGTAGCATCGGTTAAAAAATATTTAAATTTTAGTTCAAATATTCTTTTTATCAACATTATCTCCAAAACTCTTGATGAGATGGACACTATTCTTATAGGAAAATTTTATCCGGCTGCTTCACTGGGTATTTTTAATAGAGCTAAAACTTTAAGAAAATATCCATTACAAATAATTGGAGGAGGAATAAATAAAGTGATGTATCCTTCGTTAGCAAAAATTCAGGATGACGATGAAAGATTAGTAAAATATTATTCTGCTCTCATTCATATATTGTCATTTCTGGTTATTCCTGTAATGTTCACATTAGTCATTATAGCCGAACCTCTTATACTTCTTATTCTCACGGAGAAGTGGATAGAAGTTGTTCCGATATTTCAAATTCTTTGTTTGGTGGGATTTATGATTTCAATAGGAGGAATTAACTCGAATATATTTTTAACCAAAGGAAAATCTCGTTTTCTTTTAAAATTTGAAACGGTTAAACGAATTTTGTTCTCGCTGATTATTTTAGCCTCATTACGATTCGGATTAAAAGGAATGGCAACTGCTATTGCATTGGCAACTACTTTATCATTTTTAGCGAACCTCCATTTCCCAGGAAAACTTATTGGCTTTAAATTTTATCGACAGTTAAAAATAATAAGCTTTTATTTAGTAATTGCTATTTTTTCTAGTTCTGTAGCACTTCTATACCAGTTTAGATTAAATGAAATGAACCTATTATTCCAAATTCTGATTCCCAGCATTCAGATTTTGATTTTTTATGTCTTCTTGGTTTATTTTTTCAAATTAAAAGGCTTTGTTTTAATAATGGAAAATTTAATACTGCCTACAATTAAGAAGTTAGAACTAAAAAAAAGCTAACAACGATTTAATGAAAAAAAAAATTCTACTTATAGGCGCAGGTCATCATGCAAAAGTTATTATTGATGTTATAAATAAGGAAGGAAAATATTTCATAGTTGGATTAGTAGACTCCAGACATCAAGCAGGGACTTATTTTTGTGGACATGAAATTTTGGGTCGTCAGGAAGAAATACCAACTCTGGAGAAGAAATACGACATTTCCGGGTATATCATTTGTGTCGGAGACAATTGGATGAGAAGTAAAATAGTCACTCAATTACAGGAATTAATTCCAAAAATTGAATTTTATAACGCGATTCATCCCTCTGTTGAAATCGGAAGTAATGTTAAGTTAGGAAATGGTATCGTCGTGATGCCGGGTTGTATAATTAATACAGAGGCGGCGGTTGGAAATCATACCATCATTAACACAAATTCTTCTCTTGAGCATAATTGTATAATGGAAGATTTTTCAAGCATCTCAGCCGGAGTAACAACAGGAGGTTTTGTCATCTTAAAAAAGTTTGCTGCAATAGCCCTCGGCGTTACCATTTTCGACCGCATTACAATAGGAAAACATTCAGTAATTGGATCTGGTTCGTTAGTAACAAAAGATATTCCCGGATCTGTTTTAGCTTATGGATCTCCTGCAAGGGTAGTGAGAAAAAGGGAAATTGGAGAAAAATACCTTAAGTAAGAAAAATGGAAACAGTGAGTATCTGCATGATTACCTATAATCATGAAAAATATATTGAATCAGCAATAAAAAGTGTCCTAGCTCAAATCACGAGCTTTACAATAAAGCTGTACATTGGAGAAGACTTTTCTAATGATGGAACTAGAAGAATATGTCAGACTTATCAGAGGAATTTTCCCGATCAAGTGGAATTATTACCTTCAAATAAAAATTTGGGAATGATTCCCAATTTTGTTCAAACATTACAAGCTTGTGATGGCAAATACATTGCTTTACTGGAAGGAGACGATTTTTGGACAGACCCCAATAAACTTCAAAAACAAATTGACTTTTTGGAGACAAATGACGAATACATTATGTGTTTTCATGACGCTTTCAAACTCGATGAAATAGGTACTGGTAAAACGGGGGAAAGGACAATTAATAAAGATGAGAGAGCAGATATTTCTACAGAAGACCTGTTAATTAGAAACCGAGCAAACACTCTTACAGTTGTTTTTAGAAATAATGTATTGAAAACATATCCTGATTGGCTTTATACATTTAATGGTGCAGATCGTTTTCTATACCTCCTACTTAGTCAATATGGAAAAATAAAATACCTTCCTTTTGTCGGTGCTACTTATCGGCTTCATTCTGGAGGAATATCTAACTTCAAAAGGAAGCCTGAAAGTGTTGATGTCCTAATAAATCATTATAAGGATAGAATAAGAGCAAATGAAACTTTAAATCGTCATTTTAATTTCCAATATGAGAATTTAATTTCCACCATAATTAAAGATTATGCAATTCAATCGTTTCTGCTTTATTTTTATACTAGGGACTATGGCGGTTGTAAAAATATTATTAGTCAATATAAGCTGAGGATATTTTCCAGTTTGAATTACAAATACCAATTAAAATTTATCTTGGTTTCACTTGCAGGAAATTTTAAAAAAGAAAAAAAGAAATGAATTTTAAAGATATCCAAATTTATTCCCATCCAAGATCCGGATCAAATTATTATGCAGATCTGATAAATAAAAATTTTACTCACAAGGACAACTTCCGCCAAATTTATGGAGATCACAGGTTCCCGGGAAATATTGTGAGGGATAATCCCTCGACGGCTTTTCTTTACATTAAAAGAGACTTTCCTGCTGTTCTAAATTCTATATTTAATATGAAAGAAAGATTTGGACTCCTTGTTTCCTCACCTGAGGAGTTGCAGCAGTCAATATATAAAGAAGTTTATAATCCGCGACTAAAGTCTTTTATTCAGGTTAAAAACGACGAAGGCTTTAAAGTAGAAACAAAAATTTCAAAATTTTTTTCCAGTATCGAAATGAAGCCTCTAGAGTTTCATAATTTACATATTACTCAATGGGAAAAAAATAAAAAATATAAAAATTATCATTCTGTTAATTACAATGATCTCTTAAATAATTTCGACAAAACAATGTCCGAAATTAACATGTTCCTTGGAGCCGATAATTCCGAGTTTACTAATACTTCTGAGCAAGTGGGATACATCCCGCCAAAAAATGGAAAACATTATCTAATAATGAACATTTATAACAAATATTTTTTAAAACCTGCTCTTTACGTTTATAAAAATGTTAAGAGAAACAGATGAAAATAGCTGTTTTTTGTGGAAAGTTCCCGTCGGTGTCAGAAACGTTTGTCGTTGAAGAAATATGTCAATTATTAGATGATGGAAATGATGTGATCATCTTTTCTAAAGAAAAAGGTGGCAATGATTTTACGAGTGCAAAATTCAACCAATACAAACTTCAGGAACGCACCATTTATTTCACTTTAAATAGAAGAAAGACCTTAAAAGGAGTAGTTGAATCTGTATTCACTAATTTAAATAATATCAGTAAAATCCCTAAACTGATAAATAGAATTGGTGTAAGAAGCTTGTTCTCTAATCGAGGCCAATCTTTTTCCTTTCATGAACATCATCATTTTGATATTATTCATTGCCACTTTGCTGTAATGGGAGACCTTGCTGTGAAGTTGCGTCAAAGAAAAATAATATCAGGTAAAATAATAACAACTTTTCATGGATCTGGTTTAGTAACTCTAAATAGTAAAAAAGGGATATATCCTCATTTAATTAAGGAAGGAGATCTTTTTATTTCCAATTCCGCCTTCACAACGCAAGTAGCTGTTAGCAAAGGATATTCTGAAAACAAGATTTTTTATGTGCCTGCACAATTTGATAGCAACAAATTTATTAGGTCCAAACCAAGATTCTACCCTAAAGAGAAAATTACAATCATTTCCATAGGTAGGTTAGTACCTTTTAAAGGCTTCTATTATGGTGTCCATGCTATAAAAAATCTGTTGTTGAAGGGACATACCAATATTGAATACAGAATAATTGGCGAAGGACCAACCAGAGCAGAACTTGAAAAAGAAATTCAGGAATATGATCTTGAGGAATACGTGACTTTATTAGGACAACAAACCAGCGAAATTGTTAAAGAAGAACTTGAAAAAGCCGATATATATATCATGCCAGGTATAATTGATGACAATGGTAGAGCAGAAGCGCAAGGTGTAGTGCTACAGGAAGCTCAGGCAATGGAATTACCTGTTATTGCATCCCGTGTAGGAGGCATGGTGCAAGGAATAAATGATGGCAAAAGTGGATTTTTAGTTTCACAAAAAGATGAAGTTGAATTAGCTGAAAAGATAATCTGGTTTTTGGAACACCAGGATAGAATAAAGGAATTTGGACAAAATGGAAGAGCTTTCGTTTTGGAAAATTTTAATTCTAAAAAAAATTTTGAAAAACTTTTGGGATGTTATAGACATACCCTTAATAAATAGAAACTATTACCCATGAGGATTGCCTTCGTTATCGAAACATTTCCTTCTACAACAGAAGTTGCTATTTTAAATCAAGTTATAGGCTTGATTGAAAGTGGTGCAGATGTTACGATATTTACTTTTAACAAAAGCTACCTGAAGGAAAAGAATATCCACCAAAAGGTTTTTCAGCAACCACTAAATATTATTGAATTACCTAAACCAGCTTTTTCCAAGTACAAAAATGAATGGAAAAATAAATTGGCGGTTCGATTTAACGCCCTCCCCCTTTTATGGCGTTCATTTTTAATATCTCCCGGCCTTTCCTGGAAAGCAATTACTGAAAGCACCTATGGAGAAACCAAAAATGGGTTTAAAATCATTTATGCCATACAACCTTTATTGGAGCAGAATTCTAATTTTGATGTCATTCATTGCCAATTTGGTCCTATGGGATTATGGGGCGCCATCCTACGGGATCTGGGTTTGTTGAAAGGAAAATTAATCACATCTTTTAGAGGATATGATATAAATGATTTGCCTCAAAAAACAAATGAAGAAATTTATTCATTCTTAAAACTGAAGGGAGATCTTTTCACAGCGAATACTTTGAACACAAAACAAAATGCCATAAAATTAGGTTTTGAAAGTAATAAAATTCATATAATTCCTTCGTCAATAAACGTAAAGGAATTTCAGTATCTCAATAGAGGTTATGATAAAGAAAATGAATTTGAGATTCTTACAGTAGCTAGGCTCACCGAAGTAAAAGGTTTAGAATATGCAATTAAGGCTATGGCTATTCTGAAAAATGACTTTAAACTTACAAACTTTCGCTATCGAATAGTTGGAGAAGGAGAATTGAAGCAATCTTTACAAGCATTGATAGACGAAAATGATTTACACGATCAGGTCATCTTAGAAGGTTATCATTCGCAAGAAGCTTTGAGATCCTTCTTTTACAACAAAGCTCATTTATTTATTCTTCCTAGCATTATCACTTCTACAGGTAATAAAGAAGCACAAGGTGTAGTATTACAGGAAGCTCAGGCTTGCGGGATACCGGTTATAGGTACAAACACAGGAGGCATCCCGGAGGGAATTCTTGATGGGAAATCGGGATTTATTGTTCCTGATAAAGAGCCTCGCTCTATAGCTAAAGTAGTTCAAAAGATATTGACTGAACCTCTTTTAATTAAACAAATGGGTAGCGAAGGGCGTCGCTTTGTTGAAGAGAATTTTGATATTAATTCAGTAACAAAAAATTTAATTCATTTATACCAGTCATAATGTCTAAACCTACTTTACCAAATCTATTTATCATTGGAGCTATGAAAAGTGGAACCACTTCTCTACACCAATATTTGGATAATCATCCTGAAATTTTTATGTCCAGAACCAAAGAGCTTAACTTTTTTATAGAAGAGGAAAATTTTTCTAAGGGTATTGATTGGTATAGGGCACAATTCGATGAATCATTTAAATATAATGGAGAATCTTCGCAGAGTTATACCAAACAGCACATATATAAAGGAGTTTCTTCTAGAATAAAAAATACAATTAATGAAGATGGTCGTTTTATTTATGTAGTAAGAGATCCAATTAAAAGAATTATAAGTCATATCAACGAAGCAAAGCTTCAAGGTAACCGAAAAAATAATTTTGATTTGGAAGATTACACTACTGCTCAACTAGAAGAACTAAATTATGTACTTACCAGTAAATATTATTATCAGCTAAAGCCATTTCTTAATTTTTTTCCAATTAAAAATTTTCATTTTGTTTCTTTCGAGGAATTAATAGCCGACCCAGGAAGAGAATTAAATAAAATTTTTAATTTTTTAGATCTAAAGGAAATGGAGCTTGATGAGCTAGAAAATTTAACTGCAAAAAATGTCTCAAAAGAAAGATTGGTAGAAGCCAAATGGATAAGAAATTTGAAGAACGGATCATTTCTTCCTTCAGTAGCAAAGACTTTTATCCCTTCCAATTCAAAAGATAGGATCCGGAAATATCTCGACCGTAGTGGATTAGGTAAAGCTCCGGTAAATCAAATTAAATTATCCCCAGAATTGAAAAAAAGAATTGAAAACGTATTGCGGAATGATGTCAATAAGTTCAGAGAAGTGACAGGACGCAATTTTACCCACTGGTCTATTTAACTAGGAAAATGGCTCCAAGAATTTTTTTTATTATAATAATAAAGAAGTTTATTTCTAGGGCTTTTGTTTAGAAGTAAAATTTTGATATTCAGGGTAATATTCAGCTTTTTTTTAAGACGAGCCATGGAATTAAGATAAATCCAAGAGAAAAATTGATTGAAACTTGGATACAATTTCAAACCAAAAAAGTATTAAAAGATTTGCTATTCAATAGGTCTACAAAATTTCAAGAATTGATAAAAATTAAATTATAAGAAATGGCTGAAAATTTAGTGTCAGTTATTATCCCAAACTTCAACAGCATTAAATTTATTGAAGCGACTTTAGATTCAGTCTTCAATCAAACTTATAAGAACATTGAAATCATAATTATAGATGATGGATCCACTGATGGTTCTTTCGAATACATTTCAAATCTCGATAATCAAAATATAAAACTTTTAAAAAGCCCTGGGAAAGGCGCCTGTGCTGCCAGAAATTATGGACTAAGACTGGCAAAGGGGGAATTTATTCAGTTTTTGGATGCCGATGATTTGTTCAGTCCTAATAAAATTGAATCTCAAGTTTCTGCATTAAGGAACCAACCTGAATCCATTGCTGTATGCTCCACTAAACATTTTTATGAAACTATAGATAAAGGCGTGATAACCGATAGAGAGTTTCTCTATACAACGAGCGATACTGAAGCATTTTTATTAAATCTATATGGGGCAAATGGACAACAGAATATGGTGCAAACCAGTGCGTGGTTAACTCCTAGAATTTTGCTTGATAAAGTTGCCCCCTGGGATGAAACATTGAGTAAGGACCAGGATGGGGAGTATTTTTGCAGAGTTGTAACCACCGCTAAAAAAGTTATTTATACTCCTGAAACTGTAAACTATTATAGAAAACATATAAAGGGCTCAAATATTGCCAATCAAAGGCAACAAATCCATCTGGAAAGTCAAATACGCGCTTTAGATTCAAAGACAAAGCAGTTCGTTATATTGAAAGATTCTCAAGCCTATAACAACGCCATGGCCTTGCAATATAAAATAATAGCTATTGACGCATATCCTATGCACAAGACTATTTACAAAGCCGCAATACATAAAACTGACCAGTTTGGTGGTAGTACTTATGAGCCGGTTATGGGAGGTAAGATTATTGAAAGCATAAAAGCTATTTTTGGTTGGCGCGCGGCAAAATCATTTTCTGTGTTCATTCACAAATACGTGACAGCATAAATGAAAAATCTTCTCTTTATTTCAACCTCAAGCTTAGCAGCTAACCCCAGGCTCGTGAAGGAATTTGAAGCCCTTAAACATACATTTGCCTGTCATGTTTTGTGCTTTAAACATCATGACTGGAGCTTAGAGCTTTCTGAAACAATTAAAGCTAGAAATCCGGAAATTCATTTTATCGAGATTGACAGAAAAAAAGAAATAATTAAAACAGTTTTTTCGAAGGTCTTACAAAAATTTGCTATTGTTCTCAACCCATTTTTTCCAACCAATTTTGGAGTCTGTGCATTTGCCAGTAACGATAAAGCCCTGCAATTATGGTTTATGGCTAATGCTCTACAGAAAAACTCAAAGTTTTCCCGAATAATTGCCCATAACCTGGGTGCTTTTTATGCTTCTGTAAAACTTTCGGAAAAAAATGACATTGCCCTACAATTAGATGTAGAAGATTATTATCCCGGAGAAGCCCTGTATTTTAATAAAGCTTATGAAAAGCAAAACAGGATGAAGCTTATGGCGCATAGTTTTCTACGAGCAGAGAGTGTTTCTTATGCTTCTAAAGGTATTCAACTGGAGTGTGAAAAGCATTTTAAAGGGGACAACCAAATAGAAAATTTGACTATTATTAATTCCTTTAATGCGGAGGATTTTAAAAAACCAGGAAACACTCACACGAATATCATAAAGTGTGTTTGGTTTTCTCAGCATATCGGCCCCAATCGAGGCCTTGAAAAAGTTTTTGCAGCAGCAAAAAGCTTAGACCGAATAGAATTTCACCTTATAGGAAACCCTAATTACAACTATTTGGAAACTGTAAGTATAGGCAAGAACGTAATGCTGCATGACATCATGAAACAGGAAGATTTACATGAATTTTTAAGCCAAATGGATATTGGTCTTGCTCTTGAAAATGTAGAGGCAGACGATAACCGTAACATCTGTTTAACGAATAAATTTTTAGCCTATGTTCAGGCAGGTCTGTATATTTTAGCAACCGATACCTTTGGTCAATCACAATTTTTGAGTTCCTTGGATTATAATGCGGGGCTTATCATGGAATTTTCCTTAGAAAAATCACTTCAGGATCTAGACCGAAACCTTATACAAACGACTGCTAAAGTTGAGAGATGGCAGAACGCCAGGTCTTTTTCCTGGGAGAATGAACAACTTAAGTTACAGAAATTAGTATCATGAAAAAAGTTTTGATGATTTATCCACACTGGCATCCTGCAAACCTTGCAGGTGTTCACCGGCCCCGCCTAATCGGTAACTTCCTGAAGGATCTTGGCTGGACACCGAGGATTTTAACGGTACACGAAGAATACTTCGAAGAAACTCCTGATCATGATTTCAAACGAACTTTTTCTTCTGATTTTGAAGTAACACGCGTAAAAGCCTTGAAAACCTTTAAGCCGAGATTGATCGGGGACATTGGGTTGAGAGCCTTTTACCAGCTATATAAGAAAGCTCTGGAATTAATTGAAACGGAAAAAATCGACTTTATCTGGTTACCTATTCCTTCCTTTTATAATTCTTTGCTGGGAAGGCTTATCTATGAAAAGACAAAGATGCCTTATGGGATAGACTATATCGATCCATGGGTAAGGGATATTACAAATCAAACAGGAGTTCGGGCTCAGCTAAGTCAGTCGGTGGCAAGAGCTTTAGAGCCTATTGCCGTTAAAAAAGCAAGCTTAATAAGCGGAGTATCCACACCTTATTATGAACCTGTTTTAAAGAAAAATTTTCCCGAGTTTTATAATAAGGACAATGAATTGCTTTCTGAGACGGTAAACTCCAAATCTGGAAGAAAAATAGTACATGTGGCAATGCCTTATGGCTTCGATCCCAATGATCACGAAGTTGTCCTTCCTAACGTTAAGTTTCCGTGGGACAATGATCCCCAGGACCAGAAGAACTGGATCTATGCGGGTGCGTTTCTTCCCAATAGCCACATTTTGCTTTCTGCATTTTTTGAAGCTATTGAGAATTTAAGAAAGAAGGGACTTTGGGACGAAAAAATAAAGTTGTGGTTTCTAGGTACCGGAACTTATCCCGCAAAATCAATTACAGAATATTCAGAGGAATTTGGGTTACAGGATATCTTAACCGAAAAGAGGAAGCGTTATCCTTTTCTACAAGTTTTAAACTTTCTTTCAGCGGCAAATACGGTAATGATCATAGGAAGTACGGAGAAGCATTATACAGCCAGTAAAACCTTCCAGGCACTTTTAAGTAAAAAACCGGTATTTAGCGTCTTTCATAGAGAAAGCAGTGCTGTAAAAGTCATGGAAGATTGTAAAGCAGACGATTACACGGTACGTTTTAATCCGGATGACGATAGAGAGACCTTAGTAGATCAATTTGAGGAGAAACTTTTAAACCGTCTAAACCCTACATCATGGAATCCCGATCTGGAGGTATTAAATAAATTTTCAGCTAAGGAATCGGCACGTAAATTGGTTCAAGGAATTGAAAAAGTATATTAATAGCATTCCTACATTAAATCTTATTAGTTAAAACTGGAATACTAAATTTATGAAAGAAAAAAGATCTCAACTTGGTTTCGGTACAGCAAGTTTAACGAGCATAAAGTCTTACCACGAGAGTTTATCATTATTAAATTGCGCTTATGATAAAGGCATCACTTTATTTGATACTGCTCCATTATATGGAAAAGGTTATGCTGAGTTAATTTTAGGCAAGTTCGTTAGAAATAAAAGAAGTGAAATTGAAATAACAACTAAATTTGGATTAGGTGCTTCAAGTTCAAAGTTTATTCATCCATTCTTGGCTTTACCTCTTAATTATATTACCAAAAAAGTTAAAAACAATAAAAAATCTGATAAGAAGCCTCAAGCATTTGTACCGAATTTGTATGTGAGAACTATTGACAAAATCTCAATTGAAAATTCATTAAATCAAAGTCTGAAAAACCTTCAGACAGATTACATTGATAATTTTATGATACATGAGGGGCTGCCTTTCTTCATTACAGAAGAAGGTTTAGACTTTCTTTTTAATTTAAAAAAGGAGGGTGTGATATTAAACCTTGGAGTCGCAGTAAATAGTCACCATTTAAAAAAAATTGACGAGCCTTTACACGATAATTGGGACATACTTCAATACGATCATATGTCTTCAAATTCAAAATCCATACAGACAAGTTTTCCTGAAAGAGACCATTACTTCCATTCAATTTTGAAAAACATAGAAGAATCTCAGGTTGTAGAAGTTAATGACAAGGAGAAAGCAGGATATTTGTTAGCTCAAATAGCGAACAAGAACACAAGCTCTAAAATTTTATTTTCTACAAGAAAGAAGAGCCGATTAATAGATAATATTGATTCCTTTAATAAGTTCAAAAACTAAATGCCATTTTACAATTATAATGTTGATAAAATTACATCTGATCTCCTTAAAAAGGAGGTTGTAATTATTGGCGCCGGAGCATCAGGTATAATGCTAGCTTTAGAATTATTAAAATTAAAAATAAGCACTGTTATTATCGAAACCGGACATTTTCAGGAAGATGAAAAACGACAAGTGTTGAATGAAGTTGTGCAGACGGGAAAAAAATTAGAAAATGCTGTATGGGGCCGAAAAAGAGCAATTGGAGGTACCACAATAGCATGGGGAGGTCAATCCTTACCCTTTTCTTATCTAGATTTCAAAAAGAGAGAATATGTCGCAAACAGTGGATGGCCTATAAATTTTGATTCTCTAAAAGAATACTATAAAGACGCTAATAGGTTCATGGGCGTTGATGTTATGGATTATGAAGGGCAAATATTCTCTAAACTCAATATAAAAAGACCAAATATTGATAAAAATAAATTGAATTATCATGCGTCGAAATGGGCTAACGAACCTAATTTCAGGAAGAAATATAAAAACCAACTAGAAAATGAAGTTGATGTAATTTATAATGCACAAGTAACCGAAATTATTGCAAACAAAAATAAGGTAGAAGGTATTATTCTAGGGAATTTTAAAGGAGAGAGTATGGAAGCTCCCATTAAAAAACTAGTGCTGGCAACAGGAGCAATTGAAGCCACTAGAATGATGCTTCATTTAAGCAAAAAAAATAAAAATTTTTTTAGTGAAAACGGTGAGCTAATAGGAAAGTATTTTATGGATCACCCTTGTATGAAAATAGGTTCTGTAAAAAACATTCGGGATGAGTACTATTTTCAGAAACAGTTCAATACAAATTATCATAAAAATAGAAAATATTCTTTCCGAATCAGTCTATCTGATTATGCTCAAACGAAATATAAAATATTAAATGCCTCATTAAGCTTAATGTTTTATTATTCAAATGAAACAGAGGATCCTATTTATAGGGCAAAAAGTTTAGTTAAAACTCGCAACTTAAGTTCTCTGGGATGGATATTGAAAAACTGGAGAATTTACTATAAAATGTTAGTCGCTTATTTGTATGATGGATTTCTCTATAAGCCAAATGCTGATGTTAAATTAGTTGTAATGGCGGAACAGGAGCCTTCCTTGGATAGCTTTATCTCATTGAGTGAGGAAAAGGATGAGTTCGGTCAGGAAAAAGCTTTAATTAATTGGAATGTTTCTAATAAAACTTCTCAATCCATAAAGAGTATTGTAAAATTCTTTGAAAATTATTTAAATGAAAGTGGACGGGCTACAATTGAATATTTTTCTGATTTGGATAAAATTAATAATAATCTTCTATCGGATGTCAACCATTTTATGGGAGGAACCAGAATGAGTAAATCTGAAGAAACGGGGATTGTAGATGAAAATCTAAAAGTATGGCAAACCGAGAACTTGTTTGTTTGCAGCACTTCAGTTTTTCCAACAGGATCACATTCTAATCCTACGCTTACCTTACTAGCTTTGACACAGAGGTTAGCCTATCATCTTAAATCAGTTTCTCTTTATGAAAAATAGGCTTGCAGTAGTTATTACTCATCCAATTCAATATTATGCTCCAATGTTCAGATTACTGGCAGAAGAACCGGATATTGAAGTGAAGGTTTTTTATACCTGGTCTCAGGCTAAGGAAAAAGTAAAGGACAAGACTTTTGGAAAAGATATACAGTGGGATATTCCTTTGTTAAATGACTATAACTACGAATTTGTTGAGAATTTCTCTAAAAGCCCGGGAAGTAATAAATGGAACGGGATAGAAAATCCCGAGCTTATTAAAAAAATTAAAGAATTCCATCCCGGGGCGATCCTGGTCTTTGGATGGAATATGAAGAGTCATTTCAAAGTAATGAAATACTTTAAAGGTAAAGTCCCGGTTTGGTTTAGGGGTGATTCTACTTTGTTAGATGAGACTAAAGGATTAAAAACTCTGGCCAGACGCCTTGTACTCAAATATGTTTATAATAACATTGATAAGGCATTTTATGTAGGCCGGGAAAGCAAAAGATATTTTTTAGCTCATGGTTTAAAGGAAAAAGAACTCGTGTTTGCACCTCATGCAATAGATAATGATAGGTTTTTTGACGCTACAGGAGAATATGAATTATTAGCAAAAGATTGGAGGGGGGAACTTGGTTACACCAATGAAGATATCGTTATTTTATTTGCCGGGAAGTTCGAGCAAAAGAAGAATCCATTACTTCTAGTAAATGCTATAAAAAGTCTACATGACGAAAACGAATCCAATTTGAAATTGCTTTTATTGGGAAATGGTCCTTTGGAAGCCGAAATTGACACTGCAATAAGAGACTGCTCTTTTATAAAAAAACTTCCTTTTCAAAATCAGTCCAAAATGCCGGTTGTATATCGAATCGCAGATATTTTTTGTCTTCCGTCTAAGGGACCTGGAGAGACCTGGGGCTTGGCGGTGAATGAAGCTATGGCTTGTTCCCGACCAGTATTGGTTAGTGACAAGGTTGGATGTGCACCTGATCTAGTACAAAATAATAACGTAGGTGAAATATTTGAATCCGGTAATTTGGAAGATCTAAAAATTAAGCTCCGCAAAATGTACCAGACGAATTTAAAATCGACAGGGAAAAATGCTAAAGAGGTCATCGCAGAATGGAACTTTAATAAGATCTCTGAAGCAATTAAATCTGAACTTCAGTAATGACCTTACTCTCTATTCTAGGCTTAATAACTCTAGGAATAATTCTACTTAGCTTATTTAATAAGCTTGGACAGAGTTTACCGGTGATCGAGCTGCTTTTGGCAATTGCCGGCCTTCAATGGATTCTTGGTCCAATTATAAGTTACAGCTCTGAAACATCTCATTATAAATATTATATGTATGTTCCCCAGGAGACCTATATGTCTTTTGTGGTTCCTGCTTTTGTGGTTTTTTCAGCTGTTGCGTTACTATGGAAAAAAGAGATTTTCACTTTTGATGAAGCTGATCTGTCTAAGAATTCCGGTTATGGTTTGAAAATACTTCTCTTTGGTATTGCAGCAGATATTGCCGGCAGGTTTGCCCCCCAGTCACTAGCCTTTTTTTTATTCTTGCTGTCGCAATTTAAATTTATTGGAGCGGCTTTATTGCTCTTTTCATCTTCCAAAAAAGAGCGATTGCTATTTTATGCCGCAATAGGTTATTTGTTTGTTACCTCCATAAATAATGCTCTTTTTCATGATTTTCTATTATGGAGTACTTTTTATTTTATGCTATGGGCTCTAAAATATAAACCGGGAGTACAAAAAAAGATCTTTATTCTTTTAGCAGGTCTGGTTTTTGTAATTAGCCTGCAGACTGCAAAGGCAGCTTTAAGAGCTGAAATATGGAACGGATATGAGGGAGATAAAATAGCATTATTTTTCAATGTCCTGGATCAGGAATTAAGCAATACCAATTTTGATGATACAGAACAGGAAGGACTTAATGTTAGGTTAAACCAGGGTTGGATCATTTCTGCTATCATGAAAGAAGTTCCGGAAGATGAACCTTTTGCTAACGGAGCTACTGTAAAAGAAGCTGTGACGGCAAGTCTTTTGCCAAGATTCTTATCGCC
The DNA here is from genome assembly GCF_006714895.1 of Gramella sp. Hel_I_59. Classification (NCBI taxonomy): domain Bacteria; kingdom Pseudomonadati; phylum Bacteroidota; class Flavobacteriia; order Flavobacteriales; family Flavobacteriaceae; genus Christiangramia; species Gramella sp. Hel_I_59. The sequence continues at coordinate 3,079,248 of NZ_VFME01000001.1, read as the reverse complement.
AAATAAAAAAAAGGCCGGAGGTCAGGAAAATTTTAAAAAATACACCGGTCTTTATTTAGGCGAAGGAACCTCAATGGGCATGAGTATAATAGGAGAGGCTTATGCTAATTTCGGTTCCTTTGGAGGAATATTTTTTATGCTAATCTGGGGCTTTTTTTTATCGGTTTACTGGAACCGCATTAGGGCTTTGAGTGAGAATCATCCTGTTTTGATCTTCTTTATACCTCTACTATTCTTCCAGGTAGTAAAAGCGGAAACCGAACTGGTTGTTGTTTTAAATCATATGGTAAAGGCCAGTATTGTGGTTGCTTTGTTCTTTTGGGGTGCGCGAAAGCATTTAAAGTGGGAGATCTAATATGTCGGAAAAATATCTAACACTAATTTTTAGAAAACGCCTTCCACAATTCAACAGCATTGAAGAGATTTTTCTACAACTGCTGGAACAATTTAAAAAGCAACTTGATGTACATCATGTTGAGGTACCGAATTCAGGAGCAGATCCCTTAAGTGCTTGTAAAAATCTTCACTTTATACATAGGAATAAAAGTAACATCAACCATATTACAGGCCATATTAATTATGGCTCCCTGGCTTTAGGAAAAAAAGGAATTCTAACTATACATGATATTGGTTCTGCTTTTTACGGCGGAAGTATTCATAAATTATACATAAGGATATTTTGGTTTTGGCTTCCGGCTTTAATGGTTAGAAAAATTACTGTCATTTCCCATTTTTCTAAAAAAGAATTAAGTGAATTAATTCCTTTTGCTAAAAATAAGATAGTGGTAATTCACAACCCGGTAAATTCTGCATTACAATATTGCCCAAAACCTTTTAACAAAGAGAATCCATTAGTACTTCATATAGGTACGAAATCTAATAAAAATCTGGAGCGCACTATTGAGGCATTGGAAGGGATTAAGTGCAGATTCTTAGTAATTGGTGAACTTTCTCAAAGGCAACTTGCATTACTCGAGAACAATAGAATAGACTATTACAACAGAATGCATATTTCCTTTACAGAAATTAAAGCAGCCTATGAAGAATGTGATCTGGTGAGTTTCGTTTCTCTCTATGAAGGATTTGGAATGCCGGTTATTGAGGCCCAGGCAGTAGGAAGGCCTGTACTTACCTCCGCCATAGAACCATTAAAAGAAGTAGCGGGTGATGCAGCCTGTATGGTAAATCCAACAGAAGTTCGGGATATTCGAAAAGGGCTTTTAAGAATTATGAAAGAAGGTAAATATCGGGAAGAGCTTGTAAGAAAGGGACAGGAAAACGTTAAACGTTTTCAACTAAAGAACATAGCAGATCAGTATTTAGCATTGTATAAAGAGATCACAAATGCCTGAAAAGAAGAAAATCCTTATTTTTATAGACTGGTTCCTACCCGGTTATAAGGCGGGTGGTCCAATACAGTCAGTGGTGAATTTAATCAACCACCTTGGCCATGCATATGACTTTGATGTGGTGACTTCTAATAAAGACCTGGGAGAAGTTGCTGCTTATCCAAATATTACTTTTAATGAATGGATTGAAAGAGAAAATTGCCGGGTAATCTATTTGGATGAGAGAAACCAAAATTTAAAGCGCTACCGTGAAATCTTAAGAGAGAAGCAGTATGACTCTGTCTATTTCAACTCCCTTTTTTCGGTAAACTATACACTGAAACCGCTACTGGTTTTGAGAAATTTTAAAGTCAAATTAATTTTGGCTCCCCGAGGAATGTTGGGAGAAGGAGCTTTGAATATAAAGCCGTTAAAAAAGAAAGTCTTTTTAAAGCTTTTCCGAAGTTTCGGTTTTAGCAGTAAGATAAACTGGCACGCCACCGCTGCTTCTGAAGCAACAGAAATAAAGCAGCACTTTGGTGAGGATTCTAAAGTTCGTATAGCAACAAACCTTTCCGCGGTTATGGCTAATGATTTTCCGGAGAAAAAGAAAGATGAGGGATTTTTAAATTTATTCTTTTTATCGCGAATCAGTAAGAAAAAGAACCTTAAAGCTGCCCTTCAGTATCTATCAAGTGTAAACAATTTGTATAATATTAATTTTAGCATAATTGGTCCGGTAGAAGAAGAAAAGTACTGGCAGGAGTGCTTGGAAATTGTTGATGATTTACCGAAAAATATCAGGGTAAAAAATATTGGAGCAGTTCCTAATCACCATTTAAAGGAAGAATTAAAAGATCAGCATTTTATGTTGCTGCCGACTTTTCACGAGAACTTTGGGCACGTGATCATGGAATCCTGGCAAAATGCATGTCCGGTAATTATTTCTAATAATACTCCATGGGAACAACTGGAGCAAAAGAAGATTGGTTTTGATATTCCTTTAGAACAGGAAGAACAATTTATAAAAGCGATAGAAAAAGTAACCGCAATGGATCAGGCTGAATACAATGACTGGTCAAAAGCTGCATTTGATTTTGCTAAAGAATATTGTAATGATCCTAAGGCGATAGAGGCAAGTAGACAATTGTTCGAATGACTAAATACTACCGATTGATTTTTTAATCGGGAAATAAAGATAAATCATGAAAAAAATTCTAATTACCGGTGGTGCTGGTTTTGTCGGTTCACACTTATGTAAAAGATTATTAAATGAGGGTAACGAAATCATCTGCCTTGATAATTATTTTACTGGGAGTAAAAAAAATGTTATCGAATTACTCGATAATCCTTACTTTGAATTGGTGCGACATGACATTACCGAACCTTATTATGCTGAAGTAGATGAGATCTATAATCTAGCCTGTCCTGCGTCACCGGTACATTACCAGTACAATCCTATCAAGACGATCAAAACTTCAGTTATGGGTGCCATAAACACTCTTGGTCTTGCTAAACGGGTCAAAGCGAAGATCTTGCAGGCAAGTACCAGTGAAGTCTATGGAGATCCTGCCGTTCATCCACAGCCGGAATCTTATTGGGGAAATGTAAATCCAATTGGAACCAGGTCTTGTTATGATGAAGGCAAGCGTTGCGCAGAAACCTTGTTTATGGATTATTATCTGCAAAACCAGGTTAAAATTAAGATCATCAGGATCTTTAATACGTATGGACCTAATATGAATCCGGAAGATGGGCGTGTGGTGTCCAATTTTATCGTTCAGGCTTTAAAAGGTGAGGATATTACCATTTTTGGAGACGGTACTCAAACCAGAAGTTTTCAATATGTAGATGATTTGGTGGAGGGAATGATTAGAATGATGAATAGTAGGGATGGTTTTATAGGTCCGGTAAACCTGGGTAACCCGGGAGAATTTACCATGATCGAGTTAGCAGAAAAAATCATAGAACTCACAGGCTCCTCTTCGAAACTTATTCATTTAGATCTTCCCAAAGATGATCCTACTCAAAGAAGACCGGTTATTGATCTTGCCAAAAAAGAACTTAACGGATGGGAACCAAAAGTTCATCTTGAAGAAGGACTTATCAAGACCATAGCTTACTTTAAAAATCTATTAGATGAGGAAGGGAAGATAAGTCCCAAAGTTTTGAACTAAGCTTTATATGCAAACAGATCTATCCTCTTATAAAAACGACTGGTATAAACCTGGAAGCAAATTAAAAATGCTCCTTTGGTATTTGACTAACGTACTCTTTTTTCAGAATTCCTTAAATCCTTCTTCGGAGTTAAATGTGGCATTATTAAAGTTATTTGGAGCTAAAATAGGTGAAGGAGTCGTGATAAAGCCAGGGGTAAATATTAAATATCCCTGGAAACTGGAAATTGGGAACCACACATGGATAGGAGAGAAAGTCTGGATAGATAATTTAGGCGAAGTGAAGATTGGTAGTAATGTTTGTATTTCCCAGGGAGCTATGTTGCTTTGCGGGAACCACAACTATAAAAAACTAACTTTCGATCTGATAGTACAGAATATTACACTGGAAGATGGGGTATGGATCGGGGCGCAGTCTGTGGTTTGTCCCGGGGTAATTTGTAAGAGTCATAGCATTCTTTCTGTGAGTTCAGTGGCTAACAAAAATCTGGAGGCTTATAAAGTTTATCAGGGGAATCCTGCTGTTAAGGTTAGACCTCGAATAATGGATGAGATTGCCACATCGGCTAATGCCTCTTAGTAATGGTACAAGGTATCAGAGATAGGATTAAGGACTTAACTTAGTCTGATAATTTTAAAATTACAGTAAAACTCTCAACAAAGACAGATAACAAATAAAGTGAAAGTTACAATCATCACCGCAACCTATAACAGCGCAGATAATATTTTTACTGCAATGAAATCTATCGCCACCCAATCCTATCTGAATATAGAATGGGTGGTAATCGATGGCGGTTCCAGCGATAAAACCCTCGATATTATTAAGGGAAACTATAGCAGGGAGCTAAAAATTATATCAGAGAAAGACCAGGGAATTTATGATGCCTTAAATAAAGGGATCAAACTCGCCAGTGGTGATATCATTGGTTTTGTGCATTCGGATGATTTTTTAGCTTCGCCGGAAATAATTTCTGAAATGGTTCAGACTTTTAGAGATAGAAAAGTTGACGGAGTGTATGGTGATCTGGAATACGTAAGCAAATCTGATACTAGCAAAAGAATAAGATTCTGGAAAAGTGAACAGTTCTTTTCGAAGTTGTTACGAAAGGGCTGGATGCCGGCTCATCCCACCTTGTTTCTGAGAAGTGAAGTTTATCAAAAACACGGTCACTTTAATTTAAAGTATCGTATCGCTGCCGACTATGATTTTATTCTGAGGGTATTTTCAGATTCAAGCTTAAGCTTTAAGTATATACCAGAAGTTCTTACGAAAATGAGAGTGGGTGGGGCAAGTAACCGAAGTCTTAAAAACATCAAGCTAAAATCCATGGAAGATCTTAGGGCTTTAAAGACTAATAAGATTACGAATCCTTACAGCGTTCTTCTCCAAAAGAACTTATCAAAGATTTCCCAGTTTTTTTAGAAATACATTTAAACCTTTCTTCCCTACAGGTTCAGGTTAATTACTAACCAGAAAACTTTACACCAATGAATATTTTAGATCAGGAGGTCATCCTCGAACTTTTCAAAAGCTATTACGGTTTTTTTACGGCAGGTACTTTCCTGCTTGCCTTTATCCTTACCTGGTATTTTATTCCTAAAGTACTTTGGGTAACTAAAGAAAAACAATTGGTAAAGGAAATCAATCATCGCAGTTCTCATCAAATAGAAGTACCTTCCTTTGGAGGAGTAGCTTTTTTCCTGGTGCTAATACTTATCATAAGTATTCTGCAAAGCCTGCGTATCACCTACACAGGAAACCATCTTATTATAGGTCTTACTTTTCTATTTATGGCGGGATTAAAGGATGATTTGGTGGTTTCTTCGGCCAGATTAAAATTTGTAAGTCAGGTGTTTGCGGCTGGATTTATTATTTTTTCACCAGAGTTGGAGTTAACTAATTTACATGGATTTTTGGGTATCACTGAAATACCTTATTGGTTAGGGTATATTTTAAAATTGTTTGTGGTAATCGCATTGATTAATGCGTATAACCTGATAGATGGTATAGATGGTCTGGCGGGAATTGCCGGGATCGTAATATGTACTTCCTTTGCCGTGATGTTCTACCTTATCTCAGAACCATATTTTGTTCTAATTAGCGTTACCGTAGTAGGCTTACTTGCAGCATTTTTGCGCTACAATTTTTCACGAGGTCATCGCAAGATCTTTATGGGTGACGGAGGCTCCCTTACCATTGGTTTTTTAATAGCCTTCCTTGCTCTGAAACTACTAGTAAGAGATAACTCTGCAACATTACTGGAGGAGGGTTTTATGCCAGAAAATCGTGTATTATTTCTTATAGCTATTTTATTTCTACCTGTTTATGATACTGGAAGAGTCATCCTTATAAGACTTTCCCAGGGAAATACTCCTTTTGAAGCTGATAGAAATCATCTACATCATGTGTTATTAGACAATAAGTTAAGTCATAAGCAGGCCAGTGTATTGCTTGGTTTTATTAATGTTCTAATTATTGGATTGTTTATGATGCTTAGTAAGATTATCAACAGCGTTTATTTGAGTCTCATCATGCTGGCTCTATTCGTGTTAATAGCTTTAGTATTCGAATACCTTCGGAAAAATCGCAAGTACCGGGTGCTTTCAACACGATTAACGAAGAAAGGTATTAAAGTGCAGATTCGCGGACTTATCAAAAATATGAATTTCTAAGCATCTGATGTTCTACTCCTTTCGCCGCCAATCGGATTACTAAAATTAAGTTAAAATTTAACTGACAATTAATTCTCAACCTATTATTTTTGCGGCGTAAATTAAAATTTTTCATGATTCGTAGACTTTTTTTCTCCATCTGCCTGTTAGGCATATTAAGCTCTTGTGTTAGTAAAAAGAATATCTCATATTTTCAAGGGTTAAATCAGGTTCATGAACTACATCCCGATAATAATCTGGAGATACAACCAGATGATGTGTTGACGATCAGGGTTTCTGCTCCAGAACAGGAAGCGGCACTGCCTTTTAACCTAACCAAATCTGTAGGGAGTATGGCTGGAGGAGCATCTGTAGCCAATGTGGAATTGGAGACTTACCTGGTCGCAAATGATGGAACTATTCAATTTCCTGTTCTTGGGAAGGTAGTAGTAGAAGGCTATACCAATCAGGAACTATCTCTGAAGATGAAAGAACTTCTTGAGGTTTATGTTCAGGATCCCATTGTAAATGTTCGTATTCTGAATTTTCAGATCAGTGTTCTGGGAGAGGTGAGAAGCCCGGGAACTTTTAGTATTCAGGATGATCATATTAGTCTTTCCAAAGCATTGGGACTTGCGGGGGATATTCCATTGAGTGGAGATAGAACAAATGTGTTGGTAATGCGGCAGGACAACAATAAAATTGTACATGAATATCTGGATCTAACTAATCCTGAAATACTGGAATCACCATTTTATAATTTGCAACAAAACGATGTTGTTTATATAGATCCTAACGGTCCTAAAAGACAAACCGCTGGTTATCTGGGAACAGCTTCCACTTACCTGTCCATATTTTCAGTAATAATTTCCTTAGTAATTTTACTTACCAATTAGATATGTCCCAAACATCTAAAAATCCTTCAACCAAAGATCAAAATGAACTCAATCTCAGGGATGAAGCAGAAAAATATTTGAGATACTGGCCCTGGTTTGTCGCCTCGGTAATTTTCTCTTTGCTTATAGCTTATATTAACCTGCGTTACACCGTACCTATTTACAGTACTTCAGCAACCATTATCATCAAAGATGAGAACAGTGGAGGAGGTTCTGAATTTGCAATGATGCAGGATCTTGGAATGTTTAGTGGAATGGGATCAAACAGCATTGAGAATGAACTGGGGATTCTGAAAAGTAGAGAATTGATGCAGGATGTAATGCAAAGTCTCAATTTTACTACTTCCTATTATGCTGAAGGTAATGTGCGAACTACAGAAATATATCAGGGAAGCCCATTATTAGTAGAAATCCTCAATAAAAATTCTGCGAAGGAAACACTGCCTAACCTGCAAATCTCAAAACCGGTTCAGGGGGCCATCACGATCACTAATCTTTCTAGTCAACAAAGTTATAAGGCAAATTTAGGAGAAGCATTTGTGATTGGAGAAACTACACTGGTAGTACGCGATAATTCTAATGGAATTGATATTGAGAATTTCAATTATTATCCCTTAAAAGTTGTTTTTAATAATCCCGTAAGTCTTGCAAATTCGTATCGTTCTCAATTGCAGGTGAAACTGGAGGATTACAATTCTACGTTGGTTAATTTAGGATTAAACGATCCCATTAAAGAGAAGGCGCAGGATATTCTGGATCAACTAATTTTTGAATATAACCGGCAGGCTATTGAAGATAAAAACCTGGTAGCAAGAAATACTGCACAATTCATAGATGAAAGGCTGGCTTTGATAACCGGTGAACTCGACTCTGTAGAAAGCGGGAAAAAAGAATTTAAACAGGATAATAATCTTACTGATATACAGTCTGAATCTCAATTATTTATTGAAAGCGCGAGCGAGTTCAATAAGAAAATGCAGGAAATCGAGACTCAACTGGAATTGAGCAGATCTATGCTGAATTTTATGAATCAGGAGAATGATTCAGATCTACTACCATCCAATCTTGGGCTTGAAGGATCGGGACTCAACGAATACATTGCTCAATATAATGAACTGGTGTTGCAAAGAGACAGGATCCTGGCGGGTTCTACGGAAAAGAACCCGGTTGTTATCAATCTGAATACTCAAATTGAACAATTAAAGAGTAATATTTTCAGTAGTATTCAAAACGTACAGACTAATCTACAAATTGCCAGAGATGATCTCAACCGGCAATCTGCAGTAATAGGTGGAAAGATTTCCGCAGTACCTGGCAAAGAGCAGGAGTTTCGGGGTATTGAAAGACAACAGAATATTAAGGAAGCACTTTATCTATTTCTATTACAGAAAAGAGAAGAGAATAGTCTTACACTAGCAATCACTGCACCTAAAGCTAAGATCGTAGACTCCGCATATAGTTCGGGCACTCCGGTTTCTCCAAACAAACGTAGTATTTACCTAACGGCCCTTTTGATAGGATTGGGAATTCCATTTGCGATAGTTTATCTTAAGAACTTACTTAATAATAAAGTTCGTACTAAAGAGGATATTACAGGTAGCGGACTTAGTATTCCAATCGTTGGTGAGATTCCAAGACTTGCCAAAGGTCAGAATGAACTAATACAGGAGAATGACCGCTCTGTACTGGCTGAATCATTTAGATTGATGCATACGAACTTGCAGTATTTCCTGGCAGAAAATTCGAATGAGATCAATCAAAGAGCGACTACGATCTTTGTGACTTCCACAGTAAAAGGAGAGGGTAAAACATTTATTGCTTTTAACCTGGCTAAAACACTGGCTAATACCGGGAAAAAGGTGCTTATTATGGGAGCAGATCTTAGAAATCCACAGTTACAGAGATTTCAGGAAGAGGCGAAATCCTGGTTGGGTGTAAGTAACTATCTGGTAGATCGTAATCTGCATATTCAGGATTTGATCAAAAATTCAAGTATACATCCAGATCTGGACATTTTAACTTCTGGTAGTATTCCTCCCAATCCTTCAGAATTACTAAGAAGTCATAGACTGGAAGAATTGTTCGAACAGGTGAAAGAATTATACGATTATATTCTAGTTGATACGGCTCCAGCGATGGTAGTGGCAGATACCTTTCTTATTGGCAAACATGCCGATCTCACGCTATATTCTGTAAGAGCTGATTATACGGAGAGGAAATTGCTAAACTTTATTGGGGATGCAAAAGACGATCAAAAACTAAAAAATGCCGGCTTAGTATTGAATAGCGTAAAATCTGCGAATTATGGATATGGTAAGTATGGGTATTCTTATGGTTATGCCTACGGAGTTGAATCACAAGGCTTCTGGGAGAAATTGAAAACAAAACTGAAGTCTTAGTGTATAACAATTTAAAGCTATCACCCCGTAATTATCGGGGTGTTTTTGTATGAGAACAATTCTAATTATAATCGCGTTACTTTTCGCTAAGCAGGTTAAAGCTCAGTGGCAAATCGGCGGAAATATAAGCGCTACTGGATTTATTCATTCCCAGGATGAACTACCATTCTGGCTTTATTCAAATACACGAGCAAGAGTGTCTAGTGACACAGATTTTGCAGGTCATAGTTCTATTTATATTGACTACTTGCAAAACGAAGACTGGACCTTCAAAATTCAAGGAGGGGTTTTTTATGACAATGGGTACTACAGGAATCTACAGATGGATGAACTTTTTGCAGAAATTAATTATAAGAACTTTGGTCTGGTAGTGGGCAGGAAACAACGAAAAGAACTATATGATGGTTTGAGTGCCAGTGATATGAATTTTGCCTGGTCTGTAAATTCAAGACCAATACCTGGAATACAGTTTAGTATGAATGAACCTTTCTGGCTACTAAGGTCTAAAGCATTAGGATTTGAACTTGAGTGGGACGAATTCTTTCTCGAGAAAACCAGGTATGTTTCAAATGCCAGATTGCACCATAAAAAGCTAGCTTTTCATTATCGCAAGCAAGGTTTCAAATTAAGCCTGGGTCTTGATCACTATGCTCAATGGGCTGGGACTTCTCCAGAAACAGGAGTTCAACCAAAGGCAGTATCAGATTATTTTAGAGTCATTACCGGAAGAGGAGGTGGTGAAAATTCTGTGGAAGGCGAACGGCAGAATGCCTTAGGTAATCATCTGGGAGTATATTCTGCTCAACTGTCACAAGATTTCAATTATTTGAATGTACAATTGATATATAATCATTTTTTTGAGGATGGATCAGGTAGCAGGTTCGCTAATATTCCTGACGGTAAATATGCAATTAATGTATCCAATCGTAATCCCGGCGCATGGTGGAATGCAATTCTCTATGAATTTTATTATACTAAGAACCAGAGTAAAAACTCGGGCGGTCCTCAGGATACAGATGCATATTTCAATAATTTCCAGGCATACAGATCAGGCTGGACTTATCATAATAGAATTATCGGCTTGCCGTTTTTTGCTTTTGATGCATCGATACCTGCAGTTACTAATGATAAGTTTCTAGCTCATCACTTCGGAATTGCCTCAGAACTTAAGTTTATAGATAGCTTTCCAATCCAAATGAAAACCAAAGTTTCGATGGTCAATTACTCTGATAGTTCTCTTGAAAATGAACAAATCTACTTTTCTAGCTCACTAAGTTCTCAATTGAATCATTTCAACGTTTCTCTCTTAATTGGAGCCGATCTTAGCCAGCCTATGGATAATTCCCTTGGAACTGGTGTACAGCTTTCCAAATCATTCTGATCCCGATTAGTTTATAAAAACATTATGAACAATTAGTATTTAAAAGATTTAATTTGCCTGAAAATTTCACGATGTACCGGGGCTTAAATCGTTTACTACTCTTTCTTATAATTCCATTATTTAGTGTTCAGGCGCAGTACTCACCAGAATTTGAAGTCAATTTAGAAGCCGGTGGATTTTATAGTCAGGATAATGAACTACCATTCTGGTTATATAGCAATAGAAAAGGACTGGTTGATAGAGAAACTAACTTTTATACACTGGCAGGTGCAAGCTTCGAAATAGATTTATACGAAGGGATCATGTTAAAAGCAGGTGGAACCGGCGTATACCGAGAAGGATTCGATAGTTCAGTATATGCTGATGAATTATTTGTTCAAGGTTATGGAAGATATCTGGATCTTCTTGTAGGAAAACGACATGAAGCAATTGCCTTTGATGGCTTAAGCGCCAGTAACGGTCAGATACTAAACTCTTTAAATTCTCGGGCTTTTCCTGGTATTAAACTTAGCAGTGCTGCACCAATTTTCTTAGGTGTGCAAGAAAAGTTTGGTTTTGAATTTGAATTTGCAGAGTATATACTTAATGACGAAAGAACAGTAGAGAGCACTAGAGTTCATAATAAAAGTCTCCATTTTATTTACGCACCCAATAGTTCTTTAAGCTTTAAGATAGGAGCTGAACACTACGCACAATGGGGTGGGACTTCAAATGCGGAGGGGAAATTGCCCGGTGATTTCGAAGATTATTTGAAGATTTTATATGCAGGTAAAGGTGATGCAGATGCACCAGTTGTAGATCAACAGGTCGCTCTTGGTAACCATTTAGGTAGTTATATGTTAGAAGCCAATTATGACACACAAAACTACTATTTTACCTTTTTCATAAATACCATCTTCGATGACCCTAAAGGTAGCAGGCTAGGAAATGCTCCAGATGGCCAATATGGCTTTTATATGCGGTCTAAGGAGGATCGCACCTGGATTCGAAGTGCGATGTATGAACTTTATTATACCCGTAATCAAAGCAACCATTTAGATCTGGACAATTCCAGTGACTACTTTAATAACTCTGTATATAAATCTGGATGGACCTATAATAATCAAATAATCGGTGCGCCATTTTTTGATTACAGTGAAGAATTAAATAGAGTTGTCAACAATAAATTTATTGCTCATCATCTAGGATTTCAGGGTGATTTTCTAACCTATGGAGAAAAGTATCCTTTTCGGGTTCTTGCTTCTTATACCAGAAAAGATGGAACATACAATGATAAATTCTATCCGAACTTAGATGAATATTATTTATTCAATGAAGTGGGCTTTATCACAAAATGGGTTGATGTAAAACTTAATCTAGCGGTGGAGCTATCTCAACAGGCAGGTCCTAAATTTGGAACAGGTATAGTCCTCTCCAGAACTTTTCTATAATACCCAAACCCGGCTATTCGCCGGGTTTTTTAATATCTATCACCACTTTTTCTATACTGAATAAGTTATACATATTTAACTATATTTGAATCTTAACATTTCAAAGTTTTGTTCAACAGGCCTGAACCCACTGAATGTCAAAAACTAACGATAACCCTAACTCGCCAGGTTTGAACCTGAAGCTTTTGCTGATCTCCCTGGTTAGTGGTCTCTTGCTAGTCATGCTAGGATTCTTTATGCTATGGCAACGTTACCAGATCCTTGTTGACGACAGGCAAACCGAAATGTCATCTATGATCGATGTGGTAGCCCAGAATATCGATCAATCCCTTAAATACAGTTATTCTGCAGCTCTTTCACTGGCTTTGCAGATAGATGAGGAAGGAGAGATTGATAACTTTGAGCTCATCGCATCTCAGTTGGTAGATAATAACCCGAATATTGATGCGATCCAGATCGTACCAGATGGCATTATTACCAAAGTATATCCATTTGAGGAGAATAAGGATGCTATCAATTATAATATTCTTGAGGATCCTACTCGTAATGAAGAGGCTTTTGAAGCGATCGAGCGAAAACGTATGTTTTTCGGAGGTCCTTTCGAACTGAAACAGGGTGGTCTTGCCGTAGTTGGACGATTACCTGTTTTTATAAGGAATGACTTTTGGGGTTTTGTTGCCGTCATCATAAAGTTCGATAATCTTATCCATCAGTCGGGGATACATGAATTATCAGGTGATGACTATCAGTTTCAGTTTTCGAAGATAAATCTGGTATCTGGCAATGAGGAATTTTTTCTGCAGTCCAGACCAGATCTTCATGAGAGTTATTCCGAAGTGATTGACTTGCCAGATGGAGAATGGCGATTATATATTATTCCGCAGTCACTGCACCAGCCGTTTCTAAGACTTATTCCGGTTGCCTTGCTTATTATTTTTCTCGGGGGAGCGGTTGCCTATATACTCTACCAGGTCTTAAAACGTCCTGTGATCATGCAGCAGCGAATGATGTCCCAGGCAGGGGAATTAGCTGAAAGTGAACAACGCTTCAGAACGATCTTTAACCAGGCGGCTATCGGGATGGCTCGTCTTGACACCAACACCGGGATCATCCTGGAGACCAATAAGAAATTTCAGCAATTGTTAGGTTATCCTGAAGATTACCTGGTGGGTAAATCACACATTGACATTACTCATCCTGATGATAACCAGAAGAATATTGAACTTATTGATAAACTTCGTAAAAATGAGATCAATCATTACAGTCTGCAAAAACGCCTTATTCGAAGCGATGGAAAAACCATCTGGATCAATCTAAGCGTTTCTCCGTTATGGGCAGAAGGGGAGCAGGCGACTTCACAGATCGCACTTATCGAAGATATTTCTGCCAGGATGGAGGCAAAGCAATTATTGATCGACAATGAAAACCGCTTTAGAGCCCTAGTGGAAAATAGTGATGAGATCATACTTATTGTAGATACCCAAAATAGCGTTCAATATTATTCTCCTTCACTGGCCAAGGTGTCCAAATATGAAGAGATCGATTTTACCGCCCATGGAGTTTTGCATTATATCCATCCAGATGACCATGATCTTTTAAGACAAAAGATCGAATACTCTTATACAAAGCTTAACGTACCTATTGTAGATATCATCCTTCGGGTAAAGAATGCAGAAGATCACTGGTTCTGGGTAAATGCGACGCTAACAAATATGCTGGACGTTCAAAATGTGAATGGATTTGTGGTGAATCTTCGGGATATTACAGAAAAGCGCGAAGCGGAACTTAACCTTGTAAAGTCGTATGAACTGGTGATGGAACAGAATAAACGTCTGCTAAACTTTGCCTACATCGTTTCACACAATTTACGCTCTCATGCCAGCAACATGCAGTCTATTCTGGAATTGTATACTGAAGAAGATTCAGTAGAGGAAAAGGATCAGTATATAGAATTGCTTCAGAAAGTATCAGGGAATCTCGACCAGTCTCTGCATGATTTGAACGATGTGGTTTCCATTAGCACCAATATGGATATTAGTGTGCAAATTATCAATGTTCGGGAAACACTGGAAAGTACTTTGGAAATCCTAATTCCGCAGATCAATCGAAAAGATGCCAGAATTCGAAATGAAGTTCCGACAACAATGGAGGTTTCTTTTAATTCGGCTTATATGGAAAGTGTATTATTGAATTTTCTTACCAATGCACTCCGTTATACCGAAAATTCAAGAACTCCGGAGATTATCATTTCTGGCTATCAGCATAATGGACGCTGGGTGCTCGAAGTGCAGGACAATGGGATAGGTATTGATATGACTGCTTATGGTGACAAGATATTCGGTCTTTATAAAACTTTTTCCAGTAGAAAAGACGGTCGAGGTGTAGGCCTTTTTATTACAAAAAATCAGGTAGAAGCTATGGGAGGGTCGGTTGATGTGGAGAGTATTCTCGGTGAGGGAACAACCTTTAAAGTTTATTTTAAATGACAGAGAAAATAGCTGTGATAGATGATGATGAGGTCTATCAAATGATCATTAGCAGGTATATTGAAAAATCTAGTGCGTTTAAGCAGGCAGAATATTACCAGTTTCCGAAAGAAGCACTTAAGTATTATATTGAAAATAAGGATAATCTACCTTCCGTGATGCTACTGGATATTAATATGCCCTTGATGGATGGCTGGCAATTTCTGGAGGCTTTGCAATCTCAGTTTCCGGATGTTCATGATCACACAAAGATCTACATTGTGACCTCCTCGATCGCATTTTCAGATAAAGAACGTTTTGAGAATTTTCCGAAGTTGGCAGGTTTTCTATCGAAACCTTTAAATGTTGAGAAGCTTAAAGAAATAGGAGGGAGTCAGAAATAAAAAGTTCGGTGTAGGGACCGAAACTTTATATGTACTTGAAAAATATTAACTAGGCTGCTGAAGTGATATTGTAGTGAGAAAGAATAGTCTCATAAAAAAAGATGCTTTTCTCATCCTTTTTCAGACAGGATTGTAAAAATCTTTCCAGATCCATACACTCAAAGGTAATATTGGTATATTTTTTCTGGCCAACAGGTAATTGTAATTCTATAGTTTGTTCAGCGTAGTTAATCTTCACATTCTTAGCTTCGAAATATTTTTTTACGATAGCTCTATGCATTAACTGAAAATTTGAAGTCTCCAGGTTTTTATTGGATATGCTGTAAGAAATAAGGTTTTTAACCTCGTCTAATAACTCCGGGGTAGTAAAATTGTTCATTGTAAGCTTATTGTTAGGTGTATTGTTGTATGATTTACAATGGCTAAATTACTATTAGACAGGCTAAAAGCTGTTAATAAAAATGTAATACTTCCCTTATTAATAAATTTTTAACCTTACCATAATTTTGTTTACAAATAATTCAGATTACAGATCTAAAACCATCGGTGAACGCATGATGCTACCAGCTTCATCAAGAATAGACAGGTTGTAGAATGAAGTTTTGTTCCTTTTTAGATAACCTGAAGAGTAATGAATATGTCCAAACAAATGAATTTTCGGCTGAACGAAGTCTAATGTTTTCAGCAATTCTTCACATCCAAGACGTTCTCCGGAAGCAATTTGATCCATGATTCCGTATGGAGGGGTATGCGTAATTAGCACATCTGTATCTTCCGGTATCTTATTCCAATGCCTTTGCATTGCCAAACCTCTTTCTCTGTTAAATGCCCAGTTCTCCAATCCTGGAGTTACTGGTGATCCCCAGAATTTTTTATCATTAATGATCAATTCCCGGTCAAGAAGTACTTCTATGCCTTCAGGAATGGTTTTTAATAATTCCTTTTTTTCAAAATAGAAATCGTGATTCCCGGGTATGAGAATTTTGTAGGGATGAGGTTGGTCACTCATCCATTTTAGAAAATTATTGGTTTCGTTCCGGGTGCCACCATCTGTACAATCTCCGGCATGAATAAGCACGTCGCCATCAGGAACGGGTAAATGATGATGCAGATTATGCGTGTCTGCAAGACAAACGAGTCTCATGCTAATTAAATTGGTTGAGTTTAAGACAAAAAAAATCCGTTGATGCAAATCAACGGATTTAATTCTTCTTTCTCAATTATTATTCTTCATCTTCCGATCCTAACTGGAGCATTTCTCCATTAGTTGGTAAGACTTTATCAATCGTTTTCAAAATTCCAAAGGCGACGATCGCAGCAGTTACTACGAAAAATATAAATTTAACCAGTAAACTTTCACTGATTACAAGACTGTAAAACCCGAGAAATAACTCGACCATTACAAATAAAACTTTTACACCGACCTTTAAAAACATTTTTTTCTAATTATTACCCTACAAATATAGCACGCAATAAGCTTAGGTTGAAAGTTTAAAAATAAGTTTGACGAATATTTAACTTTGGTAACTTCTGGCTCACAATCTTTTAAGTTAAATATTCTTAATTCAGCCAGAATCATGCCTGCCGAATAGTAAATTGGCTCACCTAAATCCTGGTAAATTGAAGAAATCAAACAAAATCGCTGCTGGAGTTTTGATCGCAATTGGTGTTCTGGCTCTTGTTTTAGTGATAGCGAACAACATTCTGGAAAGTAAGATCAAGAAGGGAATCGAGAAAAATCTGGATTCTGCAAATGCGGTTTATGAAAAGGTCGATGTTAAGCTTTTAGATCGTTCTGCGGAAGTGATCAATGCTGCCATAAGTATTCGTGGAAAAATGTTGAAAGTTGATACTATCAGATTAAATGATATCGAGATCCTTGAGTATTTAACTGACAAGAATATTGTTATTGGTGATTTGAGAATTTCCAATCCTGAAGTGAAGATCTTTAAACTTCCGAAGAAAGAGAAGGATACGTCCTCTTCCAAAAAACAGAATAGTTTTAAAAATAAGATCAGGATCAAGTCGGTTAGAGTTTCCGGCGGAAGCCTGAAGATCTTTGAAAAAGATAGTTCAACTCATAGACTTTATTCTAAACTTCGCGATATTAGTATGGAGCAGGTGCGAATTGATTCAACCTCTCTGAAAGAATCTGTTCCTTTCAATTATGATCTTATCCTTCTGAATATTGATAGCTTGTTTTATGATCTGAATGATCTTCAGAAATTATACGTCGGCGATCTTGTAATAAGGAATAATGATGTCAAGATCACCGATTTTCAGCTTAAACCGAAGTTCTCCAGAAATGAACATCAGCAGAATATTAGTAAAGAAACCGATTGGTATGATCTTGAGATCGATAGCATTGGGATGCAGGGTCTTACCTGGAGTCTACAGAATGATAGTCTGAAAATTGGAAATTCTCTCACTCATATAGATCAATTCGATTTTGTGATTTATAGAGATAAGTTACAGCAGGATGATAATAGTATTAAACCTTTATATAGTCAAATGTTGCGGGAAATGCCGTTGTTGTTGCAGATTGATAGTATAAGTCTTACGAACGGTTATCTCAAGTATGAAGAGAAGATTCATGCAGATCGCGAGCCGGGAACTGTGGATTTTTCTAATATGAATCTTCAGATAAGTCAGATTTCTAACGTGAATTTGAGTAGGGAAGATTTTCCGGAAACCAGGATCAAGGCCCAGGCAGATTTTATGGAATCTGCATCTCTGGATGTGAATTGGAGTTTTAATATAGCTGATACCCAGGATCGTTTTAATATAAGCGGGGAACTTGGTAGAATAGCTGCGGAACAGATCAATGAATTTATGAAACCAGCCATGAATGTACAGGCACATGGAGAAATTGAGGATCTGTACTTTAATTTTGCAGGTGGACCTTACACAGCTAAGGGTGATATGCGCTTGGAGTATAAGGATTTTAAGATCGAAGTACTGCAGAAGGATGGAAAAGAGAAGAACAAAGTCGTATCTGCACTGGCGAACCTTATCGTGAAGAATAAAGCGCAAAATAACAAAGCAAATCATAAAGATATTACTGTGGACAGGGATAGAACGAAATCCTTCTGGAACTATCTCTGGAATATGATCAAGAATGGAGCTTTAAAAGCATTTATTTAAATTCTGAAAGTTACTACCGGCCTGTTAGCATGATTGACCAGGTCTTCGCTAATACTTCCATTGAAAAAGTGTGCGAGACCTTTACGACCATGCGTTCCAATTCCAAGCAGGTCTGCTCCTCGCTTACGAGCAAAATTTAGAATACCTTTTTCAACGCTAATGTCATTATATATATGAATATTAGTTTCCAGCTCAGGATATTCTTCAGTGAATTTCAGCATTCTTTTAGTAGCTTC
The DNA here is from genome assembly GCF_006714895.1 of Gramella sp. Hel_I_59. Classification (NCBI taxonomy): domain Bacteria; kingdom Pseudomonadati; phylum Bacteroidota; class Flavobacteriia; order Flavobacteriales; family Flavobacteriaceae; genus Christiangramia; species Gramella sp. Hel_I_59. Next base: position 3,060,736 of record NZ_VFME01000001.1, on the reverse strand, counting down.
CGCAGTGCTTAAAAAGTCATTGGGCGTGTTTACGAATAACAGGTGCATTTGCGTATCGATTGCCTGGGCAAATTTCATGGCCCTGGAAAGCAGGTCTTTTTGATCTGAAGTAGCATCTGTAGCGAACACAAAATTTTCAATTCTGAAGTCAGGAATTTCATTTTTGATGACCAATACAGGAATTTCAGAATTACGAACTACTTTCTCTGTATTGGAACCAATGAACATTTCCTGGTAGCCGCTAGCGCCATGTGAACCCATCACGATCATTTCGCAATTCTTCTCATGGCTAATTTCAATAATTCCTTCAAAAGCCCTGTGGAACTGAACGGTTTCGTGAACCTTTATTCCTTCAAGATAGTCTGACATCTTTAATTTGGAGAATCTTTGATGCGCTAGCTTCATAAAAAATAACGCCTCTGGAACGTTCTGGCTACTGCCGTGCACCGGGTCGATCAACATCATTGGTAGCTCCAGCATATGGAGCAAATAGATCTCACTGTCGAATTTTCGGGCCAGTTGTGCAGCGACTTTAAGAGCTTTTTCGGCCTGATCGCTAAAATCGGTGGGAACGAGAATATTTTTCATAATTCGAAGTAATAGATTGAAGGTGAAGTCTCTATTAAATTTACGAAGAATATTTCATTTCCTCTGGCGTTTTTATACTTGAAAAATATTGCTATATTTGCAGCGTTGAAACTAAAATTTTGGTACAGCGAGGGGACAGAAGTCCCCTCTTTTTATAAACATATGCTGAAGGATAAAGTAGAAAAATTAGCAGAGCAGGTCTTTGAAGAGAATAAGAATTTATTCTTAATAAGCCTTGAAATGAACTCCGCTAATCACATTAAGATCGTAATAGACGGTGATGAGGGAGTTTCAGTAAATGATTGTATTACAGTAAGTCGCGGGATCGAGCATAATCTCGACAGAGAAGAGGAAGATTTTTCGCTGGAAGTGACTTCTGCAGGGGTTTCTGAACCTTTGAGCTTACCAAGGCAATACAGGAAAAACATAGGTCGCAGGCTGAAAGTGAAAACTGAAAATGATAAGTTTGAAGGAGATCTTCTGGCTGCAGACGAAAAAGAGATCAAGCTAGCCTGGAAAGCCAGGGAGCCCAAGCCGGTAGGTAAAGGGAAGGTCACAGTTGATAAAGAGGCAACATTGTCTTATGATGAGATTGTGGAAGCGAAAGTTAAAATAACATTTTAATCACAAATTGATATGGAAAATATCGCGTTGATTGAATCATTCTCAGAATTTAAGGATGATAAGCTTATAGACAGGGTTACGCTTATGGCGATCCTGGAAGACGTTTTCAGAAATGCTTTGAAGAAAAAGTATGGAGAAGACGATAATTTTGATATTATTGTAAACCCTGATAAAGGAGATCTTGAGATCTGGAGAAACCGGATCGTTGTTGCAGATGGTGAAGTAGAAGATTCCAATAGGGAAATTTCTCTTGCTCAGGCCAGAAGGATCGAACCCGATTTTGAAGTTGGTGAAGATGTTTCAGAAGAAGTGAAGCTTATTGATCTTGGAAGAAGAGCTATTTTGGCATTGCGTCAAAACCTTATCTCGAAGATTCATGAGCATGATAACACGAATATTTATAAGCAGTTTAAAGATCTTGAAGGAGAGATTTATACTGCAGAAGTTCATCATATAAGGCACAGAGCAATCATTCTCCTTGATGACGAGGGCAATGAAATTGTGCTTCCTAAAGACCGCCAGATTCCATCAGATTTCTTCAGAAAAGGAGAAAATGTACGTGGGATCATTGAAAGCGTGGAGTTAAAAGGTAACAAGCCTACCATCATCATGTCCCGAACCGCACCAGGTTTCCTTGAGAAGTTATTCGAGCAGGAAATCCCTGAAGTGTTCGATGGTTTAATTACTATCAAAAAAGTTGTTCGTGTACCTGGTGAAAAAGCGAAAGTAGCAGTAGATTCTTATGATGATAGGATCGATCCTGTAGGTGCCTGTGTGGGAATGAAAGGTTCTCGTATTCACAGCATCGTTCGTGAGCTTGGAAATGAAAACATTGATGTGATCAATTTCACCAATAATGAGCAGTTATTCATCACAAGAGCCCTGAGCCCTGCGAAGATAACCAGCATTAAAATGGATGAGGAAGCTAAAACTGCTGAGGTAATGCTGAAGCCGGAAGAAGTTTCCAAAGCAATTGGTAGAGGTGGTCACAACATTAGACTGGCCGGGCAATTAACCGGTTATGAGATCGATGTTTACAGAGAAGGTGTTGAGGAAGATGTAGAGTTAAAAGAGTTTACAGATGAAATTGAAGATTGGGTAATCGCCGAATTTTCAAAAATTGGTCTGGATACTGCAAAGGCTGTATTGGAACAGGATGTTGATGATCTTGTACGTCGTACAGACCTTGAGGAAGAAACCATCAAAGACGTTATGTCGGTTCTTCGCTCAGAATTTGAAGAATAATATTTTTTTAATATAGATTACATTAAAAGAGGTTAATTTAGAGGGCAATTTATGGCAGAAGCGAAAACAACGCGATTAAATAAAGTTCTACGTGAGTTCAATATCTCGTTAGACAGGGCTGTGGAATATCTTACTTCCAAAGGCTACGAGATTGATGCACGTCCAACTACCAAGATCTCGGGAGAAATCTACGAGGTGCTTTCTGACGAGTTCCAAACCGATAAGAGTAAAAAGGTTGCTTCCAAAGAAGTAGGAGAAGAGAGAAAGAAGGAGAAGGAGGAACTTCGCAAGGAAATAGAGGAAAAGCGTAAAGCTGAAGAGGTGAAGAAAGAAGAAGTTTCTTCTTCCCGAGCCAAGCTTGCCGGTCCTAAAACGGTTGGTAAGATAGACCTGGACAAAAAGCCCGGAGAGCAAGCTCCTGCGGAAGAAGCCTCTAAAGAAACTGAAGAAGTAAAAGAAACTCCAGCTGAACCTGTCAAAGAAGCTGAGAAGACTACTGAAGAAAAAGAACAACCAGCAAAATCTGCAGAAAAGCCTAAAGAGGTTTCTGCGGAAAAACCTGCTGAGAAAAAAGAAGCTCCTGCTCCTAAGAAGGAGGAAGCTCCGGTTGCTAAAAAAGAAGAAGCGAAGCCAGAAGTGAAAACTGAGGCTAAAGCTGAAACTGAAAAAGCTCCCGATGCTCCAGAAGCTACCGAAGAGAAGAAAGAAGAAGGTTCTGATACGATCAAGACCAACTACACGAAGCTCGACGGACCTAACTTCACCGGTAAGAAGATCGACCTTTCACAGTTCAAGAAACCTGTAAAGAAGAAGGACGAGAAGAAAACCGAATCTAAGGACGAAAAGGACAAGCGTAAGAAACGTCGTCGTCGCATCAGTAAAGATGTAAAAGGTGGTGGTGGAAACAGTCCGCGTGGTGCAGCTGCCAAAAAAGGCGGAAGAGCAAGAAGCAAACCTATTACAAAGGAAGAGCCAACTGAAGAAGAAGTACAGAAACAAGTACGTGAAACTCTGGAGAAACTTCAGGGGAAATCTTCTAAAGGTAAAGGTGCTAAATATAGAAGACAGAAAAGAGACGAACACAGGCAACGTTCTGCAGATGATCTTGCACAGCAGGAATCTGATGATAAGATCTTAAAGGTAACAGAATTCGTTACTGTAAGTGAAGTTGCAACTATGATGGATGTTCAGGTAACTAAGATTATCTCAGCATGTATGTCCCTTGGAATGATGGTAACCATGAATCAGCGTCTAGATGCTGAAACATTAACTATCGTTGCTGAAGAATTTGGCTATGAAGTTGAATTCACCACTGCAGATGTAGAAGAAACAGTTGAAGAAGTTGAAGAGAATCCTGAAGATCTTGTAACCAGAGCTCCAATCGTAACTGTAATGGGTCACGTGGATCATGGTAAAACATCCTTATTGGATTACGTTCGTAAAGAGAATGTAATTGCCGGTGAAAGTGGGGGGATCACGCAGCATATTGGTGCATATGGAGTTGAGCTTGATGGCGGACAAAAAATTGCATTCCTGGATACTCCTGGTCACGAAGCCTTTACGGCGATGCGTGCTCGTGGTGCACAGGTAACAGATATCGCGATTATTGTGATTGCGGCAGATGATGATGTGATGCCTCAAACAAAAGAAGCGATCTCTCACGCACAGGCTGCAGGAGTTCCAATCATCTTCGCGATCAACAAATCTGATTTGCCAACGGCGAATCCAGAAAAGATAAAAGAGAAACTTGCCCAGATGGATCTTCTTGTAGAAGACTGGGGTGGTAAGATTCAGTCACATGATATTTCTGCGAAAACAGGAGCTGGCGTGAAAGAATTACTTGAAAAAGTACTTCTTGAAGCTGAAATCCTGGAATTGAAGGCTAATCCTAAGAAACTTGCCAAAGGTACAGTGGTGGAAGCATTCCTTGATAAAGGTCGGGGTTATATTGCAACTATTCTTGTTCAGGCTGGTACTCTTAAGATTGGAGATTATGTACTTGCCGGTAGAAATAGTGGTAAAATCAAAGCAATGCATGATGAGCGTGGTCACGAGGTGAAAGAAGCCGGACCATCTACGCCAGTGTCTATTTTAGGACTTGATGGTGCTCCTCAGGCAGGTGATACTTTCAAAGTCATGGAAGATGAGCGTGAAGCAAAAGATATCGCAGCACGTAGAACTCAGTTACAACGTGAGCAGAATGTTAGAACTCAGCGTCACATAACGCTTGATGAAATTGGTAGACGTATCGCACTTGGTGACTTTAAAGAACTTAATATAATCCTGAAAGGGGATGTGGATGGTTCAGTAGAAGCGCTTACAGATAGTTTCCAGAAGCTTTCTACGGAAGAGATTCAAGTGAATATTATACATAAAGGAGTTGGTGCAATTACTGAAAGTGATGTACTGTTAGCTTCAGCATCTGATGCGGTAATTATAGGATTTAATGTTCGACCTGCAGGTAATGCCAGAATGGTGGCTGATAAGGAAGAAATTGATATCCGTACTTACTCGATCATCTACGATGCGATCAATGATCTTAAAGATGCGATGGAAGGTATGCTTTCACCGGAACTTAAAGAGGAGATCACTGGTACTGCAGAGATTAGAGAGACCTTTAAGATCTCTAAGGTTGGTACGATCGCTGGTTGTATGGTAACTGCAGGAACTATCTACAGAAGTGCTGGAATACGCCTTATTAGAGACGGCGTAGTCGTTTACACTGGAGAACTAGCTTCATTAAAACGTTTCAAAGATGACGTTAAAGAGGTGAAGAAAGGTTATGATTGTGGTCTTCAGGTTAAGAACTACAACGACATTAGAGAAGGTGATGTAGTAGAAGCATTTAGAGAAGTAGAGGTTAAGAAAACCTTGAAATCAAAATAAACTGAGTAGGATACTCAAGAAAAAAAGCGGCTCTATGAGCCGCTTTTTTTTTGTTAGTGGTGTCGACAGTATTTGTGGGAAATTATTGATACCAAAAGCTCAGATTCGTGCCAATATGGATTGTGTAATAAGATATTAATAGTACCTATTAGTCTTTGTTTCTGAAGATTCAAATCAATTCCTGCAAAACCCATTATAGTATGTTTTGATGATTTCTGCGTACCCATAAAATTGCAGGTTTGGATTTAACCATTGATGAGTTGAGGGCAGCTACTATTTTTAGAGACAGCAATCGCATTGGTGCAGTTCAGCAGTAAACTGCATTGACTAGCTGGAAAGCAAAACATCCCATTCGGAATAACTATAAGTGTGAAATATCTAATTAGATTGCAGGAATCAAATTAGATTAATAACCTTGATTCTTTGGGTAATTCATAGTTACAAATATGACCCCGGATTAATTGATTTCCATGTAAGATTTTAAGACTGTGGCTTTTTCGAGTATGAATTTTCAATGTTTGCTTTACATGTTCTAACTTGAAAACTATAGATATATCTCCACTCGTTGTGGAATAAGAGTATGAGTAGTTGACTATAGAAAACCCGGAATTGACCGAGAAGTACATCTCAGGAAGAGTTGGGGATAAGGGCGATGTAACTTTATTTAAAATCCTGGATTATTGAGAAATCTTCAGCTATACGTACTTGATCTGGTATGGTGTTCGGGCATATCAGTTCCCGAAAATCTTTCAACAAAAAAGCGGCTCATCGAGCCGCTTTTAATGTATAATATTCAAATTCTTATTTCCTCTGTGGCTTCGGAATAAAAGCTGAAGGAAAGTCTTCTTTAAGAGTAAGGAGCGCTCTATCTGCTTCCAGTCTGTTTCTAAAGTTACCTACCCATACTTTATAATTTGGAGCTTCATAGGCGATCTTGGATGGGTATTCGTAAAGATTCCGGTACTTCTGAATTACCTCGTTTGCTTTACCATTATCACCATAAAATAACTGTATCACGAAGCGGTCACCAATTTTATTATTATCACTCAATTCTTTCTTAACTTCCATTAGTTTATCGATCTTTTTGCTTTGTTGAATTTCAACACTGGCTTGTTGAGCGCTGGAACTCAGATTAAAAAGAAGGAAAAAAGCTGCAATCGCAAATGAGTACTGTATATTAGGTTTTTTCATAGCTTGTGGTCTTTTGACAAATGTAAAATATAATAACTTAAACAGCTTGTAAAATATTATTTAGAACTATTATAAATTACCCATTAACACTTATCTAACATTCCTAGAATCGTCTATAAGTATTACTTTTGTGCCTGAATTTAAAGGTACCTTTTTAGGTATTTAGCCCTAAAATACTGAGTGTAAAAACCGTACCAAAGTTTAGACGTTAATCGAACTTAAAATATGAAAAAGGTGATTTTCCGCCATTCAATTTCGCGACAACTACTCTTAAGCGTAGCTTTCTTATTTACATTTTCTCTGTTCGCGCATGCGCAGGATCAGACGGCGCAGGATAGTACAGCTCAGGCTGAGTCTGGCCCGGCGACCGAAGCTGATGCTGGTGCTGGAGCAGCTGCTGCCTCTCTTGGAGATGCTGCTGCTGGTAAAGAATTATTCAATTCATTGTGTGCAGCCTGTCACAAACCTTATTCTAATTCTATTGGTCCTGCCTTAAATGGTGCGACAGATAGACATGAAATGGAATGGCTTTATGACTGGATCCAGAATTCTGCTGCATTGATCGCCAGTGGTGATGCTGAAGCTAATGAAGTTTACAATGAATGGAATCAAACGGCAATGCCGGCTTTTCCTCAATTGACCGAGAGTGATATTGATAATATTCTTGCTTACGTTGAGCAGCCTAAACCAGAGCCAACAGCGGCAACTACTGGTGCAGCTCAGTCAGGTGGAGGTGAAGGTTCAGGTGGTGTTTCTGTAAATATCATTTTAGGAATTCTTGCTTTTGTATTGGTGCTTCTTCTTGTGGTGCTTTTCCTTGTAAACAAAACATTAAGAAATTTCGCTTCTGCGTCTGGAATTGCAATTCCGGAGAAGCCAAAAACTAAACCTTTATACCAGTCTTTCGTAGAGAATCAATTCCTTCTTGTGGTAACCTCAATCTTTGTGTTGCTTACTGTTGGTTACTTCTCTTACGGTTTTTTAATGCAGATTGGTGTTGATCAGGGATATCAGCCAATTCAGCCAATTCACTATTCACATAGAATTCACGCAGGTGATAATCAGATCGAGTGTAAGTACTGTCACTCTTCTGCAAGAGTTTCTAAACATTCCGGGATTCCTTCTCTAAATGTTTGTATGAACTGTCACAAGGCTATTGCTGAAGTGTCTCCTGAAACGGCTACTGAAGAATACTCTAAAGAATTTTACGATAAAGAGATCGCAAAGTTATATGATGCGACCGGTTGGGATCCAGCTTCCAGAACTTATTCTGGAGAAGAGAAACCAGTTAAATGGGTTCGTATTCATAACCTGCCAGATTTCGCATACTTCAATCACTCGCAGCACGTAAGTGTAGCTGGAATTGAATGTCAGAAATGTCATGGTCCTATCGAAGAAATGGAGATCGTATATCAAAACGCGCCTCTAACCATGGGATGGTGTATTAACTGTCACCGTGAAACGAATATCAGAATTGAGGGTAACGAGTACTATGAAAAGATTCATGAAGAGTTATCTAAGAAATATGGTGTAGAAGAGCTTACGGCTGCTCAAATGGGTGGTTTAGAATGTGGTAAGTGTCACTACTAAAATCCTGAAGTTCAGGTTTAATTTAAGAAGCTAATATTTAGATATAATATGTCATCAAACAAGAAATACTGGAAAAGTGTTGAAGAGCTGGAAGATAAAAGCTCTGTTGTTGAGACGCTCCAGCAAAAGGAATTCGCCGAGGAGATCCCGATTGAGGACTTTCTTGGGGATAAAGAAAATCTTGCAGATTCAAAAACTTCAAGACGTGATTTCCTTAAGTATGTTGGTTTCAGTACAGCAGCGGCATCACTGGCTGCCTGTGAAGGCCCGGTGGTAAAGTCTATTCCTTACGTGGTTCAGCCAGACAGGATCGTTCCTGGTGTTGCTAACTACTATGCGACAACTATTGCTGATGGTTTCGACTTCGCTAGTGTATTGGTTAAGACACGTGAAGGTCGTCCTGTAAAAATTGAAAATAATGATCTTTCGAAGTTCAAGGGCGGAGTTAACGCTCGTGTTCATGCTTCGGTACTTTCATTGTATGATACTAAAAGGGTTAAACGCCCAATGATTGAAGGAAGAAATGTTTCATGGGAAGAATTCGACCGTCAGGTTGTTTCAGATCTTGAAAACGCTAACGGCGAGGTGGTATTGCTTACGCAAACATTTGCTAGTCCTTCAACTGCAAAACTAATTCAGGAGTTTTCTTCGAAATTTGGGAATGTACGCCATGTAGTGTATGATACTGTTTCAGAAGATCCTGCATTGAATGCATTTCAGTCTAAATACGGAAGACGTGCGCTGCCTCACTACGATTTCTCTAAAGTAGAAACAGTAGTTGGTGTTGGTGCAGATTTCCTTGGTGACTGGCAAGGTGGTGGTTTTGATGCTGCTTTTGCAAAAACCAGAATACCTGAAAATGGTAAAATGTCACGTCATATCCAGTTTGAATCGAATATGTCATTGACCGGAGCAAATGCAGATAAGCGTGTTCCTGTTAAACCATCTGAGCAAAAAGCCGTTATGGCTGCTCTTAAAGGTTATATCGCTGGTGGTTCTACCAGTGGTCTTTCTGAAAAGCTTGATGATGCAGTCGTGAAAGCGGCAAGACAGCTTAGAAAAGCAGGAAGTGCTGCTGTGGTTGTATGTGGAATTCCAGATGAGGAAGCACAGGGATGGGCGTTGGAGATCAACGAAGCTTTGGGAAGTCAAGTAATGGATTCTTCGAATGCTCGAGTAACTCGCCAGGGAAATGCTAGTGAAGTAGCGCAACTGGTAAAGGATATGAATAACGGAAGTATCGGCGCTCTTATGATCGCTGGTCTAAATCCGGTTCATACGCTTCCAAATTCTAAAGAATTTGTGGAAGGTCTTAAAAAAGTGAAAACTGTAGTTGATTTTACTACAAGAACTGATGAGACTTCTAAACTAAGTAAATATGTTGCTGCAACTCCGCACTATCTTGAAAGCTGGGGAGATATTCAGTATAGCGAAAAGGCTTTCAGCCTTATGCAGCCAACAATAAGACCATTATTTGATACCAGACAATTTCAGGATACGTTATTGAAATGGACAGATAATAACCAGTCTTATTACGAATATATTCAGGAAACCTGGTCTGGCGGACTTGGAGATCGTAACTGGAGCGAAGTGCTTCATGATGGTGTCTTTGAAGCTAGTTCACCAGTAGCTCTTCCGGCTTCAGCAGGAAGCAGTGCATCAGCTATTTCCTACAGCATTGATGATCTTGACGGTGAAGGTTTTGAATTAAGTCTTTATACCAACACTGCGATTGGAGATGGACAGCAGGCGAACAACCCATGGTTGCAGGAAATGCCAGATCCATTAACCAGAGCAAGTTGGGATAACTACATTACCATGTCTAAGGCAGATGCCGAGGCGATGGGAGTTATGAACGAACATGTTGCAAATGGCGGACTTAACGGTAGCTATGTCAATGTTAGCGTTGGTGACACAGTAGTTCAGAATGTTCCGGTTTATATCATGCCAGGACAGGCAAAAGGATCTGTCGGTCTTGCACTTGGATACGGTAGAAAGGCCGGTGTTCAGGAAGAGATGCAAACAGGTGTGAATGCGTATCCATTGTACAATGACTTTAGATCTGTTCAGAAGGTAAAAATAGAAAAAGCTCCGGGTGTTCATGAATTCGCCTGTGTTCAGCTTCATAATACATTGATGGGTCGTGGAGATATTATCAAGGAAACAACCCTTGAGATTTTCAATACTAAAGATGCTCACGTATGGAACCATGTTCCAGAGGTTTCTTTAGATCACCAGGAAACTCCAGTAACTTCTCCGGAAGTTGATATCTGGGAGAGTTTCGATAGATCTACAGGTCCTCACTTCAATTTGAGTATCGACCTGAATGCATGTACCGGATGTGGTGCTTGTGTGATCGCCTGTCATTCTGAAAACAACGTTCCTGTAGTTGGAAAAGAGGAAGTAAGAAAGTCCAGAGATATGCACTGGTTGCGTATTGACCGTTACTTCTCTTCTGAAGAGAATTTTACTGAAGATATCGAGGAAAAAGAAGATGCTTCAGGTCTTGGTTTTGGAGACTATATCTTTGGGGATAGAGAAGGAGAAGGTTCGTTGTCTACTTTCGACAGACTTGAATCTACGGCTGATAATCCTCAGGTTGTATTCCAGCCGGTAATGTGTCAGCATTGTAACCATGCTCCATGTGAAACAGTTTGTCCTGTTGCGGCAACTTCTCACGGTAGACAGGGTCAGAATCAAATGATTTATAACAGATGTGTTGGTACTAGATACTGTGCGAACAACTGTCCTTATAAAGTACGTCGTTTCAACTGGTTCAATTACGCTCAGAATGATGAGTTTGATTATCACCTGAACAACGACCTGGGTAGAATGGTTCTTAATCCTGACGTTACTGTACGTTCCAGAGGGGTAATGGAGAAATGTTCTATGTGTATTCAAAAAACTCAGAAAACCATTCTTGATGCGAAGAGAGAAGGTAGAACGATCGAAGATGGAGAATTCCAGACTGCTTGTTCTGCTGCTTGTGATAAAGGTGCGATGGTCTTTGGGGATGTGAATAACAAAGACTCGAAAGTTCTTGAAAAGAAAAATGACGACAGGATGTATCATCTTCTTGAGTATGTAGGTACAAAACCAAACGTGATGTACCAGACGAAAGTTAGAAATACAACCGAAGCTTAAAATAACGAATAACTAAGAATCAATTAGAAGGATATGTCTCATTACGAAGCACCTATACGAAAGCCTCTAGTTACCGGGAACAAAAGCTATCACGATGTGACGGTAGATGTTGCTGCTCCGGTTGAAGGACGGGCTAACAAATCCTGGTGGATAGTTTTCTCTATTGCCCTTGTTGCCTTTCTTTGGGGTGTAGGATGTATAGTTTACACAATTTCTACAGGTATTGGTACCTGGGGATTAAACAAAACCGTAGGTTGGGCCTGGGATATTACCAACTTCGTGTGGTGGGTAGGTATTGGTCACGCCGGTACACTTATCTCTGCTGTACTATTGCTTTTCCGCCAGAAATGGAGAATGGCAATTAACAGGTCTGCAGAGGCAATGACCATTTTCTCTGTAATGCAGGCTGGTCTTTTCCCGCTTATTCACATGGGCCGTCCATGGCTGGCATATTGGGTACTTCCAATTCCTAACCAGTTTGGATCACTATGGGTGAACTTTAACTCGCCACTTCTTTGGGATGTATTTGCGATCTCTACGTATCTTTCTGTATCACTGGTATTCTGGTGGACTGGATTACTACCTGATTTTGCAATGATCCGTGACCGTGCGATCACTCCTTTTACTAAGAAAGTCTACGGAATTCTATCCTTTGGATGGAGTGGACGTGCTAAAGACTGGCAACGTTTCGAAGAGGTATCGCTAGTACTTGCCGGATTGGCAACGCCACTTGTACTTTCTGTACACACAATTGTATCTTTTGACTTTGCAACATCGGTAATTCCGGGATGGCATACGACCATTTTCCCTCCTTACTTCGTTGCGGGTGCGATCTTCTCTGGATTTGCGATGGTGAACACCTTACTTATCATCATGAGAAAGGTTTCCAATCTTGAAGACTATATAACTATTCAGCATATCGAATTGATGAACATCGTGATCATGATCACAGGTTCTATTGTAGGTACTGCATATATTACTGAGTTAGTGATCGCATGGTACTCTGGTGTTGAGTACGAACAGTATGCATTCCTTAACAGGGCTACCGGACCTTACTGGTGGGCATACTGGAGTATGATGACCTGTAACGTGTTCTCTCCACAGTTCATGTGGTTCAAGAAATTACGTACCAGCATTATGTTCTCTTTCTTTATTTCAATCGTAGTAAACATCGGGATGTGGTTCGAACGTTTTGTAATTATCGTGACTTCACTTCACCGTGATTACCTTCCATCTTCATGGACGATGTTCTCACCAACATTTGTGGATATCGGGATCTTTATTGGAACCATTGGATTCTTCTTTGTGTTGTTCTTACTATATGCTCGTTCGTTCCCAGTGATCGCTCAGGCAGAGGTAAAAACAATTCTGAAGGCTTCCGGAGAAAAGTATAAAAAACTAAGAGCTCAGCATGGTGATGATGTCTTGCATTACGATCCTCAGGCAGTAGGTAGAAATCCTATGCAGAATGAGGAAGATGGAATTCACCATAAAATTGAAGATACAGAACATCAAAAAACGGTAGAAGCAGATCATCCTCATGAGGATACTGTGAACGCAGATGGTATGGTAGTTTCAGAAGTGATGAAAGACCGTATCGATGAGATGTTAGGAAGAATTGGTACTTATGATCCTGCAACACAGTCTGCAGATGATCTTACCAGACTTAAAAATGTCGGACCATTATTGCAACAGCATTTCCATCAGGTTGGTATTTACCTTTTCGACCAGGTTAGTAAATTGACAGAACAGGATTTTGTCTTGCTTGATGAAGTGATCGAAAACTTCCCTATCCAGGCTAACAGAGCTGGATGGACAGAGCAGGCAAACAAACTAAAAAATAAATAATCAGGATGGCATCTAAAGTTTTACACGCTATTTACCAAGATGACGACCTGCTTTTACAGGCTGTAAAGCAGATTCGTGAAGCACGCTATCATATTGGAGAGATCTATTGTCCATTTCCGGTTCACGGACTTGATAAAGCAATGGGACTTGCTCCAACAAGACTTGCCATCACCGCATTCCTTTATGGATTGGTTGGTTTGGCAGTAGCAGTTGCTATGATGAATTTTATCATGATCGAGGACTGGCCACAGGATATTGGAGGAAAACCAAGTTTTAGCTTTCTTCAGAATATGCCGGCATTCGTACCTATCATGTTTGAACTTACAGTATTCTTTGCAGCTCACCTTATGGTAATCACCTTCTATATGAGAAGTAGATTATGGCCATTTAAAAAAGCTGAAAACCCTGATGTAAGAACTACAGATGACCTGTTTCTTATGGAAGTGGATGCTGCGAACCATAACATAGATGATCTTACCAAGTTTCTTTACGATACTGGTGCATCTGAAATTAGATTAATAGATAATAAATAGTGATAATGAGAAGTTTGTTCCATAAAACTATAGGATTTTGTCTGCTTGGCTTTGCAGTTGTTTCCTGCAATGACAAGGAGGATCCAAACTATCAGTACATGCCAGATATGTATGAGTCTGTAGGTTACGAAACTTACGGTGAATACAAGGTATTTGAGAATGCTCAGGAGGCAAAGTTACCGGTAGAAGGATCTATCCCAAGAGGATGGATGCCGTACGATTACGAAAATTCTGCAGCAGGAATTGCAAATGCTAAGGCAAATCTTAATAATCCAATTCCATATACTCAGGATAACCTAGCAGAAGGTAAAGGATTGTACACTATTTATTGTGCTGTTTGCCACGGTGATAAAGGAGATGGAAAAGGAATACTTGTAGAAAGAGAAAAGATCCTTGGTGTACCATCTTACGATGATGCGGGTAGAGCAATTACTGAAGGTAGTGTTTATCATGTAATGTACTACGGAATTAATAACATGGGATCTTATGCTTCTCAGACTTCTATTGAAGAACGCTGGCAGATTGATCACTATGTGATGAGCTTAAAAGATAAGTTGGAAGGTAAACCTGAAAGAGAATTTGAAGAAGAGCAAACAAGCCTTCTTCCTTCCAGAGCAGATGCTAATATCTATGAGGATGCTGGCGATACCGCTGCTGAAGGTGCTACCGAAAACAACCAAACTGAAACTCAAGAATAAAGATTTAGATCTATCAATATGTATACGCTATCCAGTAAAATAAAATTAGCAGCAATCATTTGTATGGTTGTGGGAGCAATAGGTCTCGTTTACGGGTTTATCGCGGCTCCAGAAACTATCGAGGATGTGGAGGCAATGATGGCTTCTGAACATCACGGGGAAGAGCATGCGACAGATGAAACTCACGAAGTTAATGTAGAGCAGATTCCTGGTGGAAACACTGAAGTTGAGAATATAGAACACACTGAAGATAATATTGATCATTCAGCTGAAGCAGATCACGCTGAAGCTGGTCACGGTGAAGAAGCATCTCATGAGGCTGAGCATATGGAGCATATACTGCACCAGTTACAGAATAAGCCATGGGCTGCACTTTATGTGGCAGCATTCTTTTTCTTCATGATCTCTTTAGGAGTTCTTGCCTTTTACGCCGTACAATACGCTGCACAGGCAGGTTGGTCACCGGTATTATTCAGAGTGATGGAAGCTATCACTGCTTACTTACTACCTGGTGGGCTTATCGTTTTTGTAATACTTGTTCTTTCAGGTTTACACTTAAACCATCTATTCGTATGGATGGATCCTGAAGTAGTAGCACATGATGAAATCATTCAGAATAAAACAGCATACTTAAACGTACCGTTTTTCTTAATTAGAGCTGCTATCTACCTTGCTGGGTGGGCTATCTTCAGACATTTACTTGTAAAGAACTCTAGAAAGATGGACGATGCAACAGATCTTTCGATCTTTAAAAAGACTTTCAAGCTATCTGCAGGATTCCTTGTATTCTTTATCGTGACCGAGTCTATGATGTCATGGGACTGGATCATGAGTTTAGATCCGCACTGGTTTAGTACATTATTCGGATGGTTCGTATTCGCAAGTATGTTTGTTTCCGGGATCACTACGATCGCTATTATATCAATATATCTAAAGTCAAGAGGTTACCTTGAATTCGTAAATAACAGTCATATTCATGACCTTGCAAAATTCATGTTCGGGATCAGTATTTTCTGGACCTACCTTTGGTTCTCTCAGTTTATGTTGATATGGTATTCAAATATTCCTGAAGAGGTGGTTTACTTTATCCAGAGGATGAATGATTATCCTATACTTTTCTGGGGAATGATAGTAACAAACTTCCTATTCCCGGTATTATTGTTGATGAACAGCGATTACAAACGAGTGAACTGGTTTGTCGTTATGACAGGTATCATTATCCTTGGTGGTCACTACATCAACGTTTATGTAATGGTTATGCCTGCGACTGTTGGAGAATCCTGGTTTATAGGTATTCCTGAAATTAGTGCAATGCTATTGTTCGGAGGTTTATTCTCTTTCATTGTGTTCAATGCGCTTACAAAGGCACCGCTACTGGTAAAAGGTAATCCATACTTGAAAGAAAGTAAACATTACCACTATTAATAAAGATTGATTGTTTAAAGAAGAACTTATAAAATGACCGTATTTTTAGTAATCATAGTACTCGCACTTCTGGCCGTAACAGGTTGGCAGATCTCTAAGATCTTTCAGTTATCGAAGGGATCAGATGAGGATACTTCACAGGTTGCAAACGATAAGGATAACCGTACTCACGGGATCCTGATGCTAGCATTTGTAATTTTCCTTTACGTTATTACCATATTCTGTTTCTGGGAATACAGTAAATTCTACCTTCCGGAAGCTGCTTCTGAACATGGTTCAGAATATGACACCTTAATGTTTGTATCTATCGGACTTATCATGTTCGTACAGATCATTACTCAGGGTCTACTTCACTATTTCGCGTTTAAATACAAAGGGAAGAAAACTCAAAAAGCATTGTTTTATGCAGATAATGATAAGCTGGAATTTATCTGGACGATCATTCCTGTAATTACTCTTGCTGGTCTTATTATCTACGGATTATTTACCTGGAGTGATATCATGAATATCAATGAGGACGAAGATCCTTTAGTGATCGAGGTTTACGCTTACCAGTTTGACTGGAGAGCAAGATACTCTGGAGAAGATAATACCTTAGGAAAAGCTAATGTTCGTTTTATCGAAGGTGTGAACCAGTTAGGTGTAGATGAATCTGATTCTTATGGAAAAGATGATGTTATCACTACTGAATTGCATTTACCGGTAGACAGACCAGTACTTTTCAAATTCAGATCTCAGGATGTATTGCATTCAGCTTATTTCCCATTCTTCCGTGCACAAATGAACGTAGTTCCTGGAATGATCACTCAATTCGGTTTTACTCCAACGATCACTTCCGAAGAAATGAGAGAAAGTGAGTACATGCGAGATAAGGTGAAGAGCGTAAATGAGGTAAGAAATGAGCGTAACGAAGTACTAAGAGCACAGGGTGAAGCTACCCTTGATGAGTATGAATTTGAGTATTTCTTATTATGTAATAAGATCTGTGGACAGGCACACTACAACATGCAAATGAAGATCGTAGTGGAATCTGAAGAAGATTTCAATGCATGGATGTCAGAGCAGCCTACATTTGGAAGTACTATGGAAGAAAGTAGTCAGAATGTAGATAGACCAGAAGATACTGCTGGAGATGGCACGCCAGAGTCAATGCAAGAAGATTCTGAAGGGGAGATGGAGACTGAAAATGCACCGGAAGGTGAGAATGCAGTAGCTTCAATAGAATAGATAACGAACGTACAATTTTAAGATAAAGAAATTAGAGATATGTCAGCAACTGCAACAGCACCGGCACACGATCACCACGATGATCACGGACATCATCATAAGGAAACTTTTATAACAAAGTATATTTTCAGTACCGATCATAAGATGATTGCGAAGCAATATCTTATTACAGGTCTTCTAATGGGAATAGTAGGTATTGGGATGTCCATCCTTTTCCGTATTCAGCTTGCATGGCCAGAGGAGTCTTTCTGGGTTTTTGAAGCACTATTAGGAGAACGTTGGGCACCGGAAGGAGTAATGTCACCAAGTATTTACCTGGCACTTGTTACTATTCACGGTACTATCATGGTATTCTTTGTATTAACTGCCGGACTTTCTGGTACGTTCTCGAACTTATTAATTCCGTTGCAAATTGGTGCGCGGGATATGGCCTCAGGATTCCTTAACATGGTTTCCTACTGGTTGTTCTTCCTTTCATCAGTGATCATGCTATGTTCATTGTTCGTGGAGTCAGGACCAGCGATGGCAGGTTGGACGATTTATCCTCCATTATCTGCATTACCACAGGCAATTAGCGGTTCTGGTACAGGGATGACATTATGGTTGGTTTCTATGGCGATCTTCATTGCATCTTCATTACTAGGATCCTTGAATTATATTGTTACGGTATTGAACCTTAGAACTGCAGGGATGTCTATGACCAGACTTCCTCTTACTATCTGGGCGTTCTTTGTAACAGCTATTATTGGAGTTGTATCGTTCCCGGTATTACTTTCAGCTGCATTACTATTAATCATGGATAGAAGTTTTGGAACATCCTTCTTCTTAAGTGATATCTTTATTAAAGGAGAAGTATTAAGTCACCAGGGAGGTTCTCCGGTACTTTTCGAACACTTATTCTGGTTCCTTGGTCACCCTGAAGTTTATATCGTATTACTTCCAGCACTAGGGATCACTTCAGAAATTATCGCTACAAACTCACGTAAGCCAATCTTTGGATATCGTGCGATGGTAGCATCTATTTTGGCTATCGCATTCTTATCTACGATCGTTTGGGGTCACCATATGTTCGTATCTGGTATGAACCCGTTCCTTGGATCGGTATTTACCTTTACCACATTACTAATTGCGATACCATCAGCTGTAAAAGCTTTTAACTATATCACAACGTTGTGGAAAGGTAACTTACAAATGAACCCGGGAATGTTATTCTCGATAGGTCTTGTATCAACCTTCATCACGGGAGGTCTAACAGGTATTATCCTAGGGGATTCTACACTGGATATTAACGTGCATGATACGTACTTCGTGGTTGCTCACTTCCACCTGGTGATGGGTATCTCTGCATTGTACGGACTATTTGCAGGAGTTTACCACTGGTTCCCTAAGATGTTTGGTAGAATGATGAATAAGAATCTTGGTTATATCCACTTCTGGGTAACAGCTGTAGGTGCTTACGGAGTCTTTTTCCCAATGCACTTTATCGGGATCGCTGGTCTTCCAAGACGTTATTATACGAACACAAGTTTCCCATATTTTGACGATTATGCCGATGTAAATGTTATCATTACGGTAGCTGCTATCATTACTGCGTTAGTTCAGTTGGTGTTTATTTATAACTTCTTCTCTTCTATGTTCTACGGAAAGAAGGCTGTTCAAAACCCTTGGAGATCAAATACACTGGAATGGACTACTCCTGTAAAACATGTGCATGGAAACTGGCCTGGACCAATACCATCAGTTTACAGATGGCCTTATGATTACTCTAAAACTGGAGAAGACGGTGAGTATGTAATTGCTGGACAGGATTTCGTGCCGCAAACTGTGCCACTTCAGGAAGGTGAGGAAGAATTAAATCACTAGAAAACATTAAGTCTATATAGAAAGCCTTTTCCACTACGGAAAAGGCTTTTTTTATTCTATATGTTTTACCGACTTCTCAAATTGTAATATCTTTTTGGAAATCAGTTGAAATGAAATATTTATTCTCTTGCTTGCTTTTGATAATTAGCTTTAGCCTTTCTTCCCAGAGTTATTGTGACTGCAGCCGGAATGTTGAAGTTTTCAATAAAACCGTCCAGAATTTACCTGTCACCAGGAATACATCAGATCTATCTGCATACAATAAAGCATTAAGTGCTGCCAATAATTATTCGTATTCAGGGAACTACCCAGAATATGATTGTTTTCAACAGATGAGTAAAATACTTGTTACTCTGAATGATCGGCATAATATGATGTATTCTGAAGTTGGTTTTGATGTAAATCAATCTGATACGACCTACCAGGAATTTCCAGAATTTGAAGGTGATCTGGATAGTTTAAAAACGAAACTTGAGCTAAAACCACTAGAAGATGTTGAGGGTATCTATTCCCGTGATGGTTTTAGCATAGGAGTATATAAATCTGAAGAAAATCTAACTTTGGTCAACCTTAGCGGTGGAGAAGAGGTATGGCAGAAAGGGGAAATTATAGGTCGATTCTTGAAATACGGGAATGGTCGCTATCTAGCTGCAATAGGTCAGTTTCACGACAAGCAACTTGTGAATTTCCCCCTGGAGATCAAGAATGGTCATATTTCAAAACTACAGCTTTCAAAGTCCAACGCCAGTCCAGATCTTTCCAGTATAGAAGATACAGAAACTTATCAATATTCAAAATCAGGTGATATTACTTATATGAGAATTGGAAGTTTTTCCGGTTACAATCCCGTTTTGAAGAATGCAGAAAACTTCTATAAAAGTCTGGAAGAGAAACCTGTTACTAAAGACCTGATCCTGGATCTTCGCGACAATGGTGGAGGTGGTGATAGAAATTCTGATATTCTCTATAAATATCTACGGAAAAACTATAAGAATGCAAGATTATATGTACTGATAAATGGGAACACTGTGAGTAATGCAGAGCAGTTCGCTCTAAGACTTCAGAAGTTTAAAAATGTAACCTTACTTGGAAGTAAAACTAGCGGAACTATCGCGTATGAACTTGGTAAAACTTATGATTTTCCCTGCTATAACTTCAAAGGATTCTTTACTTTTAAAGGCGATAAAAAATATCTGGAATATGAGTCTGTAGGAGTGCAGCCTGAGATTAGTCTGGACAATTCTGAAGATTGGATCAAGCAAACTAAAGAATACATTGCGAAAAGCAAATAAATGATGAACGAGAACCTGGATGCCAGTGGAGAGAATCTTTCTCCTGAAGAATTTGACATAGAAAGAGCTTTAAGGCCCCTAAGTTTTGATGACTTTGCGGGACAGGAACAGGTGCTGGAGAATCTGCAGATCTTTGTGCAGGCAGCTAACATGCGTGGAGATGCGCTGGATCATACCTTGTTTCATGGACCTCCAGGTCTGGGAAAAACCACCCTGGCGCATATACTTGCAAATGAACTCAATGTTGGAATAAAGATTACTTCGGGTCCTGTTCTTGATAAACCCGGAGACCTCGCTGGTTTGCTTACAAATCTTGATGAGCGTGATATTCTGTTTATTGATGAAATTCATCGATTGAGTCCCATAGTAGAAGAATACCTGTATTCTGCCATGGAGGATTATCGAATTGACATAATGCTCGAAACCGGTCCTAACGCAAGAACTGTACAAATCAATTTAAATCCATTCACTTTAATTGGAGCTACAACACGCTCAGGATTGCTTACAGCGCCCATGCGTGCACGATTTG
The DNA here is from genome assembly GCF_006714895.1 of Gramella sp. Hel_I_59. Classification (NCBI taxonomy): domain Bacteria; kingdom Pseudomonadati; phylum Bacteroidota; class Flavobacteriia; order Flavobacteriales; family Flavobacteriaceae; genus Christiangramia; species Gramella sp. Hel_I_59. Next base: position 3,040,053 of record NZ_VFME01000001.1, on the reverse strand, counting down.
GTATTTCCAGCAGACTACAGTATTATTCTACTGAACTGCTTTCAGGCATCGTAGAAAGGAGTTCTGAGATCCTAAAAGTTCCAATATCACAGGAAGCTGCTATCGAAATTGCTGGCAGAAGTCGTGGAACTCCGCGTATCGCAAATGCCTTGCTAAGAAGGGTTCGGGATTTTGCACAGATAAAAGGTAACGGAAAGATCGATATTGAGATCGCGAGGTATAGCTTAAAAGCGTTGAATGTGGACGCGCATGGACTGGATGAAATGGACAACAAGATCCTGGAAACCATCATCGACAAGTTCAAAGGTGGTCCTGTAGGTATTACTACCCTGGCGACAGCTGTAAGTGAAAGTGCTGAAACTATTGAAGAGGTTTACGAGCCATTTTTGATTCAGCAGGGATTTATTTACCGGACACCTCGCGGAAGAGAAGTAACCGAGCATGCCTACCGTCATCTTGGGAGAACCAAGGCTCCCGGACAGAATGGATTGTTTTAAAAAAGTATCATGATGGAGAAAGAGAAAAGTATTCCCGAAGTTTCACTGGCTAAATTTTTAAAGCATTCAGCCAATATTTTAAAGAATCCGTTACCGTTTCATAAGAAGAACTTTGAGGAAAAGGGAGATACTTTTCGATTGAAGATCGGTTTTAGTAAATCGGTCATTTTCAGTAGGGACGCGGCTCTCGTAGAATATGTACTTCAGAAGAACCAGAAGAACTTTGTGAAATCTGAAATACAGACCAAAGACCTGGTGAAATATGTTGGTAAAGGTCTGCTCACCTCAGAAGGAGAGCACTGGAAGAAACAACGAAAGTTGATCCAGCCGGCATTCCATAAAAAGCAACTTGCCAATTTACTTGATTCCATCAAGGAAGCAATCTGTGCCGAATATGAAAAAATCGAGACCGGGAAAGAGATCGATATTTTTCCAATTATGAACGATCTTGCTTTTCAGACGGTTGTAAAATCACTTTTTAGTAGTGCTGCAAATCAAACGGAGATCAACCGACTCCAATATATTACTGAAGCCACGCAGCAAATGCTGGTAAAAGAATTGAGGCAACCCTATCTTGGATGGTGGTTTAGTTTGAGTGGAAAAATTGATAGTTATCTTCAGCTAACAGAGGAGGCAAGGAGTATTTTACGAACCATAGTTCACGAACGACAGGCTTCAGGAAACCGTTATGACGATCTTCTGGATATGCTGCTGGATGCGAAATATGATGACGGGAATTTCATGGATGAAGAACAACTTATTGATGAGATCCTGATCCTGTTTACTGCGGGGCATGAAACTACCTCGAATTCGTTAACTTTTACAGCTCAGTTACTAGCATTCAATCCTGAATGGCAGGAAAAGATATACAAAGAGGTCTCAGTTTTGAAGAATGAAAGCGATGATCTTATGCATCTGGTGACCAAAGCACCATTCACTCAAATGGTTCTGGAGGAGTCAATGCGTATGTATCCTCCAGCTTATTTCATCGATCGGGTAAATATTGAAGAATTTGAATTTGAAGGCAAATACTTTGAACAAGGTTCCAATTTGCTGTTTTCATTGCATGAAGTTCACAGACATCCAGATCTTTGGGAGGAGCCAGACACATTCAAGCCAGAAAGGTTCGCTGATGGCGGAAGACAATATTCCTCACAATATTTCCCATTTGGTGCGGGACCACGTAAATGTATAGGAAATAACTTCGCGATGTTCGAGATGATCATTGCGGTTGCAGAATTGATGAACGATTATAAACTGCAGCCGGTGAATAATGAGATCGAAATAAAACCATTGATAACTCTTAAGCCTAACAATGCTATTCTGAAGTTTTCAAGGAGATAGATTTACTTTAATATTGATTCCAGTAATCTTTCCATTCCCCAGTTCAATAGTTTTTTAGACTCTTCATTATTTAAACCGCATACATCTTTGGTAACTACAAAGGCTTCAACGCCCATAAGCACTGTAGCTATATTGGCTAAGTTTTCTTTTTCTTCAACACTCATATGTTGCGCCTTGCTGTCCAGCAACATCATCAAGGATTTTTTGCGGCGAGCCCCACGCATTTTATCGCTATGATCATTGTTCAGGACTACACTCATATATTTTCTAAAACCAGATTCGTTATCTATGGTTAACTGGTTATAATAATCCTGCATGGATAAAATAGCTTCTTCCAGGTCTTTCCCAGCAACTTCATCATACAGATCTTCAGAGCTTTTAGTATTCAGATCCAGTACTGCTTCTGCTGCAAGTACATCGATACTTGAATAATAGCGATAGATCGTTGCCCTGGAAATGTCTGCTTCTTTGGCCACATCTTCGAGGCTTATATATTTATTCTTTTCCAGTAACTTTTGTGTGCTTCTAAGGATTTTGTCCCGGGTTTTCAGCTTCTGGGTCTTCCTACCTTTCTGGATGTATTGTTTACTCATGAGACAAATATCTTATAAAACTTTGATACTACAAAATTCCGTTCTATATTTACGAGACTAAAATCTCATAAGATGTGTAAAGAATTAGAATCGTGGGTGTTAGGTCACAAAGTTTCAGTGCAGAATCTTTCCGGTGACTACGATCTTAGTATTGGCGAATCCCTTAGTCAGGTACCTGGTCCACCACCACATTATCATGAAAATTTGCATGAGTCTTTTTATATCGTAGCAGGCGAGATGGATTTCATCATCAATGGCGAGCAGAGAAATGTGAAAGCGGGGGAATCGATAGATATTCCCCCAAAAACGCTGCATACTTTCGTAAACTCCAATAGTGGAAACTGTAAATGGGTAAATATTCACAGTCCTAAAAGATTCGGAGAATTCTTTCATAAATACGGGATACTCGCCAGCGAGGAAAATGCTATGGAAAAATCGGTTGCTCCAGAAATTATTCAGGAGGTATTAAAAACTGCGGCCGATTATGATATGATCATTCAAATGGAATAGGAACCAACAAAAATATATACAGATGAAAACGAATTTATTTAGAAGACTAATTCTGGTTTTGCCAGTTCTATTAATAGCGCTAATTAGTTCCTGTAGTTCAGATCCATTTGATGATGAGAACTTACAGAATTATGATTTCAAGGTTGAGAAGGCTGAGACTCTGGATGATCAGCTGGTAATGCTTACTAAGGCAATGCGTAGATTTCATAATTTTAATGTAGCTGTGGATCAGGGTTATGAGCAGGTGAGTCCGCTTGTACCTGGTATGGGCTATCATTATGCCAAAGAAGAATATGTGGATATGAAATTCGATTTGCTAAAACCTGAAATCCTCGTATATCATCCAGATGAAAACGGGAAAATGCATTTTGTAGCTGCCGAGTATTTGATCCCGGTTAAAAACTGCGATCAAACTGAAGATTATACAATACCCGAAGGACCTTTTATCGGTGAAGATGATCACTGGCATCTCAACTGCGTCGCTGGAGGATGGACGCTACACGCCTGGGTGGGACTGGAAAATCCCGATGGAGTTTTTGCGCCATTTAATCCCACACTCCAATGATCTCAGCTATTTAATTTTTACATTAGCTGCTCTAAATTCAGTCTTTGAATCCTTCAGCAGCAAAATATTCACAACTTATTAAAGCCGAAGCAAAACGCCTCGGCTTTTTGTCATGCGGAATTTCAAAAGCTGAATTTCTGGAAGAGGAAGCGCCAAGACTGGAAAGCTGGCTTCAGAATAATATGCATGGGGAAATGCGCTATATGGAGAATTATTTCGATAAGCGTCTGGATCCTACCTTGCTAGTTCCGGGTTCAAAAAGCGTTATTTCTCTACTGCTGAACTATTATCCTTCAGAAATACAAAACAGCGAGTCCTACAAGATCAGTAAATATGCTTACGGTAGGGATTATCATTTTGTGATCAAGGATAAATTGAAGGAAATGCTCGTTACGCTAAAGGCCCAAATTGGGGATTTTCACGGTCGTGCATTTGTAGATTCAGGTCCGGTTCTGGACAAAGCCTGGGCTGCAAAAAGCGGACTCGGTTGGATTGGTAAACATTCCAATTTGTTATCTAAACAAACAGGTTCTTTCTATTTTATCGCTGAATTAATCGTGGATCTGGACCTGGAATACGATACTCCGGTAACCGATCACTGCGGAAGCTGTACCGCCTGTATCGATGCCTGTCCTACGGAAGCGATCGTAGAACCTTACAAGGTAGATGGCAGTAAGTGTATTTCTTATTTCACCATTGAACTGAAAGATGAGCTACCGCAGAGTATGAAGAATCAGTTTGATGACTGGATGTTTGGCTGCGATGTTTGTCAGGACGTTTGCCCGTGGAATAGATTTTCCAAACCTCACCAGGAACCACTATTCAATCCGCATCCTGAACTTCTGGAGAACTCAAGAAAAGACTGGGAAGAGGTCACCAGGGAAACTTTCAACGAGATCTTCAGAAAATCTGCCGTGAAACGAACAAAATTTGAAGGTCTTAAGCGAAATATTGAATTTCTAAAGCCTGACTAGTTTGAGAAGTCATAAGAAATTAGCACTTTTTCATTTTCTCCATTCTTGTTTTTAGCTGCTTGCTCGATCACGATCCTATCTACTTCAGTCTTTACAATATTCTGAAGTTTTCGCTTGGGATGAATTACCAGTTTTCTGGAGATTTCCCCATTCTCTTCAATGATCAATGAAATCTTCAGTAGATCAATTTGTTTGTCATCATAACTCATTTGCCTTAGCTTCATTCTAAGGTCATATTTATAACGGTCAACTATATTTCTAATTCCTGTCTCGTAGCCTCGAAACTCAGGAGGAGTTGCTACTTCATTCACATCGGTTATGTTTGCAAAATCTCCGTCGCCTGAAATCCTGGCGCTATTATTCCCTAATTCGAGGCTTCTGAATTTAAACGGCAGGGTATAAGTGATCGCTACGGGTTGTTCGTTTAACATTGCCGGCTCAGCGATCTTCAATTCCTTTATAGCGTCTTCCGCTACTCGGGCGATCGTGGGGAATTTAGATCGTGATCGTACATTAATGACTTCTCCTTTTTCACTTACAGTAAACTGGATATACGCCTTTCCGGATTCTTTCGATTTGATGATATCAGCAATTTTCGCATTGCTATTCATAAACTGACTTATAGAAATGGTAAAACATTCTTCGGAAGGGTCTTCTTCGCAGTATCCCTTTATTAGTGGTGGACTGTCTACCTCGTTTATGGATAGAGTTTGTGCATATATATATATGCACAGGCACAAGGAAAAGTGCTAAAAACAGACTTTTGATCATGAAAATAATTTAGGCCTCCAAAGTATAAATTATCTTAGAGATACGTTTGAAGCTTTTGTTCTTTTTATTTCTCTAAGGACAGCAGCCTTATTAACTTTGCTAATTAGCCGAAAACTTAAAATTATGAGTAACACTTCCAGAAAAAGAAGAGAGGCATTGGTTTACCACGCTAAACCTAAGCCCGGGAAAATTGAAGTTGTACCAACTAAGAAATATGCCACCCAAAGAGACCTGTCTCTGGCTTATTCTCCAGGTGTAGCTGAACCATGTCTAGAGATTGAAAAGGATAGGGAGAATGTTTACAAGTATACCACCAAAGGAAACCTGGTAGCAGTTATTTCCAATGGTACTGCCGTTCTGGGTCTTGGCGATATTGGTCCCGAAGCATCCAAGCCGGTGATGGAAGGAAAAGGTCTTCTCTTTAAGATCTTTGCAGATATTGATGTTTTCGATATTGAAGTAGACACTAAAGACGTAGATAAGTTCATAGAAACGGTTAAGAATATTGCGCCAACTTTCGGCGGAATCAACCTGGAAGATATCAAAGCTCCTGAAGCATTTGAAATTGAACAACGCTTAAAAGCAGAACTGGATATTCCGGTGATGCATGATGATCAGCATGGAACTGCGATCATTTCAGCAGCAGCATTGCTGAATGCCTTGGAACTGGCTAAGAAAAAGATCAGCAAAGTAAAGATCGTCATCAGTGGTGCAGGAGCTGCTGCTGTTTCCTGTACCAAGCTTTACAAAGCTTTTGGTGCTAAAGCTGAAAATATCGTGATGCTTGATAGTAAAGGTGTCATTAGAAAAGACAGAACAAATCTTTCTGAAGAAAAAGCGGAATTCGCTACTGCCCGTAAGATCGACACCTTGGGTGAAGCCATGAAGGATGCCGATGTTTTCGTGGGTCTTTCTATCGCAAATATCGTAAGTCCGGCAATGCTTAAGAGCATGGCAAAAAGACCTATCGTTTTTGCAATGGCCAATCCTAATCCAGAGATCGATTACAACCTGGCGATGGATACCAGGAAAGATATCATCATGGCGACAGGTAGAAGTGATCACCCAAACCAGGTGAACAATGTTCTTGGTTTCCCGTTTATCTTCCGTGGTGCACTGGATGTACGAGCTACGAAGATCAATGAAGAAATGAAAAAAGCTGCAGTAAAGGCATTGGCAGAATTAGCTAAAGAAGCAGTGCCAGAGCAGGTAAATATTGCATACGGTGAAACGAGGTTAAATTTTGGACCTGATTATATTATTCCGAAGCCTTTCGACCCGAGATTGATCGCCAAAGTTCCGCCTGCAGTTGCCAAAGCTGCGATGGAAAGTGGGGTCGCCCGGGAAGGGATCGATGACTGGCAACGTTACGAGGAAGAGTTGCTGGAACGTATGGGTAATGAGAACAAGATCACCCGTTTGTTACAAAACCGCGCTAAAACAAACCCTAAACGAATCGTTTTTGCTGAAGCAGACCATCTTGATGTTCTTAAAGCTGCACAGATCATTAATGATGAAGGAATTGGGTTCCCAATCCTGCTTGGACGAAGTGAAGTGATCAAGGAATTAATGGCTGAGATCGATTTTCAGGAAGAGGATGTGGTTATCATAGATCCAAAATCTGATGATGAAGAGGAAAACAGAAAAAAATACGCCTACAAATATTGGGAAACCAGGCATAGAAGTGGCGTAACTAAATACGATGCCGAAAAACTACTAAGAGAACGTAACTATTTTGCCGCGATGATGGTCAATGAAGGAGATGCAGATGCATTACTTTCAGGTTATTCCAGAGCTTACCCAACGGTGGTAAAACCTATGCTGGAACTTATTGGGTTAGCAGATGGCGTTTCCAGAGTAGCAGCTACCAATGTGATGAATACCTCCAGAGGTCCATTATTTATTAGTGACACTTCTATTAATATAGATCCTTCAGCTAAAGATCTTGCCAAGATCGCGCAAATGACGGCTCGTACGGTTCAGTTATTTGGTATGGAACCTGTGATCGCGATGGTGTCTTACGCTAACTTCGGATCTTCTAAACATCCAAGAGCGACCAAGGTAAAAGAAGCAGTTTCTTACCTGCACAGGTTTCATCCGGAACTAAGTGTTGATGGAGAACTGCAGGCAGATTTCGCTTTAAATCGCGAGATGCTTCAGAATAAATTCCCGTTTTCAAAACTTGCCGGTAAGAAGGTGAATACACTGATCTATCCAGATCTGGATTCAGCTAACAGCACCTATAAGCTTATCAAAGAACTTAACAATGTAGACTCTATAGGCCCGATCATGATGGGAATGAGGAAACCTGTTCATATTCTTCAGCTTGGTGCAAGTGTAGAGGAAATGGTGAACATGGCTGCAGTAGCGGTTATAGATGCACAGGAGAAAGAAAAGAAGGCTAAGAAAAAAGCTTAATATCTTACATAAAGTAAAGGCGGGAAGATGATTCCCGCCTTTGCTTTATTTTACTACATTTGAACCTCAACACAACTTTCTTTCATGATTCATCACCTCAAGGGTCAGTTAATAGAAAAAAATCCCACCTATGTGGTTATTGAATGCAACGGAATAGGATATACCGTAAATATTTCCCTGCATACATTTTCACTAATTCCTGAATCTGAAGCGATCAGTCTTTATACTTATCTTCAGGTAAAGGAGGATTCACACACCTTGTACGGTTTTATTGAAAAATCTGAAAGAGAGATCTTTAAACTTCTTATTTCCGTTTCTGGCGTAGGCACGAGCACGGCTCGCGTAATGCTTTCTTCCTTGCAACCAAAGGAGGTGATCAATGCGATTGCGACCGGTGATGTTCCTACCATCCAGAGTGTGAAAGGTATCGGCGCCAAAACAGCTCAAAGAGTCATTCTTGATCTCAAGGACAAAGTGCTTAAGGTGATGGGCGATGATGAAGTTTTAATGACTCCAAACAATACAAATAAGGAAGAAGCGTTATCTGCTTTAGAGATCTTGGGTTACAATAGACGCCAGGCTGGCAAGGTTGTAGAAAAGATTCTGAAGGATGATCCTGAATCCACCGTAGAATCTATTATAAAAATGGCTCTTAAAAAGCTGTAACTAAATTGAAGAACAATTACCTGAAATTGTCTTTACCGGTACGCCTGACTTTCCTGTTATTTATGGTGTTTTCCATAGACGCCATTTCCCAGGAGACTCCTCAGGACACCATCCAGGCGGGCTTTGCTCTAGGTGAGCTTCAGCTCCCAGATCCACAATCTATAGAATCCAGATACGAATATGATCCTATCCTCAACCGTTACTTTTACAGGGAACGCGTAGGACAGATCAATATAGGTCTGCCTTTAGTTCTTACTCCGCAGGAATATGAAGACCTCGTGCTGGAAGAGGAAATGCGTAATTATTTTAAGCTGAAAAATGATGCGCTTTCAGGTAGAAAGGAAGGAACCGAAGATATTCAGCGTGATCTTTTGCCAGATTTCTATGTCAATAATAATTTATTTGAAAGCATTTTTGGTGGCTCTGAAATCAATATCGTTCCACAGGGATCGGTAGAAATAGATCTTGGACTTCTCTATACCAAACAGGATAACCCGGCATTTTCTCCAAGGAACAGAAGCAACTTATCTTTTGATTTTGACCAGCGGATTAGTCTTTCCATGCTTGGGCAAATTGGAGAGCGTCTTCAGGTTACGGCGAATTACGATACCGAGTCAACCTTCGATTTTCAAAATCAGCTGAAACTGGAGTATACGCCAAACGAGGATGATATCGTACAGAAAATTGAAGTGGGTAATGTAAATATGCCTTTGAATAATGCACTTATTCAGGGTGCGCAAAGTCTTTTTGGTTTTAAAACCGAACTTCAGTTTGGGAAAACAAGGATCACCGGAGTATTTTCAGAACAAAAGTCGGAGCGACGTACGGTTAATGTGGAAGGTGGAGCAACCGTAGAGGAATTTGCCAAATTTGCCCTTGATTATGATGCCGACCGGCACTTTTTCCTGGCACACTACTTCCGCGATACTTATGACGAAGCGCTAAGAAACTATCCGTTTATCAATACCAATATTCAGATCAAGAGGATTCAGGTTTGGGTCACGAATAGAACCAACAATATTCAGAATATTCAGGATACGCGAAATATCGTAGCGATCCAGGATCTTGGGGAATCCAATGTTCCGGGAAATATTGGACTGGATACTCCGCCGGGCGGATTTTTCAATCAACCAGCAGGAGCTTTTCCAGACAACCTTGTAAATGATTTTAATCCCTTCGGAATAAATGGCAATGGGGAATCTATACTGAATCAGGCTATCAGGGATATTGCTACGGTAGACCAGGGATTTGGGACAATAACAGTTTCCGAAGGAACCGACTATGCAAAACTGGAAAATGCGCGACAACTAAAACCTTCAGAATATACCGTTAACACCCAGCTTGGATATATAAGTTTGAATCAACGTTTAAGCAATGATGAGGTGCTTGGGGTTGCATTTCAGTATACAATCAATGGAGAGGTTTTCCAGGTTGGTGAATTTGCGAATGATGGAGTGAATGCTACAAACGATCCCGGAACTGAAGAGCCAACAACCGGAACCAATTCCAGGGCTAGTCAGAATCTTGTGGTTAAGCTGCTTAAAAGTACGATCACCAATGTTCAGGAACCTATCTGGGACCTGATGATGAAGAACATCTATAGTCTTAATGCGTACCAGCTGGAACGTGAAGATTTTAGAATGAATATTCTGTACACAGATCCTCAACCATTAAACTATATCAAACCTGTTGAAGGAACCACGTTGCCTGCAGATGTGAATGAAACTCCATTATTGCGCGTTTTCAGGCTGGATGAATTGAATACCAATAATGACCCAATCAATGACGGGGATGGATTTTTTGATTATGTACAGCAAATTACCATCGATCCTCAAAATGGTAATATCATCTTTACTACGGTAGAACCATTTGGGGAACACCTTTTCCGAAAACTGGATGAGAATCCAAATGCCGGTAGTGAAGATTATAATATCCCGGAAACCTGGAATCCAAACCAGGAAAAGTATGTTTTTCGCGCTATGTATCGTACTACAAAAACACAGGCAGAGCAGGAAGAGGCAGATAAGAACAAATTCCAGTTAAAGGGTAGATATAAGTCGGCTGAGGTTGAAGGAATTCCAATTGGATTCAATTTGCCGCCGGGATCGGTTACTGTAACCGCGGGAGGGAGAATTCTTCAGGAAGGAGTGGACTACGTGGTGAATTACGAGCTGGGAAGAGTGCAGATCCTTGATGAGGGCTTACTTGCTTCCAATATTCCAATCCAGGTAAATACTGAAAACAATGCATTATTCGGTCAGCAAACTAAACGATTTACCGGGCTCAACGTAGAACATCAGTTCAATGAAAATTTTCTAATTGGGGGTACTTTTATCAATCTTAAAGAACGCCCATTAACTCAAAAAGCGAATTACAGCTACGAGCCAATTAACAATACAATTCTTGGTTTAAACCTGAATTACAGTACAGAAGTTCCATTTTTAACCAGGCTGGTGAATAAACTTCCAAATATCGATACAGATGTTATGTCCAACGTATCTGTACGTGGAGAATTTGCTTATTTGCTACCGGGATCGCCCAATTCTAATGATTTTGATGGGGAGGCTACTACGTATATAGATGATTTTGAAGCTGCACAAACGGCAATTGATATCAACAATCCTTTAGCATGGGAATTGTCCAGTGTTCCGGTTGGGTTTGGTGGTGAACTTGCGAACGGAGACCTAAGTGTTGGTTATAGAAGAGCAAAAATGAGCTGGTATACCATAGATCCTATTTTCTATAGCAATAACCGTCCAGATGGGATCAGCGATTCAGATATTTCTAGTTATGCGACCAGACGGGTTGCGCTAAATGAGATCTTTCCAAATACAGATGTAGTTCAGGGTCAGCCGCAAGTGGTTTATACGATGGATGTGAATTATGATCCTTCAGTTCGTGGGCCTTATAATTATAATCCTGCAGCAGCTGGTGGGAATACGCTGCCTGTACCTGGGAATAATTTCGCCGGAATCACCCGTCCTATCAATACGACCAATTTCGAACAAACGAATGTGGAGTATATCCAGTTCTGGGTGATGGATCCTTATATCTATGCTGAAAATGCTAATAAAAGCGACGGACTCATAAACTTTAACCTTGGTAATATTTCTGAAGATGTACTGAAGGATGGACGAAAGCAATATGAAAATGGCCTTCCCGAAGGTGAAGGAGAAGCGAATGTAATCACCTCTGCATTTGGAAATACTCCGGCAGATAATTCACTGGTGTATGCATTTGATTCTGAAGGGGACGGAAGGACGCTGCAGGATGCAGGTTTTGACGGATTGCTTGATGCTGAAGAAGCCTTAAAATTCCCGGATTTTGGAAACCTCGCCGATCCTTCCGCAGATAATTACGAGTATTTCCTGAATAGGGATGGCAGTGTTTTAGATCGATACCTCGATTATAATGGAACTGAAGGCAACTCGCCAACAGATGTTTCCGATACCAATCGCGGGAATACCACATTGCCTACTACTGAAGATATTAACCGGGATAATACGATGAACACCATCAATAGTTATTTCGAATATAAGATTCCTTTTTTCCGGGGGATGAATATCGATAACAACCAGTATATCACCGATGTCAAGGAATTAACGACCACACTTCGAAATGGTCAGGATCTGCCGGTGCGTTGGGTACAGTTTAAAGTGCCAATTTTTGAACCTACCAATGCTATTGGAGGAATCGCAGATTTCAGATCCATTCGTTTTATAAGAATGTTCCTTAGTGACTTTCAGGACGAGACCATTCTTAGATTTGGAACTATGGATCTTGTTCGCGGAGACTACAGGAGATATAACCAGAGTTTATTCGAGGATTCAGGGCAATTGGAAAACCCAAATACTTCCTTTGAAGTAAATGCTGTGAATATTGAAGAAAATGAGAACAGGCAGCCTATTCCTTATCGATTGCCACCGGGTGTTGAAAGAGAGCAGCTGTATCAAAATAATACCAGCTTGCGTCAAAACGAACAATCACTTTCTTTGAGTGTTTGTGATCTGGAACCTCAGGATGCCCGGGCGGTTTATAAGAATTTCCAGATCGATATGCGACAGTATAAGAATCTTGAAATGTTCCTACATGCTGAATCTGTCATTAACCGCCAACCGCTTAAGGATGGGCAGTTGGTTGCATTTGTTAGAATGGGAACAGATTTTAGTGATAACTTCTACCAGGTGGAAATACCCTTATCACCAACACTTTTTGGCGCTTCTACTGCGGAAGAGATCTGGCCTGAAGTAAACAGAATGAACCTGGAACTGGATTTGTTACAGCAGGTAAAAACTTCAGTACTGGGAGATCCAACTTTGAATTCAACCGACTTGAATTTCTTTACTGAAGATCTTCAGGAAGTAGATGCTGAAGCGCCTTATGATATGGGCAGACTGCGTATTGGAGTAAAAGGTAATCCAAGTTTCGGAAACATCAGGCTTCTCATGGTTGGAGTAAAGAATGGAACCAGGGAAGACGGGGTAACCGATCTTTGCGGAGAAGTATGGTTTAATGAATTACGACTTTCAGACCTTAAGAATGAAGGTGGCTGGGCCGGAGTGGTAAGCATGGATAGTAATCTTGCAGATTTTGCCAATATTTCAGCCACAGGACGACGAAGCACGGTAGGATTCGGAGCTTTAGGACAGGGACCTAATCAGCGAAGCAGGGAAGATCTTCAGCAATATGATGTAGTTACGAATCTTAATATGGGGCAGTTGCTTCCGCAGAAATGGGGAGTGAAAATACCTGTAAATTATAGCAGGGGAGAGGAATTGATCACACCAAAATATGATCAGGAATTTCTGGATGTGGAATTGGATACACGGCTCGATAATATTGAGGACCCGGCACAGAGGGATGCCGTAGAGAAGCAGTCACAATCCTATACCAAAAGACAGAGCATAAACGTAATTGGGCTTAGAAAAGAGCGTACCGGGGAACGAACGCCGATGCCTTATGATATCGAGAATTTTGCTTTTGCAACTTCCTATAATCAGGTGGACCATCGGGATTTTGAGATCGAGGAAAGTATCGATCAAAGTGTTAGAGTAGGTGGAACCTATGAATTTAGTTTTCCGCAGAAAAGCCTGGAGCCTTTAAAGAACCTGGCAGTTCTGGACAGTAGTGATTATTTCGCCATTTTCAGAGATTTTAATATTAATTACCTGCCAACAAACATCAATGCGAGTTCTAATATCTTCCGGCAGTATAACCAGCAAAAGTTCCGTTCTCTGGATTTAAGTGATAGTGATATAGGAATACCAACCCTGTATCAACGTAACTTCCTGTTCGACTGGCAGTATGGGATCAATTATAATTTGACCAGGTCTTTGAGTTTTGCGTTTAACGCCAGCAATAACAGGATCATAAGAAATTATATAGATGATGAAGGTTTTGCTGATGATTCTATAGGAGTATGGGATGACTTTTTCAATATTGGAGAACCAAATCAGCATTTCCAGACACTTCAGGTCAATTATGACCTGCCTTTTGAAAAGATACCAGTCTTAAAGTTTGTGAACGCCACCTATTCTTATACCGGAGACTTCCAGTGGCAGCGAGGGTCTCAGCGTTTTCAGCAATTAGAAGATATTCCGGCGATTGGAAACAGCGTTCAGAATTCCAATACACATCAGATAAATGCCAGTCTAAATCTTCAGGATCTTTACAATTATGTTGGTTTGGTTCAGAAGAAGAATAACAGTGCCGGGAAAAGTATTCAGGAACGGAGCAGGGGAATTCCAACACTTGGTCCACCTTCCGAAGAAGATGAAGAAGTAGAGGAAAAACCTAAGCCAAAAACCAATAAAGGAAATAATACACTTATCGGGATCGCTACAGGATTAAAAACTTTCCAGGTCAATTATCGTAATAGCCGCGGGATATTTCTTCCGGGTTATACAGAGAGTGTCGGCTTTATGGGAACTTTCAGGCCAACCGCTGGATTTACTTTTGGCTTTCAGGAGGATATCAGGCAAATGGCGGCAGAACGAGGATGGCTTACCTTATTCCAGAATTTCAATCAGCAGTTCTCCGCAGTGAAAAATGAGCAACTGGATTACCAGGCAGGTTTTGGTTTTATACCAGATCTTACCATTGAACTTACCGGGAGAAAGAACGAAGCCGAGAATTATTCTGAAAATTACCGTGTAGATCCTGTGAGTATGGATTATCAATCGCTTACTCCTTACACCTACGGGAACTTCAATATTTCAACATTATTGATCGCGACAAGTTTCCAGCAGTCTAATGAAGCCAGTTCTGAAGCATTTCAGAATTTCAGGGCGAACAGAATTGAGGTTGCCAGAAGAATCGCCAATGAGCGTGGTTTGGATCCTACAGATGTGGATGAAGAAGGTTATCCAAGAGGTATAGGAAAAACGAATCAGGCAGTATTGTTGCCAGCATTTATTGCGGCTTATTCTGGAAAAGATGCAGGAAGTGTGCAATTGGGAGCTTTTAGAAATGTGCCTATTCCAAACTGGAATCTTAAGTATACAGGATTAATGCGTTTCGAGTGGTTCCGGGATAAGTTCCGAAGATTTTCCATAAACCATGGATATCGCGCAGATTATACATTGAATCAGTACCAGACAAACCTGGATTATGATCCTGCAGATCCTGAAGCATTGAACCAGGCAGGTGATTTTAAGAATCCTGTTCTTTTCTCAAATCTGGTGTTGACAGAATTATTTACTCCGCTTGCGCTTATCGATTTTGAAACCAAGAACAGCATACAGATCATGGCGAAGATGGAGAAAGATCGCTCGCTCGCTTTCAGTTTTGATAATAACCTGCTTACAGAATACAGCGGAAATGAATATACCCTTGGACTAGGATACAGATTGAGAGATCTAAAGATCGCAACGGCACTTGGAGGAAGAAGAAGAGTGCTTAGCAGTGATCTTAATTTCAGAACCGATGTTAGTTACCGTAAGAACCGAACGATTGTAAGGTATCTGGATCTTGCCAACAATCAGACGATCTCAGGACAGGACATCTGGTCCATTAATTTCAAGGCAGATTATGCGTTTACCAGAAACTTAACGGCGAGGTTCTATTATGATCATACATTCTCAGAATATGCAGTTTCAACGGCATTTCCACAAACAACCATTCGATCTGGTTTTACCCTGATCTATAATTTCGGAAATTAACGAAGCCATATTTGAACAATTCAGCGAAAAAATTAACTTTGCCACAAGATAAAACTAGCACATGAATATTCCACAAGAATTAAAGTACACAAAAGACCACGAGTGGGTTAAAATTGAAGGAGACACTGCGACTATCGGAGTTACAGATTTTGCCCAGGGTGAGCTTGGGGATATCGTATATGTTGAGGTAGAAACTTTGGATGAAACTCTTGAAAAAGAAGAGGTTTTTGGAACGGTAGAAGCTGTAAAGACCGTTTCAGATCTTTACATGCCAGTTTCAGGAGAGATCATTGAATTTAATGATAGTCTTGAAGATGAGCCGGAAAAAGTAAATAATGATCCTTACGGTGATGGATGGATGATCAAGATAAAACTATCAGACGCTTCTGAAGTTGAAGGTCTTCTTTCTGCCGAAGAATATCAGGAAGTAGTAGGTGCATAAATTAGTTTTAATTTTAGCGCTTCTTTATACAGGTGCCATCACGTACTTTTCTTTGATCGTGATGAACTTCAAAGTAAGTGTAGGTGGTTTCGATCCTACAGACAAAATGCTCCATGCCGGAGCATATTTGTTTTTATGTGTTTTGTGGAAACTATTTTTTATTCTGAAAAGCACCGATTTTACGCGTTATCGCCCTAATCTCTACTGGGTGGCTATCGCATGTTTTCTATTTGGTATGTTAATTGAGGTTCTACAGGGAACTCTAACCAGTTACAGGACACCCGATTGGTGGGATGGCCTGGCAAATTCAACTGGTGTATTGCTTGCAGTCATCTTTTTCCTGGTAATGGCGCCCACCATAAAAAAGTTGAAAAGCAGGTATTCTTTGTAATTAACCTTTATTAACCTAGCTTTTTATGAAACCGAAAAAAAATCCGAAAGCCGATCTTCGTCGGAACTGGGTCCTGTTTCTTCAAATTGGACTTATTGTAACCTTATTCTTCACGCTACAGGCATTTCAATGGAAAACTTATGATCCTGCTCAGGCAGGCAAAGATGTGCTGAACCTGGATGATCTACCCCAGGAGGAAGTTCCTGTAACCGTTTATGATCAAACACCGCCACCTCCGCCGCCGCCAGTAGAGCCTCCGGAAATTAAAATTGCTCCAGACGATGCAGATGTAGAGGAAGATGAAATAGCTCCCACTGAGATCAATCTGGATGATATTGTGGAACCTGAAGATATTATTGACGCAGAGCCTGATGAAGTTGTTGAAACGGTCCCATTTAAATTTATTGAAGATGTTCCATTATTTCCAGGTTGTGAGGATCTGGACAATAATGCAGACAGGAAGAGCTGTATGAGTGAGAAAATTAGCAGGTTCGTTGGAAAAGAATTCGATACCAGACTCGGAGAGAAACTAGGGCTAACGGGAATGAACCTGGTGACCGTTTTGTTCGTAGTAAATACTCAGGGTGAAATCGAACAGGTGCAGGCACGAGCTCCTCATCCCAAGCTTGAAGAAGAGGCTAAACGGGTGATCTCGAAACTGCCTAGAATGAAACCTGGAAAGCAAAGAGGAAAGGCAGTGCCGGTCTCTTATGCCATCCCGATTCGGTTTAAAGTTCAATAGTCTTGAGCTTATACTGAAAATTAGCGGTAGATTAATTACTTATTCTATCAGATTAATTTAGTTTTTTAGAAAAAATCTTTATTTTAGCAACCCTTAACAACTAAACGCATTATGGAACCTAAGAAAAATCCAAAAGCTGATTTAAATAGAAACCGAACTCTTTATTTGCAGTTAGGTCTTATTCTTGTTTTGCTAATAACCTGGCGGGCAATAGAATGGAAGACATATGATCCTGAAGCTGTTGACATCGGTCAATTGAATATGGACGAACTTGATGAAGAGGATGTGCCAATTACGGAGATGTTGAACACACCTCCACCACCTCCACCTCCACCACCAGCACCGGAAGTTATCGAGGTTGTAGAAGATGAGGAAGAAGTAGAAGAGGATGAGATCCAGTCTACAGAGACCAACCTTGATGAGATCGTGGAAGTAGAAGAAGTTGTTGAGGCTGTTGAAGAAGAAGAGGTAGCAGATGTACCATTCGCGGTTATTGAAGATGTGCCGATCTTCCCGGGATGTGAAAATCTAAAAAACAATAACGAGCGTAAAGCTTGTATGAGTGAAAAGATCAGTAAGTATGTGAACAAGGAGTTCGATACAGATCTTGGTTCTGAGTTAGGACTTTCTGGTATTAACCGTGTGATCGTTCAGTTTAGAATTGACGAAAAAGGTAATATTGGTCAGGTTAGAGCTCGTGCTCCACACCCTAGACTTGAGAAAGAAGCTGCTAGAGTAATTAACAGTCTTCCTAAAATGAAGCCTGGTAAGCAGCGAGGAAAACCGGTAGGTGTTATGTACTCCCTTCCAATTGCTTTTAAAGTACAGGACTAAATATCCACTCAATATCATATAAATCCCGGCTCTGTCCGGGATTTTTTTATTTTGGGATACTTCTGTTTTATGTATATTACAGCACCAATTAACCTGCTACTTACCTATGAAGTACTGCCTGCTTCTTGTTTTTACATTTTTCTGTCTAAGTGTTCCAGCCCAGGATTCGAGTACAGTTTCTGAAATCTATCCGGAATTTGAAGAATGCTCCAATGTTACTTACGCAAATCAGGAAAGTTGTTTTAAAAATACCTTTTTGGCGAAGTTCAAAGATGAATTCAGACTACCGGAATCTTTAGTGCCGGAAGACTATACCGGTAAGATCACCATAGTTTTTGAAGTTGATGAAGATGGTCTTTTCCAGGTGATCTATCTGGATGCTGCCTACGAAGAACTGAAAACAGAAGTGAGAAGAGTATTTGCAGGTCTTCCGCAGTTAAAACCTGCTACTTACAACGGCAGAGCGATTCATATGCAGTTTAAGATGCCATTGCAATTACCGCTTGGTTCCAACTCAACCTTATATCCTGTCGAAGATATTTCCGAAGAAAAGAGCAACCAGTTAGTGATCCAGGAGAAAGAAGCCAAAGACTCCAATATTCTTGAAGAATATGAGAGAATTAAGTCTGATGATTTTACTCAGCCACGATATAGCAGTCAGATCAATATCCCGCTTTCTCATGAATATTATAGTCGGTTTGATGCTGAGATCAACCAGATAGGTCTCAATTCTCATTCGGCTTCAAAACCACTAATGTTTACAGAGGTCAACAAGTACTATGATTTTAAAGCTGAAAGACAGCAAATGCTGCAGGATCGAAGTACATATGCAGGACGAAAACTTTGGAATGAGCACCTGGTTAGGTTCCAGACAGACGATTATTGGTTCACGATAGATCCCGGATTTGACTTGCAAATAGGGAAGGATTTTGAACAGACAGAGCATGAATTTACCTATAACAATACCCGGGAATTTATTATCCAGGGAGGTTTAGGTAAAAAATTCAATTTTTATTCAGTCATCTACGAAAGTCAGGGAAGATTTGCCCAGTATTATAATGATTTTGCTGAATCTATTCGTCCTGCCGGAGGTGATCCAGCGATCGTACCAGGTAGAGGAATAGCTAAAACTTTTATGAATGATGGGTATGACTACCCGGTTGCAGAAGGTTATTTGTCCTTTACTCCTTCAGAATTTATAAATATCCAGTTTGGCCATGGGAATAATTTTATTGGTGATGGGTATCGCTCCCTTTTACTAAGCGACAATCCATCTCCTTATCCTTATTTGAAGCTGAATACCAAGTTCTGGAAGATAAAATATACAAATACGTGGATGTCACTTAGGGATGTTCGACCGGAAGTTACCAATAGCGGCTCCTTTAGAACAAAATATATCGCAAATCATTATTTGAGTCTGAATCTTACCAAACGTCTTAATCTGGGGTTCTTTGAGTCGGTTATGTGGGAGAATGATAACGATCGTGGTTTTGATTTAAATTATTTAAATCCTGTCATCTTTTACCGCGCGATAGAATTTGCTACCGGAGCCGATGGTGGAAATGCCATTATTGGGCTCACAGGAAAATACAAGATATCGAACCAGATGTATACGTATGGACAATGGTTGATTGACGAATTTTCTTCAACAGATGTTTTTGGAGGAGAAGGAAGCTGGAAGAATAAACTAGGTTTTCAAATTGGCTTAAAGTATTTCAACGCTTTTAAAGTAGACGATCTGTACTTGCAGGCTGAATATAACCAGGTGCGCCCTTACACTTATTCTCATAATTCAATCACGCTTAACTATGCACATAACAACCAATCCATGTCTCATTTATGGGGTGCGAATTTCAGAGAGTTTGTGGGGATCGCACGCTATAGAAAAGATCGGTATTACGGCAGCGCGAAACTGATTCTAGGAAAGCGCGGATTTGATTTTTCTGAAGATGGCGCCTATTACGGTCAGGATCTTTACAGGAGTGAAGAGGCCCGACCATTTGAAACCGGTGTAGAAATAGGGCAGGGGAATACTACGAACTCATTTTATTCTGAATTGGAAGCGGGTTACATTGTGAATCCAACTACGAACTTGAAACTGTTTGCAAGTTTCATCTACAGGGATTTTAATCCGCAGGTGAATACTGCTTTAAATTCTGAAATTTCCACGACCTGGATCAACTTTGGATTGCGCACAGATATTTTCAATTGGTATTTTGATTACTAGTCTTTTTCACCCCTGAAAATTAACACATTGCCAGCCTTGCCAAAACCTAATTAAGGAGTATCTTTGCACAAGTTAAAAAAAAGCTTTTTTGAGCAATACTCGCGTACATAATCCCAACGCTTCCATACTCTCAGATTTTAAGGAAATTACTAAGATGAGGCTGGCCATTAGTGTGGTTTTCTCCTCTGTGGCGGGTTATTTTTTAGGTGCCGATTCCATAGATTTTGTGACTGTTACTTTGCTTGCCATTGGTGGATATCTCATGGTGGGGGCAAGTAATGCTTATAACCAGATCATTGAAAGAAACCTGGACAGCCTTATGGACCGTACGAAAAACCGTCCGCTGCCGGCAGGAAGAATGTCTGTGACCACAGCATTCACGATCGCAAGTATTTTTACTGTTCTGGGATTGATTGTTTTATACGTAATCAATCCAAAAACCGCAATGTTCGGTGCTATTAGCATTTTCATGTATGTGAGTCTTTATACACCATTGAAAACGAAGACACCATTGGCAGTATTTGTTGGGGCATTTCCAGGAGCTATCCCATTTATGTTAGGTTGGGTGGCGGCATCAGGAAGCTTTAGTATAGAGCCAGGTACTTTGTTTATGATTCAGTTCTTCTGGCAGTTCCCGCATTTCTGGGCAATTGGTTGGTGGTTGTTTGATGATTATAAGAAAGGTGGATTCTTTATGCTTCCTACTGGAAAACGTGATCGTGGAACAGCAGTCCAGATCATATTATATACCTGCTGGACAATTATGGTTTCATTAATTCCGGTTTTCGGAGTTACCGGTAAATTGTATTTAACTCCGGTTTCCGGAGTCATAATTCTACTGCTGGGACTTGGAATGATGTATTACGCAATCAGGCTTTTTAAAGAGAAAACGGCTGAAGCGGCTAAAAAATTAATGTTTGCAAGTGTGTCTTATATCACCTTGCTGCAAATTGTATATGTACTCGATAAATTTATTAGACAATGGATTTAACACAGGGATCAGACGAAATGAAACAGGCCCGTGCAAAGAAGATGATGCTTTGGTTCGGGATCATAAGTATGGTAATGACCTTTGCAGGACTTACCAGCGCTTATGTTGTAAGTAAGAACAGACCAGACTGGCTAACCGACTTTGAACTTCCAGTTTCATTCCTTTGGAGTACACTGGTGATCGTAGGAAGTAGTATCACCCTCTGGTTATCGAAACAAGCGATAAAATCTGGTAATCGTAGGAATGCTTCGGCTTTCTTGATTGGAACGTTGATTCTGGCAATTCTATTCGTAGTTTTCCAGTTCTATAGCTTTTCAGAAATAGTGCAATCCGGTTATTATTTTACCGGTAGTGAGAGTACGATTACAACCTCCTTTATTTATGTATTAGTGCTGGCGCATTTAGCCCATCTGGCGATAGGCTTAGTAGTGCTTTTAGTGTTAATTTATAACCATTTTAAACAACGTTATAATGCAGGTCAAATGCTTGGATTTGAGCTTGGTGCAACTTTCTGGCACTTTGTTGATTTTCTGTGGATTTACCTGATTATCTTTTTATATTTCTTTAAATAATAAAATTGCGTATTTTTGCGCATCCTTTAACATTAAAACACTTCTATGGAGGCTACTGTTGTTAGAACAGGCACTGAAGGAAAAACCTGGGGTGGTGGTAATGATCCACTAAAAGCTAGTTATGGTAAGATGATGATGTGGTTCTTCATCCTATCTGATGCTTTAACATTTTCAGGGTTTCTTGCCGCTTATGGTTTTTCACGCTTTAAATTTATTGATTCCTGGCCAATTGCGGATGAGGTTTTCAATCACTTCCCGTTCTTGCATGGAGTAGACGCTCCAATGTATTACGTGGCGTTGATGACGTTCATTTTAATATTTTCTTCGGTAACTATGGTACTTGCTGTAGATGCAGGACATCATATGAAGAAAGCTAAGGTTACGCTATATATGTTTCTTACCATTATTGGTGGAATTATATTCGTGGGATCACAAGCCTGGGAGTGGAAGAATTTTATTAGCGGAGAATATGGAGCTGTAACTACTAAAGGTGGTAACATCCTTCAATTCGTAGATGGTGAAGGTCATCGTGTAGCATTATCTGAGATCGCAGTTCCAATTGAAGGCGATAGAGTAGAGCATGAAGCGAACACCGGGATCTGGTTTGATTCTGGAGCTGAGCTACCAACCTATTCACTTGATGAGATCAAAGCTGGTTTTGCAGCGAATGAAGATCTTCTAATTAGAACACAAACATTTACCGAAGATAACGAGAAAACCATCCTAAGTAGAGATGAGTCTCTGGCTAAGCTGGATACTGAAGCTGTTGGAACTGTAGAAGGTGCTAACCTTACTCAAAATGAGTATGGACCACCATTATTTGCAGACTTTTTCTTCTTTATCACTGGTTTTCACGGGTTTCACGTGCTTTCCGGGATCATTATCAATATCATCATCTTCTTTAACGTAGTCATTGGAACTTACGAGCGAAGAGGAAGTTATGAGATGGTTGAAAAAGTTGGTCTTTACTGGCACTTTGTAGACTTAGTTTGGGTATTTGTATTTACATTCTTTTACCTGGTTTAATTCTGAAATAAATTATTATGGCTCACGATACAACACATGAAGGATCTGCAACTAAAAGGATCTGGTTTGTTTTCGCAATACTTTCAGTAGTAACAATCGCAGAAGTAATTCTTGGAATTATTAAGCCTGCTTTCCTAACAGACACCATGTTCTTAGGAATGAGATTACTTAACTGGATCTTTATCATACTTACGATCTATAAAGCGTATTATATCGCCTGGTCTTTTATGCACCTTGAACATGAAACTAAAGGGCTTAGAAGAGCGATCGTATGGACGTCTATTTTCCTTATTTCTTACCTGATTTTTATCCTTCTTACTGAAGGTGGATATATCTACGAAGTATATAAGAGCGGGCATGTAGCCTGGGACTTCTAACAAAAGTTAAAAGCATTGGAAAAGGCGGTTTTATAAAACCGTCTTTTTATTTTTGTACCCGTCTGTAAAGCATCTCATTGCTATGAAGAAGTTTCTAGTTCTTGGTATTTTATTCGCCCTTCCAATCACCGCATATTTGTTCTTTGCTTCTGGCAAGAACAACTTCGCCAGGTTACCTGTTCTCACAGAAAATGTAACGGATATCTCCGGAATGGAAACCAATACCGATAGTGTGCTTAGTTTTGATGAGCATATCACAGTTGTCGCCTTCTTTGGATCAGATCTCGAAAAGATCAAAGGCAATACCTTCAATCTTGACAAAAAAATACTTGAAAAATATTACGACTTCGACGATTTTCAATTTGTATTAATCCTTCCTTCGGAAACTAAAGAAGATACCGGGAACTTTATTGAAGAATTTAAAAAGATCAGCGAATCTTCGAAATGGAAGATAGCTTATGCAACTTCCGAAGAGATAGAAACAGTTTTTGAAAGTTTTGCCAGTCCGCATAAACTCGATCAGGATCAATACACGCCATATGTTTACATCGTAGATAAAGATCGTAATCTTCGTGGCCGTGATGACGATGAAGATAACGGTGAACTTTATGGGTATGACTCACGTGATGTAGCAGAACTGAATAACAAAATGAACGATGACGTAAAAGTTATCCTTGCAGAGTATCGTCTGGCTTTAAAGCGTAACAATCGAAACGATAAGATCTAATGAAAAACTACTCATATATAGGAATTTCACTGATCATCCTGGTTTTCGGGATCATTTTTATCCCGAAGATCATAGATAGAATTAGTGATAATGAGATCGTTAAAGCAGATCGCCTGAATAAAACAACTGATAAAAAACGTACTAAGACCGATGTTCCTCTGGTTTACCTTGAAATTGATGGAGAGCGAAAAAAAGCACCTCAATTTAGTTTTGTAAATCAGGACGGCGATACGATCACCAATAAAAATTATGCTGGTAAAGTATATGTGGCAGAATTCTTCTTTACAACCTGTCCTACCATTTGCCCGATCATGAATAAAAATTTAGTCGAGATACAGGATGAGTTCAAAGATGCTTCCAATTTTGGGATCGCATCATTTTCCATAGATCCCGAGCATGATACTCCAGAGGTGCTCACTGAGTATGCCGATAAGTATGGAATTACAGATCCAGACTGGAACTTGCTCACTGGAGATCGCGAAAAGATCTACCAGGTGGCTAATAAAGGATTCGGTATTTATGCTGGTGAAGATGCATCTGAAGCTGGAGGATTTGCTCATCAGGGCTGGTTCGCTCTAGTAGATCAGGAAGGTTATATTAGGTCCAGAGAGGATAATTTTGGTAATCCGATTATCTATTACCGTGGTTCTGTAGAACGAAATAAGTCGGTCACTGGAGATCAGGAAGAACCGCAGATCGAAATATTAATTGAAGATATAAATAACTTACTTTGAAAACTTCCCTGAACACTTCAGATAAGATCGCCGTTCCTGTGATTATAGGACTCTCTATCGCCGTTCCTGCCATTGTTGTAGTTCTTATGTTATTACCAGAGCGTTACAACATCTTTGGCGCCGATTCGATGACATTTCCGCTCTTTCATGGTGTACTGAATTTCCTAACCGCAATTTTACTGGTTGTTGGATATTTCTTCATGAAGGCAGACAACTTTTTAGCACACAGGAATACTATGATCGCTGCATTTGGTCTTTCTGTAGTTTTCCTGGTGAGCTATGTGCTTTCAAAGATCAGTAACGAACCGGTGCCTTATGGAGGAGAAGGAATTTTGAGATATGTCTATTTCTTTATACTTGTTTCCCATATTATACTATCCGGAATCATAGTGCCGCTGGTTTTATTTACAATGTATAGAGGCTTGAGTGGAGAATACGACAAGCACTCGAAGATAGCAAGATGGACATTCCCAATCTGGTTATACGTAGCCGTTACCGGTGTACTGGTATTTTTATTTATGATGCCGTATTATTAAATCTCTTCGGAAATTTATAATTTGGTGAGATTAAGAGACTGAATATGAAGAAACTACTTATTATAAGCATTCTATTTGCAGCATTTCTTTTAATTCCTGAAACTGCTGAAGCTCAATGCTCCATGTGTCGGGCTGTGCTGGAAAGTGAAGGTGATCAAAGTACCGCAAAGGGAATTAACGATGGTATTCTATATCTCATGATATTTCCATATTTACTCATTGGTGGGATTGGTTACTTCATTTATCGCACCTGGAAAAGAAGAGAAAAAGAAGAAGCTTAGACTCTTTTGTAATGTAAACTTAAGTTTAAGAATTACACTTTCCCTAACATTATTGTAACATTTCATTTTTTTGATAGTCTTATTGAATAGAAGACAGGTTCTTCTGTTTAATAACCATCAATCATGATCAATATTACCAATCTTCACAAATCCTATAAAATGGGTGCGAATTCATTGCACGTGCTCAAAGGGATCAATTTCGAGGTTGCTGAAGGTGAACTCGTTTCCATTATGGGCTCTTCAGGTTCCGGAAAATCTACATTACTAAATATTCTGGGAATGCTGGATGAAGCCGATGAAGGCTCCTACATTCTCGATGGAGTTCCCATTAAAGGGCTTAGCGAGAAACAAGCAGCGAAGTATCGGAATAAATTTCTGGGTTTCATCTTCCAGTCTTTCAATTTGATAAGCTATAAATCTGCATTGGATAACGTAGCACTTCCGCTTTATTACCAGGGTTTGCCTCGCGGTGAACGTATGGACAAAGCGATGAGTTACCTGGAGAAGGTAGGCCTGGCTAAATGGGCTGGCCATTTACCTAATGAACTTTCAGGTGGACAGAAGCAACGTGTCGCCATTGCCAGGGCACTGGCGAGCGATCCAAAAGTCTTGCTGGCAGATGAGCCTACAGGTGCTTTAGATACAAAAACTTCCTATGAAGTGATGGATCTCATTCAGAAGATCAATGATGAAGGAAGAACTATACTGGTGGTAACTCATGAAAATGATATCGCCCAGATGACTAAAAGGATCGTAAATCTTAAGGACGGTTTGATCATTGAAGATACTTTGGTTTCACAAATAAGAGCTTCAGAAAATGTTTGATCTTGATCGTTGGGATGAGATCTTTGAAACCATCCGAAAAAATAAGTTACGCACGTTCTTAACTGGACTTTCGGTAGCATCAGGAATTTTTATCCTGGTGATCCTGCTTGGAATTGGTGAAGGAATGAGAAATGGAATTGCCCGCGAATTTGAGCAGGATGCTGCAAATTTAATGCTGGTTTATCCAGGAATGACTTCAAAAGAATATAAAGGACTGAACCCAGGAAGACGCATTCAGTTTAAAAATGAAGACTACGATCAGATTCTAAGACTTTACGGCGATAAACTTGATAAAAGCGCTTCGTTATATCAGCAATGGGGACAGGTGCTCACTTACGGGAAAGAATCTGGTTCCTACCAGGTCTACGGAAGTTTTCCCAGCTACCAGGTTCTGGAAAATAACACTCTTACTACAGGTCGATTTATCAATATACCAGACCTAGATAATTCAGAAAAGAATATGGTCATAGGTCAGCGAATCAAGCTCGATCTTTTTAAGGATGAAGATCCTATTGGTAAATACGTGCAGGTTTCCGGAGTGAACTTTAAAATTGTTGGAGTTTACACCGATCCCGGAGGAGAACGTGAAGAATCTCGCGCTATTGTGCCAATTACCACTGCTCAGAAAGCTTTTGGTGGTGGAAACGATATTGCCAGAATGTATCTCACGCTCAAACCTGAAGATGATTTTGACAAGTCGGTAGCTGCCTCCACACAATTTACTGCAGAACTGGACCAGTTCTTAAAGGAGCGTCATACCGTTGCACCAGATGATAATAGTGCCATCTACGTAAATAACTCACTGGAAAATGCGAAACGCTTTTTCACTCTAATGGATATGATCAAATTATTCTTCTGGGGTGTTGGTGTTTGTACCATTATCGCGGGAGTTGTTGGGGTGAGTAATATCATGCTTATAATCGTGAAAGAACGAACCCGTGAAATTGGCGTAAGGAAAGCATTAGGAGCTCAGCCACTTTCGATTATCGGAATGGTGCTTCATGAATCGATCTTTGTAACGGCCATTGCCGGTTTCCTCGGACTCATATTTAGTCTCGCACTCCTGGAATTTGTGGGCCCAATGATCGAAACCCAATATATTTATAACCCAACCGTTAATTTTACGGTAGCGATCAATACGGTGTTTATTCTTGTGATAGCAGGAGCACTGGCGGGATTCTTCCCGGCCTGGAGAGCAGCCAGGATCAAACCAATTGTAGCACTAAGAGACGAATAGTATGTTTAGTAGAGATCGTTGGAATGAAATTATAGAAGCGCTAACCTCGAACTGGTTTAGAACCCTGATGACTGCTTTTGGAGTTTTATGGGGAATATTTATCCTTGTCATCCTGCTAGCTGCAGGAAAAGGATTGGAGAATGGTGTAAAACAGGGTTTTGGTGGTATTGCAACCAATACCATGTTCATGTGGACACAGGTAGCTTCAAGACCTTATAAAGGAATGCCGAAAGGAAGATTCTACAGTTTTGAAGTAGAAGACGTTGCGGCTATCGAGAGAGAGGTGCCAGACCTCAGGTTTGTCTCACCTCGAAATCAGCTTGGTGGTTTTGGTGGCGATAACAATGTGGTACGTGGCTTAAATACCGGTGCATTCAATGTGTACGGAGATTATCCAGAAATCATTCAGCAGGAACCTATGGATATCACTTCTGGCAGGTTCGTGAACCATTCAGATATTGATCAGAAAAGGAAGGTTGCCGTAATAGGAACCGGTGTGCAGGCTGCTCTATATGATAAGGGAGAAGATCCGCTTGGAACTTATATCAAGATTAGTGGAGTGAATTTCATGGTGATTGGAACTTACAAGAAGAAAAGTCGGGGTGGTGATGCCGAGGAAGGTCAGAAAGAGATATTTGTTCCTTTTACAGCTTTTTCCCAGGCTTTTAATCGTGGGAATAAAGTAGGCTGGATGGCCATTACCGCAAAAGACAATAATAGTATCACGGCTCTTAAGGGAGATATTATCGACCTGGTTAAGGAACGTCATAAGATACATCCGGAAGATGATCGCGCGGTGGGTAATTTTGACCTTTACGAGGAATTTTCTAAAGTAAACGGACTTTTTGTAGCCCTTAAGGCGGTAGCCTATTTCGTAGGAGTACTGGTATTGCTTTCAGGAATTATCGGGATTAGCAATATTATGCTCATTGTGGTAAAAGAACGTACCAATGAAATTGGAGTAAGACGTGCTCTGGGAGCAACGCCATGGTCTATAAGAGGGCAGATCCTGATGGAGTCTATATTTCTTACCATCATTTCAGGAATGAGTGGGATCATTCTTGCTACCGGTGTGATCTGGCTGGTCAATTTCCAGCTGGACCAGATGGATACTTCAGAAATGATGTTCTTAAACCCTTCCGTAGACCTGGGAGTGGTGATCGTAGCCCTTAGTATTTTAATAATCTCTGGTCTTCTGGCCGGCCTTATACCTGCACAGCACGCCATCAAAGTAAAACCTGTGGACGCTCTGCGTACAGAATAGTTAGTAAATAGAAACACAATCAAGAAATGAAAAAATTTGTAACCATCGGAATTTTAGTTTTAATAGCAGTGACCTTCGTTGGGGCACTTTATTATCTCTATCAAAAAAGTGAAGAAGATCCAATTGTCTATCAAACTGAGGAGCCTTCAGAACAAACTATTATCAAGAAAACTGTAGCAACCGGAAAAATTGTTCCGAAGGAAGAAGTGCTTATCAAGCCAAATATTTCAGGAATCATCGATGAGATATATATCGAGGCTGGTGACAAGATCAAACAAGGGGATCTAATTGCTAAAATTCGCGTTATACCAAATGTATCATCACTGCAAAGCGCGAAAGATAATGTGGCAACTGCCCGTATCAATCTTGATAACGAAAAGAAAGTGTATCAAAGACAGAAAGAGCTTTATGATAAAGGCGTGATCTCTGCCAATGACTATGATGCTGCTGAAGTTTCTTACCAGAGAAGTGAACAAAATTATCGTTCAGCACAACAAAATTATGAGATCGTAAGAACCGGTACCACCAGTGGAATTGGAAGTGCGGCAAATACCCTTGTACGATCCACGGTAGAAGGAATGGTGCTGGATGTTCCTGTGAAAACTGGAAACCAGGTAATTGAAAGTAATAATTTTAACGATGGGACCACGATCGCAACGCTTGCCGATGTGAACGAGATGATCTTTGAAGGGAAAGTCGATGAGAGTGAAGTTGGAAAGATCAAGGAAGATCTTCCGCTTGAAGTAACCGTTGGTGCGATTGAAAATAAATCTTTCGATGCTGTACTTGATTATATAGCTCCAAAAGGAGTAGAGGAGAACGGTGCGATACAATTTGAGATCAAAGGAACGCTGAACAAAGCAGATACTACATTTATTAGAGCTGGACTTAGTGCGAATGCATCCATTATTCTTGCGAAAGCCACAGATGTACTTGCGATCAAGGAAGCACTTGTGCAATTTGATGATGAGAGCAAGAAGCCATATGTAGAGATCATGACGGGTGACCAGGAATTTGAACGTAGAGAAATTGAACTTGGAGTAAGTGACGGAATTAATGTAGAGGTGACTGAAGGCCTGAAAATGGGCGATAAGATCAAAGTTTGGAACCAGCTTAAGGCTCCTACAAATATTGCTCAAAACTAGAATTTAATTTTTAGGTGTAACAACCTGTACCTTTTACAGACATATCATACAGAATTATATTATGAAGAATTATAGTTTACTTGTTACCCTCTTTCTTTTCTGCGGAATGATGAATGCGCAGCAGAAAGAGTGGACACTGGAAGAATGTGTGGAGTACGCATTGCAAAATAATATTCAGGTTAAACAATCTGAACTTGATCTTGAACTCTCTGAAATCGAGAAACTGGATGCACTGGGTAATTTTATTCCAAGTATTAACGGCCAGGCTACCAATGCATGGAATACCGGTCTTACTCAGAATGTTACCACGGGAATCCTTCAGAATCAGACAGTAAGAAACTTCTCTGCTAACTTAACTGCAGGTCTTACAATTTTTGACGGACTTCGAAATTTCAAACAATTACAAAGAGCTAAGATCTCAAGACTGGCCAGCCAGTATTCGCTGGACAAAATGGAGGATGATATCGCCTTGTTCGTTGCAGATGCCTACTTGCAGGTATTGTTCAGCAAACAAAATCTTGATGTTCTACAGGCTCAAAATGAAGTTACCAAAGAACAATTAACGCGAACTCAGGATCTGGTTGATGCAGGTGTATTACCTCAGGGTGACCTTCTGGAGATTAAAGCTACCATGGCAGATGAGAAGCAACGAATCATTCTTGCTGAAAACCAGATACAAATATCGCTTATTGGTTTAGCACAAACTTTAGGGATTAGAGACTATCAAAGTTTTGATATTGTAGATCGTGATTACGCGGTCTTCGGAAATGAAATTCTTGCGAACTCTGTTTACGATGTGATCGAGAAAGCAAAAGAAGAACGTTCAGAATTAAAAATAGCGGAGGCTAACAGAGATCTTGCAGAGCAGGATGTTGCTTTGGCTAAAGGAGCTTACCTACCAACTTTAGGAGCTTTCTTTAACTATAATACCAGGGAAACCGGACAGGGAAGAATCACTGGTGCCGTGCTGGATCCAACGGAGCCTTCAAGACAAATTGGTTTGGTGCAGGATACTGAGCAGATTGTAGTTGCTCCTAATACGATACCAACACTAGGAAGTCCGTTACCATTTTTTGATCAGTTGTATAGAAATGACGGGATAAGTTATGGTTTCCAGTTAAGCGTTCCCTTCCTGAATGGATTTTCAACAAGAAACGCTGTCAAGAGAAATCAGATCAATGTGAAAAGAGCTGAATTCCAGTTAGAACAGGCTGAACTTGATCTGGAAGCGAATGTTTACCAGGCTTATACAGATGCTAAAGGTGCTTTTGAAGCCTATGAAGCTGCTTTGGTAGCTTCCGAAGCACAGGAGAAAGCATTTGAATATGCTACAGAGCGATATGATGTTGGACTTACCAACGCGTTCGACTTTAGCCAGGCGAAGATTCGTTTTGAGAATACTCAAAGAGAGGCGCTAAGAGCCAAATACGATTATATTTTTAAATTAAAAGTTGTAGAACTTTATTTTGGAATTCCGGTTAGGGATTTAAAACTGTAAATAATGAATAAGAAGAAACTTTTCATCATCCTTGGGATCATCATCGTTTTAATCGTTGCACTAGTTATCGGTAAAAAAGCCGGTTGGTTCGGAAGTTCCACCAACATCAAAGAAGTGGAGATCACTGAAATTGAACCGGTAGATATTATCGAAACCGTATCGGCAACAGGTAAAATTCAGCCAGAGGTTGAGGTAAAACTTTCTTCTGAAGTTTCCGGAGAAATCATTGAATTACCAATAGTTGAAGGTCAGCTAGTGGAAAAAGGAGACCTTCTGGTAAAAGTAAATCCTGATATATACCAATCCAGCGTACAGAGAGCCAGAGCGAGTTATTCTAATTCTCAGGCTAATTTCGCACAGACAAAGGCTAGTTTAAAACAAGCTGAAGCAGATTTTAATCGTAACAAAACTTTGTTTGATAAAGGTGTGATCTCAAAAGCTGAATGGGATGGAATCGTTTCTAGTTATGAAATGGCAGAAGCAAACAAGGAATCTGCATACTACAGCATGCAGAGTAGCGCTGCTACAGTAACTGAAGCAACCGATAACCTTGGACGTACCAATATTTATGCTCCAATGAGCGGTACGATCTCAAAACTGGATGCAGAGCTTGGAGAAAGAGTTGTTGGTACTCAGCAAATGGCCGGGACTGAAATTCTTCGGGTAGCAAATCTTGACAATATGGAAGTTGAGGTTGATGTAAATGAAAATGATATCGTAAAAGTTGCTGTGGGTGATTCTACGATCGTTGAAGTAGATGCTTACTTAGGAAAGGATTTCAAAGGAATCGTTACTGAAATTTCTAATACTGCAGATAATACCCTAACCACAGACCAGGTAACTAATTTTAAAGTGAAAGTTCGTATTCTGAAGGAGTCTTACGAAGACCTCATGGAAGGAAAGCCGGAGAGTTACTCTCCTTTCAGACCAGGAATGACCGCTACGGTAGATATTATCACGAATAAGAGAATGAAAGTAATTGGAGTTCCAATTAGCTCGATCGTGATCAAATCTGATACTACAGCAACTAAAAAGACTTACGGAACAGCTCCTGCTACTGAAGGAACTGAAAAATTTGAATGTGTATTTGTAAAAGACGGACAAAAAGCTAAACTTCGCGTGGTGCAAACCGGAATTCAGGATGATTCTCAGATCGAGATCACAGATGGCCTGAAAGAAGGTGATGTAGTAATCACTGGCCCTTACAATACCGTTACTAAAAATCTTAATACCGGAGATGATATCGAGGTTAAAAAAGAAAAAACGGAAGAAGAAGAGGCTGAATAAATTCTAAAGATTTGGCAACTATATTATGTCTTGAAACAGCAACGACCAACTGCTCAGTTGGTCTTTCTGTTGATGGGAAACTAATCAGTCTTAAAGAAGATAATACCAAAGGTTATTCACATGCTGAAAAGCTACACCTGTTCATTCAGGATGTATTGAAAGATGCAGGGAAGAACCTTCAGGATCTGGACGTAATTGCAATTAGCAAAGGACCAGGTTCTTATACCGGTCTAAGAATTGGGGTTTCTGCTGCTAAAGGATTATGTTTTTCGCTTAATATACCATTGATTTCGATTCCTACGCTAGACCTGCTCGTTCATCAATTAAAGAATGAACCCGGGATGAAGATCGCAATGCTGGATGCCAGAAGGATGGAAGTTTATGCTGCTGTTTTTTCTGAAGATCTAATCCAGGTTCGTGACACCAATGCTGAAATTTTAGACGAAAGTTCGTTTGCGGAATATCTTCAGAAATCGAAAGTACATTTTATAGGGAATGGGGTAGCAAAGTTCCGGGAGATCATCTCTTCTGAAAATGCTGTATTCCACGAACAAAAATTCCCTTCGGCTTCAGAAATGACAGAGATCGCTGAGGTAAAGTACAAAATAAGCGACACCGAAGATGTCGCTTATTTTGAGCCTTATTATCTCAAAGATTTTATGATCGGTTAAGTATTATTCTGCCGATCTTTTTTCTCTTTCAGTTCCTCTCATTTTAGTTTGATCATATAGGTAAACATCTCTTTGTGGGTAAGGAATAGTCATTCCAGCTTCCTCAAGTCTAATTTTACCTTCCTCGATCATATACCAGTGCAGGTCCCAGAAGTCTGGCAATTCAGCAAAATATCGCACAGAGAAGTTTACCGAACTATCTCCAAGTTCAGAAACAATAATCTGTGGTGCAGGATCCTTCAAAATTTTCTCCTGTTCCATTACCATATTGGTAAGGACTTCTTTCGCTTTCTTGATATCATCATCATAAGAAATTCCGAAGCTTAGATTCTCCTTACGCGTTTTATTGAAACTGTAATTCGTAATATTATCGTTGCTTAGTTCACCATTAGGAATTACCACTCGCTGGTTTCCAAACGTATCAAGTTTCGTGTAAAATAAAGAGATCTCTACAACGCTACCAGAAACTCCCTGAGCTTCGATCCAATCTCCAACCTTAAATGGTTTTAGAACGATTATAAGCACTCCACCGGCAAGATTGGATAGCGATCCCTGCAAAGCAAGACCAATGGCCAGACCTGCAGCACCAATTGCCGCCACAAGCGATGCACTCTCTACACCAAGTTGAGTGATAACAAGTACAAAAAGAATTATCTTGAGACCCCAGCTGGCAGCATTTACTGTAAACTTCTCCAGCGTTGGATCATAATCTTTTTTGTCAAATAGTTTCTTTAAATATTTTACAATGAGTTTTATTACCCATAGTCCTACAAGTAGCAGCACAATCGCACCGATTAGCGTAGGGAGGTAATCGATAAACTTGTTCGCGTATTCTTTTGCGATTTCGCCGTAGTTGTTCAACTTGTCCATTCTTTTTTTTCTAATTTAAGTTCAAGCCCCTAGTCTAAAAAAATAGAGGCCATATCCTGTTTATTTTATGTTAAAATTAAATCATCTGTCCTAATGCATCACTTAGTGAATGCACTGGAAGCTGACAATTTCCATGTTGGCAAATATAAATTAATGATTCGCCAGACTTGTGACGATCCTTTAAAATTGCGAGATCAGATTTGCTTATAGAAGCAGCCAGTACTTTATTTTGTAAATATTGCTGCTGAAAACTTTTTGCAAGTTCTTCGGAATTGTCTCCGGTGACGGCAATCTCGTAGAAGGGATGTGTAAAATTCAGTAATAATAGCAACCAGTTCGAATAGGATTGTGCATAATCGTTAATACCCGGAAGCACTGCCTGCAACATTTTTTCTGATCTGTCTATAAGCTCAGTATTACCTGTAAGTTTACCCAGCTTATAATAATTATGGGCCATTACTGAATTGGCTGCAGGAATCACATTATCCTGTACATCAATAATTCTATTGATCAACGCCCGGTCTTTGGATGAAGTAAAGTAAGACAGCCCGGTCTTCTCATCCTTAAAATCATGTTCCACAATTTCAAGTAATGCTTGTGCTTTGTCCAGGAAGTATTCTTTGAAACTGCTTTCATACAAATCCAGTAAAGCCTGAATCACAAAAGCATAGTCTTCGAGATAAGCATTGATACTACTTTTTCCGTTTTTATAAGTATGAAAAAGTCTGCCGTCCGGCTGAATTAAATTCTTCAAAATAAAATTGATTGCCGCTTCTGCTTTTAGAAGATAATTTTCTTTTTGCAGCGCCTGGAAAGCATGGCAATATCCGCTGATCATCATCGCATTCCAGGAAGTGATGGATTTGTCGTCAAGTCCGGGTTTTGACCGCTTAGATCTTTCAGACCCTAATTTTTTCTGAAGTTCTTTCAGTTTAGCGCTTAATTCTTTCGTGCTTAAGTTTAATTTAGCTGAAAGCTCCTCAAGGCTCTGAGTTCGAATGAGCACATAATAATCCTTTTCCCATCTTCCGAAGGCATCGATATGATAGACTTCTGAAAACAATTCGTAATCGTCTCCCAGAATTTTCATCAACTCATCCTTTGTCCAGACGTAAAATGCACCTTCTTCTGAATGTCCCTGGCCATTGTCACTATCGGCATCGAGTGCCGAATAAAATGCTCCTGATTGGTCCTGAAGTTCGTTTTCCACGAATTCCAGCGTTTTCTCAACAACATCAGCATACCATTCATTCCTGGTGAGTTTATACAAATTCGCATACGAACTTACTAATTGCGCATTATCATAAAGCATTTTTTCAAAATGCGGGACATGCCATTTTTCATCTACAGAATATCTTGAAAAACCTCCATCGATAGGGTCATAGACTCCTCCCCAGGATATTTTATCAAATGTATGTTGTACATATTTTAAAAGTTCTGTGTCTTTTTCCTGGTGGGCGAACCTTAAAAGAAAATCATAATTGGAAGGCATCATGAATTTTGGACTTCTATTATATCCGCCATTCTTATGATCCAAAACAGATTTCCATTTTGAGATGATGCCGTCAAATAGTGACTTATCTAATTTCTTTTCATTCTCAGGAACATTAATAATCTGCATTTGAGAAAGTCCTTCTTCCAGCTTTTCAGCATACTCCAGGAGTTTTTCTGGTTGATTATCATACAAATGAGCAATTTGAGTAAGTGCAGATTTCCATTGATCCTTTTGAAAATAGGTGCCTCCCCAAACAGGTCTTCCATCAGGCAAGGCTACGACATTCATTGGCCAGCCTCCCATCCCGGTCATTGCCTGTACTGCATTCATGTAAACCTGGTCAACATCTGGTCTTTCCTCGCGATCTACCTTTACAGAAATGTAGTTGGCATTCATAATTGCAGCTACTTCAGCATCTTCAAAACTCTCATGCTCCATAACATGACACCAGTGACAGGCAGAATATCCTACACTAATTAGCAGTAGTTTATTCTTCTCTTTTGCTTCATCCAGGGAGCTATCATTCCAGGGACGCCAGTCTACCGGATTGTGTGCATGCTGTAGAAGATAAGGACTGCTTTCATTGATAAGCTGGTTCGTATGATCAGGTTTTTTCATAGCACTATTTTGATGGATTTGATATACAGGAGGCTAAAATTAAGGCGATTGTGGCGGGAGCTGCTTGATATTATTAATCTTTTAATAACTTTAACACCCCTGTAATTCAGTTTAATTATAACAGTTTTGCAGATTGAAAACAGATCTATCATATGGAAGACATTTACATTGTGATGCTTGTGGCGCTATTCGCCCTTGCCATTACAGATCTTGTAGTTGGAGTTAGTAACGATGCCGTAAACTTCTTGAATTCAGCTATAGGATCCAAAGCGGTCTCTATGCGAACGATCATGATCATCGCCAGTATTGGTGTGGCTGTGGGAGCTATATTTTCCAGCGGACTCATGGAGGTTGCCCGAAAAGGGATTTTCATGCCGGGAGAATTTTACTTCGAAGAGATCATGATTATTTTCATGGCCGTAATGATCACCGATGTGTTATTACTGGACTTTTTCAATTCACTTGGATTACCTACTTCCACTACAGTTTCTATTGTTTTTGAACTTCTCGGTGCTGCCGTATGTATGGCAGTTATCAAGATCTATACACAGGATAATGGAGATCTTAGTTTACTGCAGAATTATATTAATTCATCAAAAGCAACCGAGATCATTATTGGGATCTTACTCGCTGTGGTCATTGCTTTTATAGTTGGAGCTTTTGTGCAATATATATCCCGACTTATATTCTCA
Organism: Gramella sp. Hel_I_59; assembly: GCF_006714895.1. Classification (NCBI taxonomy): domain Bacteria; kingdom Pseudomonadati; phylum Bacteroidota; class Flavobacteriia; order Flavobacteriales; family Flavobacteriaceae; genus Christiangramia; species Gramella sp. Hel_I_59. The sequence continues at coordinate 3,003,073 of NZ_VFME01000001.1, read as the reverse complement.
TTCCAATTCGAGAAAAAAATAAAATATGCGGGTGCCGCTTTTGGTGGTTTCTCACTTACTTCCATACTCTACTTTATAGTAATTAAAGGTTTGAAAAGTGTTTCTTTTATCTCTCAGGAAACGCTTACCTACATTAACGACAACACTTGGTTTATTGTGTTAATAGGTTTTATAGCATTTACGCTTATCTCACAGTTTATAATGAGTGTGCTTAAACTTAATATCCTAAGGATCATTATCATTATTGGAACCTTTGCGCTGGCACTTGCATTTGCAGGAAACGATCTTGTGAACTTTATTGGAGTACCCATTGCCGCCTGGCAATCTTTTGATCTATGGCAGTCAGCTTACAATGCAACCGGGGTGATGCCATCAGAATTTTTAATGACAGGTCTTTCAGGAAAGGTCAATACTCCCGAACTCCTGTTAGTTTGTGCTGGAGCAGTGATGGTAATCACACTCTGGTTTTCCAGTAAAGCAAAAACTGTGGTTGATACCGGGATCAATCTTTCCAGACAGGGTGATTCCGTAGAAAGATTTGAACCAAACTGGCTTTCAAGAGGGATCGTACGATATTCTGTGATCATTGGAGGGGCTGTAAGTTCTGTTTTGCCGGGTGGTTTAAAAAGCAGTATCGATAATAAATTCAGTAAACCTGCCTCTCACAAGCAAAGTAGTAGGGTAGACGCTCCGGCATTTGATATGGTTCGGGCTTCGGTAAACCTGGTTGTAGCCAGTGTGCTTATTTCCATTGGAACTAATATGAAGTTGCCGCTTTCAACTACCTATGTGACTTTTATGGTCGCTATGGGTACTTCACTTGCGGATAGAGCCTGGGATCGCGAAAGTGCCGTATATCGCGTTGCAGGCGTGCTAAACGTCATAGGTGGTTGGTTCGTAACCGCTATCGTAGCATTTACGGCCGCTGCAATTTTTGCATCTATTATTTTTTACGGCGGAACCATAGCCCTGGTAGTTCTCATTATCGCAGCACTGGTTGTGGTCGTAAGAAGTAGTATTCTTCATTCTAAAGAGATGAAGAAAGAGAAGGATCAAAAGAAATTCAATAAGAGCGATATTATTACGATCAATGAGATCACTGCGGAAACTTCAGAAAATATTTCCAAAGTTATTGCGGGAATAGATAAGGTGTATTCTAAAAGTGTGGATCATCTTGGATATTATGATCTAAGTAAACTGAAGAAGAATTATAAGCGTATTGAAAAGCTGGAGGTTGAAGTTGATGAGCTTAAAGACAATATTTTTTATTTTATCAAATCCCTTGATGAGAACTCTGTTGAGGCCAGTAAGTTTTACATTTTAACCCTGGATTACCTTCAGGATATGGTGCAGTCGATTAGTTTCATCGCCAGGAATAGCTATAACCACGTACATAACAACCATAAGAACCTGAAGTTTAACCAGATTCGGGATCTTAAAAAGGTAGATGATCGTTTGCAGGTGCTTTTTGATGAGCTAATGCTGACCTTTAATAACAACGAGTTCGATAAAATCGATAGCCTGCTGAATGAGAAACAGGAATTGCTGGATTATGTTAGTGATCTAATTCAGAAACAGATCGAAAGAATAAGAACTTCTGAATCTAGTCCTAGAAATACGAAGCTTTACTTCGGAATATTACTGGAAACGAAGGACCTGATAGGTTCTACTATGAATCTGCTACAACTCTTTCAGGAATTTTATCAGGAAGCAAGAAAGACCAATTATTAAATAAAAAAATCCCTTCAAGTTGAAGGGATTTTTTTATTTAGTTTAGTATCAAAGTGATTAGCCATTGATCGCCTCTACATATTGTACTTTATCCCGAAGCATATCTCGAAGCATCGTTTCGATTCCGCTTTTCAATGTCATCGTTGAAGAAGGACATCCACTACATGCACCCTGTAAGATCACTTTTACGGTCTTGGTTTCTTCATTGTAACTGTCAAAAAGGATATTTCCGCCATCACTTGCCACTGCAGGTTTGATATACTCATCAAGGATTGCGACGATCTGCTGACTTGTATCGTCAAGTTCCTTGTATGCTGCATCATCATTATCTTCCTGAACTTTTTCAGTTTCCTGAGTTTGAATAGTCTCCGCGGTCAAAACTTCATTTCCTTCCTCGATATAATTTCTTATGAATTCACGAAGTTCCATGGTAATCTCTTCCCATTCAGCAACCTCATATTTCTGAACTGAAACATAGTTCTCATCAATAAAGACCTCTTTGACAAATGGGAAATGAAACAACTTCTGAACCAATGGTGCATTCTTTGCATCATCGATGTTCTTGAATTCAACCGACTTTAATACAAGTTTTTTGTTCGCTACAAATTTCATTACCGCCGGGTTTGGCGTGCTTTCAGCATAGACTGTCACTGGTACTTTACCGGTGGTGGTCTTTTCCTCCTTGATCACTTCGCCACCTTTGTTAAGGTATTCTTCGATTTGATCTGCTACTTCCTGTTGTACATCGCTCCATTCCACGATATCGTATTTCTCGATAGCGATGAAATTTTGTGCGATATAAACCGTTTTAACAAATGGCAGATAGAATAATTGCTGGGCAAGCGGTGAACGCTTGGCTTCGTCTATATTCTTGAATTCGAAATTTTCATGGCGTGTCAGAAACCTGTCAGCTTCAAATTTTATAATTGAAGCCGTGGTTGTAGGGACTATGTTGATATTAAAATCTTTCATCTCAAAATTTTTGGCAAAAATACTAAAGAAAAACTACGTTATACATATATTTACAGCCTTTATGGTGAATTGGGGATATCTTAAAAGAAGCCTTTCACGGCTCTCTTATCAATTGATTTTATGCACTTTTGCTTCGTTTGCGCTGTGGAATTCTCCAGCATTGAACGCGCAGGAAGTGATCCCTACCTATTCAGATTATCTAACCGATAATCTTTATCTTATCCATCCCAGTATGGCTGGTGCTTCTAACTACGATCAACTTCGTATAACCGGTAGAACGCAATGGTTCGACGTGCAGGATGCTCCTAACTTACAGACCGCAGCTCTAAATATTCGAGCTACCGATAAAATAGGACTTGGAGGTATCATGTTCAGAGATGAAAACGGGAATTATTCAAAACTTGGCGCTTACGCTACTTTTGCTTATCATCTTATGTTTTCCCGAAGTACGGTGAATCTAAACCAGCTATCATTCGGTATTAGTGCTGGTTTAATTCAACATAGACTTGATACGAGCGGTTTCACAAGGTTTGATCCTTTGGTTGGAAATAATCAATCAGATATTTTTGGGAATATTGATATTGGAGCATCTTATTATGTGAATGATCTTTATTTTCATCTTGCCGCAAAGAATATACTTTCAGTAAGCAGAGATCTGTTCTATTCAGATGCGGTGCCAAGTAATATGAGGAAATATCTTTTCTCGGCAGGCTATGTTTTTAGCTTTGACCGTAATAGTGACTGGAGTTACGAGCCTTCCATATTATTCCAAGCCCGAGAAGCTACAAAAGAAATGGCGATAGATGCCAATGTAAAAGCTTATTATCAACTCGATAATAGCAGATTATGGGGCGGAGTTTCTTATCGAAACAGTTTTGAAAGTGTTGAGGTTACCGGGCAAGGTGAAGCGGTTGCAAATCAGCAATTGCGCTACATTACTCCATTTGTTGGAATAGATTACAATAAGTTCGTTTTTGGTTACACCTTCAGCTACCAGCTAAATTCACCTGTGCTAAGTAATACTGGATTCCATCAGATCACATTGGGCTATAACTTCGGAAAAAGCCGCCAGCGTTATGATTGTAAATGTCCGGCGATCAACAATTAAAAATCTAAAGTTTCGACCTTGTAATTTTGCTCTTCCGAAGAAATAATAGAGGAGAGGACATTGGAGTTTGCATTCGAGAAAAATAAGTTGCTAATGGCATCAGAATTATCATTTAGCAATTCCCTTTCAGCAAGGATGATCTTAGTTTGTTTTGCTACTGCTTCTCCAGAATCAATGATCTTCACCGTATCTGGCAATATCTCTTGAAGAACGGGAATTAGATATGGATAATGACTACAGCCAAGCACCAGGTAATCTATTCTAGCATCAAGCATTGGTTTGAGTAAGTGCTGAAGTAAGCCAATCATCTCGGGAGTATTCGTTTTTCCTGCTTCGATGAGTTCTACGAGTCCATTGCCTTCCACTTCTACCACCTGTATATCCTTAGTGTATAATTCGCTGGTTTGGGCAAACAATTCACTTGATAATGTTCCTCGGGTAGCCAGTATACCTATAGCCTTATTAGTACTTTTTAACGCAGCTGGTTTAATGGCAGGTTCAATACCTATAAAAGGGATTCTATAGGAACTTCTTAGTACTTTGATAGCATTTGTAGTGGCAGTATTACAGGCAATGACGATGAGCTTGCAATTGAGCTCCAGAAGCTTTTCCGTGTTTTTGATAGAAAGTGCAATGATCTCTTCCTGGGTTTTCAAGCCATATGGCGCATTCTTACTATCAGATAAATAGATCGTATGCTCGTTGGGAAGAAGTTCATGTATTTCTTTCCATATAGAAGTTCCTCCTACGCCGGAATCAAAAATGCCAATTGGCTGAGACTTGTTCATAAGGTCCTAAAAATAAAAAACTGCGTACTAAGTGTACGCAGTTTAAACATTTTATTGAAATGTAATTGGATTACAGTCCTAAATCTTTTTTCACATCTGGAGTTAGATCATAACCATCAGCTAAAAGAACTCCTGTTCCTGTAGTTGAGTCTAGTACGTAATCGTAATCTTTTGCTCTAGCTACTTTTTGAATGCTAGCACGAACTTTCTCAAGAACTGGTCTTAAAAGATCAGTTTCTTTTTTCTGAAGATCCTGTCTCGCTTTAGTGCTGTGTTCCTGGATTCTTCTTTGAGCAGCCTGAATTTCAGCTCCTCTTTTCTGATTTTCTTCATCAGATTTTGTGTTAGCTTCAGCTTCGTAACGTTGCATTGTGCTTTGAGCTTCAGATAACATGTCTTTGATCTCAGCATCGTAAGTCTTCTCAAGTTTCTGAAGTTGATCCATTGCACTCTTGTATTCCGGAAGTGACTGTACCAACTCCTGAGTAGCGATATGAGCAACTTTAGACTGTGCGTTTGTAAAAGCAGTAGCGCCAATCGTTAAAGCTAAAGCTATAAAAAGTGTTCTGAATTGTTTCATTGTAATCGTCGTTAAAAATTAAAGTTTAAATTTAGTTTATAGTATCATTCTTAGTTTCGCGTGCTTTTAACAAGGAGTCCTTTTTACGTTCTCTCTCAGCTAAAATCCTTGCACGTCTTTCTTCAAATTCTTGTTGTCTCGCAGCCTTCAAAGAATCCCGTTCCTTTTTTCTGGCTTCGATCAATGCTTCACGTTCAGTCTGGCGTTCCTTTACCAGTTCTTCCCGTTCGGTAACTTCAGCATCCTGTTCTACCGTTCTGTTTTCTTCGCGTTCAAATTCTTCTACTTCATCTCGGCCTTCTAATTGCTCACGATTGGCGGTACGTTTAATTGTTCTTAATACCGTTTCGCTTACATCGTATTGCTTGTCTGCATAGATCATTCCAACGTCTGAAGTGCGGTCGAAAATAAAATCAAAATTTCTGTTTTCAGCAATTTGCTGAACTGCTGTGAAAACCTGATCTTGAATTGGTCGTACCAATTGTTTCTTCTGAATCATATAATCACCATTGGGCCCGAATCGTTTTTGCTGATATTCCAGTACCTGTTGTTCCATGTAAGAAATTTCTGATTCACGCTCCTCGATAAGTTCTCTTGTTAAAAGAGCTTTTTCATTATCCAGTTTGGATCGCATGGCTTCAACAGCGCGCATTTTAGTTTCGGCTTCCGCTTTCCATTCCTGAACACGGCTTTCCAGTTGCTTTGAAGCTTCCTGGTATTCCGGAACATTTTCAAGAATATATTCCATATCAATGTATCCCAATCGAATCGTCTTTTGAGCCGTCGCTGTACTTAGACCGATCACTAGAAATACTAATATGAAGTTTATTCTTTTTTTCATTCAAATCGAATATAGAAAATATCGTGCCAATTTAAAATTGTTGTCCTATGATAAAGTGTGTTTCCCAACCATTAGGTCCTGGCTGACCACCTACGATTTCGTCGAAACCATATCCAAAGTCAATTCCAAGTAATCCAAATGTTGGCATAAATACTCTTAGTCCAACACCAGCAGATCTGTTCAACTGGAATGGGTTGTAATCTCTGAAGTTGTCGTAAGTAGCACCTGCTTCAAGGAATGATAATGCATAGATAGAAGCAGCTGGTTTCAATGTAATAGGGAATCTAAGTTCAAGTGAAAATTTGTTGTAGATCACCGCTCCGTCATCTCTGTCATTTACTCCTCTATCAATAGGTACTACAGACTGGTTTGGATAACCTCTTAACTGTATGGTTTCTCTACCATCTAAACTGAATGCTCCAAGACCATCACCACCTAAATAGTAACGCTCGAATGGAGGAATACCTCTTTCGCTGTTGTAAGCTCCAAGGAATCCAAATTCAGCATGTGTACGTAGAACAAGATCACTACTTGGACCAAAGTTGGCTAAAGTTTCATACCAGCTTCCTGCCAGTTTAATTTTGTAAAATTCCAGCCAGTTATATTTTTTCTGGTCAACTTTCTCCTGGTCTGCAACAGAATTTTCTGAAGTTACTCTGTTTCCATTGTTATCGATCAGGTTACCATCATCATCTCTTAACTGGTATTCCGGATCATTCTCCAGGTTTCCGTAGTCTACACCGTTCCATAATGAATAAGGAGGAGTGAACTTCGCGCTAAAATCAAATTTAGAACCCTGCGTTGGGAAGATCGGGTTAAAAGCCGTGTTGTCTCTTACAATTCCTAACTGGTAATAAAGGTTATTCGAGTGACCATCACCAAAAGTAAACAGTCCTGTATTATAGTTATTAAGGTCATATCTCTGGAAGCCAACCACGTTTGAAATCGTAGCGTACTGGTCTGGTTCTCTAAGTCTTTTTCCAAGACCTATGCTTACTCCAAGAATATCAAAACTTCTTGTTTTATCTGCTTCTCTTTCAACATAATCGAACAGAAACTGTCTGGTGTAGCTAAAAGATGTAGATAAACTAACCGGTTCTTCACCACCTAACCAAGGTTCTCTGAAGGATAAGCTGTAGGTCTGATAGAAAGTACTGGCCTGTGCTCTAAGAGATAAGGTTTGACCATCTCCCATTGGAATTGGATCATAAGCATCCTTGTCGAATAAGCCTTGTATACTAAAGTTATTGAACGACAGTCCCAGTGTTCCAATGAATCCACCACCACCGTAACCACCCTGTAGTTCGATCTGGCTGGCTCCTGACTCTACCACCTGGTATTCCAGGCTCAATGTTCCTTCTCGTGGATCTGGATCCACAAATTCAGGATTTAATTGTTCTGCATCAAAGAATCCAAGTGCACCTAATTCACGAATAGTAGAAACCACGGCCTGCTGACTGTATTTCTGGCCCGGCTTGGTTCTCATTTCACGGTAGATCACATGATCCTTGGTCTTGTTGTTTCCAGTTACTCTTATCTCGTCAAAAAAGGCCTCTTTCCCTTCAAGGATTCTTACTTCAAAATCGATCGTATCATTGTAAACATTCGTTTCTACAAGATCGATATTGGAGAAAAGATATCCGTTGTTCTGGTATATATTGGCGATCGATGTTTTATTAGGTTCTCTACTCTGGATTCTTTCATCGATAAGAACACCATTATAAATATCTCCTTTTTTAACTCCAAGAGCTTTCCCTAACTGCTCATCTGTATAAGCAGCATTTCCTAGATAATCAATATTCCCAACGTAATAGCGGTTACCTTCTTCGATGTCCAGTTTCAGGCTAATAGTTTCTTTATCATTCTTAATAAGAGTATCTGAAACTATACGAGCATCACGAAAACCTTCTTCCTTGTACTTGTTGATTAGCGCAGTTTTATCTTCCTGATAATCTGCCCGAACAAACTTGGAACGCTTCCAGAACCTGATAATGTTCTTTTGCTTGGTGTTCTTCATATTCCTCTTCAGCTTCGCGTCTGATAGCTGTTCGTTACCATTAAAGTCAATGCTTTTGATCTTAACGCGATCTCCTTTGTTCACGTTTACCAGCATATTCACCTTATTCGCTCCGGTAGTATCATCAACAGGCTTTGTTTGTATGTAAACATCTGTATTGAAGTAGCCTTCCTTCTTATATTTATTCTGAATATAATTTCTAGTTGTGGTAATAAGGTTTTCAGTAACCTTGGAGCCAGGCTTAAGGCTATTCTCATCTATAAGCTCGTCGCGGTCACTCTTTTTCTTTAAACCGGTAAATGTAGTTTGGTTTAAAACAGGAACTTCCTTGATCTCCAGTTCAAGATCTGCTACGTTACCCTCAACATTGGTGATATAGAAATTGATATCACTAAATAGATCTAACGACCAGAGTTTATTGATCACATTTCTAAGCTTCTCACCCGGAATATAAAGCTCCTGGCCAGATTTAAGCCCGGTGTAGGTAAGGACTGTTTTTTCGTTGTAGGTGGTGGTTCCGGTAACTTTTATTTCTCCAATGGTGTATTTCTTAGAATCTCCCAGTGGAAGGTCCTGTGCTTTGGCAGCTATACTGAAAATGAAAAAAAATGCGAAAAGTGTAAAAATCTTCTTTGTCATGGATGCACTAACTGAGTTGCTCACTTGTTTTTCCAAATCGTCGTTCTCTGTTTTGATAGTTGTATATGGCTTCAAAAAGGTCTTCCCTTCTGTAATCTGGCCATAAGATTTTCGTAAAATACAATTCAGCATAAGCAATCTGCCATAAAAGGAAATTACTAATGCGTTGTTCGCCGCTGGTCCTGATCAATAGATCAACATCTGGCAAATTTTGGGTGTAAAGATGCTCATTTATAACTGATTCATCAATAGCATCAATAGATAATTCCCGGTTACTTATCTTCTCTGCGATTTGTTTGAAACAGCTGGTAATTTCTTCCCTGCTCCCGTAGCTTAACGCCAAAGTAAGGGTCATTCTTGTGTTGGATGAAGTTTTTTCTATAACATCCAGTAATTCTTTCTTCGCTTTCTTCGGAAGATTGGAAATATTTCCAATGCAATGAAGGCGAATATCGTTGTCCTGAAGTGTCTTGATCTCTTTCTTAAGCGATGAAACCAGGAGTTTCATAAGAGTATCGACCTCAAGTTTTGGCCTGTTCCAGTTTTCCGTAGAAAATGCATAGAGGGTAAGGTTTTTCACGCCAATCTCAGCGCAACCTTCTACTGTATCTCTAACAGCTTTAGTTCCTTCTTTGTGACCTGAAGCTCTAAGAAAACCTTTCTGTTTCGCCCATCGTCCATTACCATCCATAATAATGGCAACGTGCGCAGGTAATTTGTCAAGGTTTAAATTGTCTTTATAGTTCATCTAAAAGCAGTAACATGGCTTACGCCCAAATGTGAATGTGAATGACAATCCGGTAAAAACATACCAGTCATTCGTATTTCTATTCCCGAATTCCAGTTGAGGTTCTCTTCGGTCTAAATATTCTTCAGGCCAGCTTCCATCCAGGTTATCTGTTAATGTATAGCGGGCTCCAATTTCCAGCGCACCAATAATATGCTCGGTGATAGCCTCTTTATAGCCAAAAACCATCGGAATAGCGAATTCCCAATTAGTACCTTCATTGGATAGATTCCCGGCTCTGCCATCTTTCAAATAGACATGATCTGCCTTGAAATAGGTGATTCCGGTATATATATAAGGTGTCTTTTGTGGTAAAGGCTCAGATAAGTCAAAATCCCAGAAATTAAATTCCAGTCCCAGTGAAGCTTCAGCAATCGTATTATCGAAAGAATAACCACGCTGTTGTCTTCTGGTGTCATTAGACTCTGTATCATCTGCTGAGATTTTCGCATACAATAATGACAGTCTCCATGCGTGTCGCGGACTAACGTTCCACTTCGCCATAAAACCTCCAACGGGCGTATTGGGAAGGATGAAAGTAGTTTTTCCAACGTCTCCTATAAAATTGGCACCACCCGCAAAAACCCCAACTTCATATTTTTGAGAGTAGGAATTTCCGGTAAAAAAAGCCATTATGATAAATGCGATCAGGTACCTCATAGGTTTTCAAAAGTTTGCAAATATAACAATTCTACTTGCCCTGCAATAATTTGAGCAGATTTGTACATACGTATAAACAACAAATGATTTTATTTATTGCTTAATTCCGTTTGTCTTCACCCCATAATAGCTTTTTTCGTAGCGTATTAAGGAAACTGTCTTCAGTTAATTCCACGAAATTTATGCAGTAGGGTGCTTTTGAAATAATTATTTCGGTATCATTTTCCAGAGTGGCAATTCGGGAATCCATGGATACAAGATGCGTTTTTTCCCGACCAGACACCTTTAATTTGATCTTAGTGCCATCTCTAATTACCAGTGGACGCGCATTCAAATTGTGTGGAGCTATTGGTGTAATCACCAGGGAGTCTGCATCTGGAGTGATTACAGGGCCACCGCAGCTTAAAGAATATCCGGTAGAACCTGTAGGCGTGGCGATAATAAGACCATCTGCCCAGTAAGAAGTAAGGAATTGGTCATTTAACCAGGTGTCCACAGTAATCATGGAAGTGGTGTTTCTTCTACTTACCGCGATTTCGTTTAAAGCGATCTGTGAGAAAACCGGATCCTGATCTTTAGTGTTAGTTTCTATCGTGAGTACTGAACGTGGAGAAAGTGTGAATTTTTTTTCCAGGATTTCGTTCAAGGTGCTTTCTATTTGTTCTTTCTGAATCGTAGCAAGAAATCCGAGTCTTCCAGTGTTGATTCCCACAATGGGGATATTCAGGTTTCTAATATAATTAATGGATTTGAGGATAGTTCCATCTCCACCAATAGAAAAGAACAGGTCAAAAGAATTGTCCAGCTCTTCAAACGCGCTAAACTGGCGGTATTCCTTCTGAATGGAATTGTGATCATGGATCATTTGAAGAAAATCTTCTTCGATCAAAACTTCCACATTCTTCTCGTCAAGCAAATTCAGTAATTGTCCAATGTAATGACCCGCATTCTCATGGTAGAACTGGCCGTAAATACCTATTTTCATAAACTTATATATTCAGGTATTTATCAAGATATTTTGATCTATCCTTTAAATTTTTATTGAAAGTGTCTTCCTGATGTTCAGAAATAATAATATACCCATATCTTCTAAACGACTGAATGATTTCGGTCATTCCCGAAGGTGATATCTTCAGGGTTATCTGAGCCATGTCATTCTCTATCTTTGAAACAAAAGTTCCCAGTAGATGCGCATTATTGGATTCTACGATCTGGCTAACTTCTCCAAGCGTGTAGTCTTTAAATGCTTTTTCCACCACAATAATGTTTCCTGGCTCATGTAGAAAAGGTGTTTCCTTGAATAAAGAGATCATTTCATTCAACTCTACATATCCTATATAAAGATTCTCATCATTCAGAACTGGTAATATATTGGAGTTGTTCTGGGCAAAGGCTTCCAGGCTGTCCAGCCAGTAATTACTTTCACGTGCAAAAAATCCTTCGAGCGCATAACGATAATCGCCAAGGGTCTTATCATTATCAAAACAACGCACATCATTTTCTGAAATGCAACCAATATAAATGCCATTCTCCGCAACGGGAAGATGGGTATAAGTAAGTTGATTAAATAATCTGTGTACTTCTCCAATCTTTTCTGAAAGGCTCAAGATCTCCACATCATTTAGAATGTATTCCTGCAAACTCATATACTCAATTCCTTTTCTGCAAATTAATCAAAATAATATTCAATGAAGCAGGCTGCACTTTGTATTTTTGTTAATAAAACCAAGGGAAAATGACGAAATTAAGTGTAAATATCAACAAGATCGCTACCTTAAGAAATGCACGTGGAGGAGATGTTCCAAATGTGCTGGAGGCTGCAAAAAATATTGAAAAGTTCGGGGCAGAAGGAATCACGGTTCACCCAAGACCAGATGAACGGCATATTCGTTATGCAGATGCAAGGGAATTGAAACCGGTGCTTACTACCGAATTTAATATAGAAGGGAAGCCTATTCAGCAATTTGTGGATCTTGTGCTGGAGGTGAAACCTGCTCAGGTTACACTGGTGCCAGATGCTGAGGATGCGATAACTTCCAATGCGGGCTGGGATACCATTAAGCATCGCGATCATTTGCGTGAAGTAATTTCAGAATTTAAAAATCATGGGATACGTACTTCGATCTTTGTGGATCCAGATCTAAAAATCATTGAAGGTGCTGCTGAAACCGGTGCAGATCGCATTGAACTTTATACGGAGCAATTTGCGGTAGATTATGCTAAAGGAATGGAGGATGCTGCGAAATCCTATGCTGCCTGTTCGAAGCTGGCTTATGAGCTGAAACTGGGAGTGAATGCCGGGCATGATCTTTCTCTTGATAATATTGGATACTTCAGTAATAACGTGCCGTATCTTGACGAGGTTTCAATTGGTCATGCATTGATTTCCGAAGCTTTATATATGGGACTTGAGAAAACTATTCAGCAATATTTGAAATTATTGAAATAATATGGAGTTACATTCGATCATACTGGGAGAGGGAAAGCCGCTACTTATATTACACGGATTCTTAGGAATGTCTGATAACTGGAAAACTTTAGGTAAGAAATTTGCCGAAGATGGTTTCCAGGTTCATTTGATTGACCAGAGAAATCACGGAAAGTCTCCGCATAGCGATGAGTTTTCGTACAGTTCTATGGCGCAGGATATAGTGGAGTACTGTAAGCAGCACGATCTTAAAAATGTATTTCTAATGGGTCATTCTATGGGTGGTAAGACGGCGATGCTTACGGCTTGTGAAAATAAGGAGCTCGTAACGAAATTAATCATTGTAGATATTGCGCCTAAATATTATGCGCCACATCATCAACAAATTTTGAAAGGCTTGACGGCTCTTGATAATGCGCAGCTAAGTTCTCGTGGTGATGCTGAAGAATTTCTGGGAGATTATATTAAGGAGCCTGGCGTAAAATTATTTCTTCTGAAGAATCTTTACTGGAAAACTAAAGAGAAGCTTTCATTACGAATGAATCTTGATATTTTAAAAGAGAAGATTAATAACCTAGGAGAAGCTTTGTATTCCGGGGCTACATACAATGGTCCGGTTTTGTTTATAGTTGGAGAGAAGTCTGATTATATCACGGAAGCAGATCATAAGCTCATCAAAGAACATTTTCCAGAGGCTGAAGTAGCTACAATATCAAAAGCAGGCCATTGGGTACATGCTGAGAATATGAAAGATTTTTATATGAGAGTGTCAGAATTTCTTTAATTCTGGATGATTTTATTATGTATGCATAATAAATTTAAATGTATTGTTGCATAATATCTAATTTATGCTATTTTTGGCAAGAGCATTTTAAGATATATTAAATATAATCCTACTTAAATTATGAAAAGACTATTTTTACTTAGCCTGTTTATGTTGGCGGCGGCTACAACCTATGCCGGAGGTTACAGGGTAAGTCTACAGGGTCAGCGTGGTCTCGCTATGGGACACACCGGAGTTGCAGTTGTTAATAATGCAGAACTTGCGTTCTTCAACCCTGCCGGACTGGTATTCCTAGAGAACAAGATCAATGCATCTGTTGGTGTAAGTGCCGTATTCTCTGATGTAGTATGGCAAAATGATGAATTTGGACAGGTAGAAAGAACAGATAGCCCTGTGGGAACTCCGTTCTATGCTTACTTCTCTTATAAGTTGAACGAGAAATTAAGTCTTGGACTTGCAGCGTATACTCCTTATGGTAGTGCTGTAGAATGGGAAAAAGACTGGCCGGGATCTCACCTGGTAAATGATATCGAACTGGCTGCTATTTATGTGCAGGCGTTAGCTTCTTATAAGATCACCGATAACCTTGCAGTAGGTGGTGGTCCAATCTATGTTAGTGGTTCGGTTAATTTCAATAGAAATCTTAATAGAACTCTTAGTGATCTGGAAGGAAATCGTTCCAATGTTACTATAGATGCTTCTAATGTTAGTGCCTTTGGATGGTCTGCAGGTGTAATGTGGAGTCCGGTGGATAGTCTAAGAGTTGGAGTAAACTACCGCTCGGAAATTCTTGTAGAAGCTGAAGATGGTGATGCAGATTTCGAGAATGTTCCTAATTCTCCTCTTGCACCATTCAGCGATACTCAATTTGACGCTACGTTGCCACTTCCGGCAGAATTAAGCGTGGGAGTTTCTTACCAGTTAAACGAACAGTGGTTGTTCGCTTTCGATTATAACAGAACCTTCTGGGATGTATATAACTCATTGGATGTAGACTTTGCGAATCAACCTACTGCAAATGATTCTTTCAATCCTAGAGCTTACGAAGACTCCAATAATTATAGATTTGGTGTTCAGTATATCGCAAACGAAACCTTTACTTTGAGAGCTGGATACTATTTCGATGGTTCACCGGTGCAAGATGGGTATTTCGCACCTGAAACTCCGCGTAATGACTCCAATAATTTTACAGGGGGGTTATCTATTAATGTAACAGATAATGTAGCAATTGATGCAGCATTCCTTTATAGCAGATTTAAAGAAATAGACGCGACTTATTCTCCAGATCCCTCTGAATTTCCTGATTATGAAGGAGCGCCTTTTGGAGGAACTTATAAGTCAAGTGCATTTGTACCAGGTCTTGGTGTAACTATTAAAATTTAATTAGAAAGATGAAGAACTATTTTAAATATATGGCAATTCTGGCCCTGGGAATCGTTTCCTGTGAACCAGAACTAGAAAATTCTATTGAAGACGGAGATTTTTATACGAGCGGTGAGGCAGATTTCTCAAACTACGTTGCGCTTGGAAATTCGTTAACTGCAGGTTATGCTGATGGCGCGCTTTATTTAAGCGGTCAGCAAAATTCTTTTCCAAGTATTCTTGCTGAAAAGTTTAGTGCTGTACAGGAAACTGGAGAATTTATTCAGCCACTTGTAAATGATAATGCTGGTGGATTGCTCTTAGGAGGAAACCAGATCACGCAAAATAGATTTGTACTTGCAGTAGGAGCCAATGGCCCATCACCTGCAAGATACACCGGAGCTCAGCCTACTACCGAGGTTAGTAATAAATTTGCTGGACCTGTTAACAATATGGGTGTTCCCGGAGCTAAATCCTATCACCTTGGTGCTCCAAACTACGGTAGCGTAGCGGGAGTGGCTGCAGGTACTGCAAACCCATACTTTGCAAGATTTTCAAGTTCTGAAAGTGCTACGGTTCTTCAGGATGCCTTAGCTCAGGATCCTACATTTTTCACGCTATGGATCGGGAACAACGATGTGCTAGGATATGCAACATCAGGTGGTGTTGGAGAATACCAGGAAACTGAAACTAATCCTGCACTTTATGGTGAAGGTGATATCACGAATCCTGTGATCTTTAATGCAGTATATGGTCAATTAGCAAGTTCTCTAGCTGAAACGGCAGATGGTGTATTAATTAATATTCCGGATGTAACTTCAGTTCCTTTTTTTACAACTGTACCTAATAATGCGCTTGCATTAGATGCTGCAACAGCAACCCAATTGACTCAGTATTTCCAGGCAGTATCTGGAGTGCTAACTCAGGTGTTGATTGGTCAGGGTGTTCCTGCTGCTCAGGCTCAGGCTTTGGCAGGTCAGTATGCGATCACTTTCAACGAAGGTCCTAACAGATTTTTGATCGATACTCCTGTAACTCAAACAAATCCTTTAGGATTTCGTCAAATGACTGAAGAAGAATTATTAGTCTTAACGATCGATCAGGGTGCATTGGCAAGTGGTTATGGATCTGTACAGTTTACGCAGTCTGTAGGTGAAGTAATTGCTATTCTTCAAGCTGGTGGTATGCCAACTGAAGCTCAGGTGAACACTTTATTTGGTGCTGTAAGCGGTATAGATGATAAAGATGTGCTGGATAATGATGAGCTTGCAAACATTAAAGATGCAACTACAAAATTCAACAATTCAATTCAGACGTATGCAGATCAATTCGGTCTTGGATATGTAGATGCAAACGCTTTGCTAACTCAATTGGATAATGGTGGAATTACGTTCGATGGAGGAAGTGTAAATTCTGATTTTGTAACAGGAGGAGCATTTTCACTGGATGGGGTTCACTTAACTCCTAGAGGATATGCAATCATTGCTAACGCGATCATTGATGAGATCAATACAACTTACGGTTCTAACGTGCCTAAAGCAAATGTTGGTTCTTATGGAACAGTATCTCTAAGTCAGGACGTTCAGTAATATTAAAATTGACATAAATATTGAAGAGACCGGGTTTTGCCCGGTCTTTTTTTTGCAATTTTACCAGCAAATCAATCAATAATATCATGAAATTATTACTAAGACTTTTACTTACAGCCGTGGCTGTGGTCATATTAGCCAAGATTTTACCAGGTGTTTCGGTAGATAGTTACTGGACTGCCATCATCGTTGCAGTAGTCCTTTCACTACTTAACTTTATTGTAAAACCTATCCTGGTACTTTTTACTTTACCTGTTACCATACTAACCCTCGGGTTATTTCTCTTAATCATCAACGCGATCATCATTTTTATGGCAGATGGTTTTATTGATGGATTTGGTGTAAGTGGATGGTTTATGGCAATAATTTTCAGTTTATTACTTTCCCTGTTTCAGTCGGTACTATTTTCTATTCTGAAATCAGATTAGATTTAACTGAATTTCAACAAATTGAAAGTTTGCAGACTTTAAGAAAAAACGTAATTTTGCACTCCAATTTTTATATAAGATCAAAATGAATATTACCAGAGAGAATATTGATGAATTAAACGCGGTAGTAAAAGTTGATATCGCTAAAGAAGATTACGCCGGTAAAGTAGATAAGATTTTAAAAGATTACCGAAAGAATGCCAATATTCCCGGTTTTAGAAAAGGTCATGTACCAATGGGGATGGTCAAAAAACAATATGGACAGGCTGTTTTGGTGGATGAAGTGAACAAACTTCTTCAGGATAGTCTAAATAAATACCTAACGGAAGAGAAATTGGATGTCCTTGGAAATCCACTTCCGAAGGAACAGGAAAATTTTGACTGGGATCGTGAGAACTATTCTTTTGAATTCGAACTTGGACTTGCTCCAGAATTTAATGTAGATCTTGATCTTAAAGATCCGGTAAGAAAATATAATATCGTTGCCGACGAGAAGATGGTGAACGATCAGGTTGAAAGCATCCAGAAGCAATATGGTAAGCTTAAGACGAAAGATGAAGTAGAAGAAGGAGATACCGTTGCTGGAACCTTTAAGAATGAAGAAGAAGGTATTGAGAACGATACCACAATTGAACTGGCTGCTATCAAAGGAAAGAGAAATCTTGGAAAATTTGTTGGAGCTAAAGTTGGAGATACTCTAACATTGAAAACAAAGAATCTTTTCGAAGATGAGCACGCTCTGGTGAATCACCTAAGCATAGATCAGGAAAAAGCTAACGATCTTGATACTGAAGTAGAATTCACTATTTCTGAGATCAACGAAAGAGAACTTGCAGATCTTGACCAGGAATTATTCGACAAACTTTTCGGTAAGGATAAGGTAACTTCTGTGACTGAATTGAAGGATAAGATCAAGGAGGATGCAGCAAAGCAATTCGAGCAACAAAGCGATCAGCAATTGATGAATGATATTACTGAAAAGCTTATCGAAATTACTAATTTCGAGCTACCTAAAGATTTTCTTCAGAAATGGATACAGACAGTTGGTGAGAAACCGCTAACAGATGAGGAAGCTGCTGAAGAATATGAAAAAAGCGAGAAAGGTCTTCGTTACCAGTTGATCGAAGGAAAAGTGGTAAACGATAACGATCTTAGTGTGGATTTCAACGATCTTAAAGCATTTGCTTCAGAAAAGATCAAGGAACAAATGGCTCAATTTGGTCAAATGGATCCTTCAGAAAAAGAACTTGATGATATCGCTGCAAGAATTCTATCTAACCAGGATGAGGTTAAGAGACTTTCTGAGCAGTTAATGAACGAGAAACTTCTCAAATTTTATAAGGAAAATATGAAATTTGATGAAAAAGAAGTGACTTACGAGGAATTTGTGAAAGCAATCTATAAGTAAGCCTTTTTAGGATATATTAATTATCTTTAAGGCGTTAACTCAACCCGAGTAACGCCTTTTTTGGTTTTATTCGGGAAATTGTTTAAGATTAGAAAAATTCAAAAAAATTGATGGACTACGGAAAGGAATTTCAAAAATATGCTGTTTCAGATCATAACATCAACAGCAATTATTACGATAAGATAGTAAGCAGCATGCTTCCTACAGGGATGACTCCTAACATCATTGAAGAGCGACAGATGAATGCCGTAGCAATGGATGTTTTTTCCAGATTGATGATGGATAGAATTATCTTTTTAGGAACGGGAATTAATGAACAGGTAGCGAATATAGTACAGGCTCAACTTTTATTCTTAGAGAGTACAGATGCTTCTAAAGATATCCAAATATATATCAACTCACCAGGAGGTAGTGTTTATGCTGGCTTAGGTATTTATGATACCATGCAGTTCATAAAACCTGATGTAGCGACTATCTGTACGGGAATGGCTGCTAGTATGGGAGCTGTGCTATTATGTGCAGGTCAGGCTGGAAAGAGAAGTGGTTTGCCACATAGCCGTGTGATGATTCACCAGCCAATGGGTGGTGCTCAGGGACAGGCGAGTGATATCGAGATCACTGCTAGAGAGATCGTAACTTTGAAAGAAGAATTATACAAGATCATTGCGAAACATTCAGGACAAACTTACGAGAAGATCCACGAGGATAGTGACCGTGATTACTGGATGAAGGCCGAAAGAGCCAAGGAATACGGAATGATTGACGAAGTACTTAAAAGAGAAGCATAATTGTGCGGGACTTCAAAGGAAGTCAAAATCTGAAAAATTAAATAATGGCGAAAGAAGATTTAGAATGTTCCTTTTGTGGTAGAAAAAAACCTGAGACCAATTTATTGATCGCAGGCCTTGACGCTCACATCTGTGATAGATGTATCGAGCAGGCTCATGGTATTGTCATCGAAGAGTCGAAACAGGGAGAAGCGAAAGAACTTTCTTCAGATCTTATGCTTAGTAAGCCTAAGAAGATTAAATCCTTTCTGGATGAGTATATCATAGGGCAGGAGGAAACGAAGAAGGTGATGTCTGTTGCGGTTTACAACCACTACAAAAGACTATTACAACCTGAGAAGAATGATGATGTAGAAATTCAGAAAAGTAATATTGTGATGGTAGGGGAAACCGGTACCGGTAAAACTCTTATGGCCAGAACTATTGCGAAAATGCTGAATGTGCCGCTAGCCATCGTAGATGCTACAGTACTTACTGAAGCAGGTTATGTAGGTGAGGATGTTGAAGGTATACTTACCAGACTTTTACAGGCAGCCGATTATAATACTGAAAAGGCTCAGCGTGGGATAGTATTTATTGATGAGATCGATAAGATTGCCCGTAAGAGCGATAATCCTTCCATTACCAGAGATGTTTCCGGGGAAGGGGTTCAACAGGCGTTATTAAAATTGTTGGAAGGAACTACTGTTAACGTACCGCCTAAAGGTGGTCGTAAGCATCCAGATCAAAAATTCATCGAGGTAGATACGGAGAATATTCTCTTTATCGCGGGAGGTGCTTTTGATGGGATCGACAAGATCATAAGCAAGCGTTTAAACATGCAGGCTGTTGGATTTAGTGCATCAAAAAGTGAAGACAAGATCGAACGTACGAATCTATTGAAGTATATCATCCCTAAGGATCTAAAGGAATTTGGATTAATACCGGAGATCATAGGTAGATTACCAGCGCTTACTTATATGAATCCGTTGGATCGCGAAACACTTAGAGCGATTCTTACCGAACCTAAGAATGCCATCATCAAGCAGTATAAGAAACTCTTCGAGATGGACGATATCGAATTTGATATCACTTCAGATGCTCTGGATTATATTGTAAATAAAGCCATAGAATATAAGTTGGGAGCACGAGGATTAAGATCCTTATGTGAAGCTATCCTGACCGATGCTATGTTCGAGATGCCAGAAAGTGATCAGGATCATTTTACGGTAACCAGAGAATATGCTGAAGATAAACTGAATAAATCTACTATGAGCAAGCTTAAAGCAGTTTCATAGAATGATAATTATATAGAAAAAAAACCGCCCATTCGGGCGGTTTTTTTTATTGTTTAATATTTAAGCTGAACTTTGTAAGTAAGCCTGGTAGAGCTTCTAAATGTATTTTGACCTGCTTTATAGAGTTGACCTCAGGATCAAGGCTAAGATTGCTTGTACTTGTAAGATCTGCCTTCTCGAGCTCTGTACGATCGAATATAGCATTTGCAAAGTCTGATCCTTTCAAATCAGCATTTTTCAGAATCGCTTCAGTAAAATCTACATCTTTAAAGCTGCAGTTCTGTGACTGAAATCCTGGTAATCTGACTTTATAAAAACTGGAATGATCGAAGATGCTGTTCTGTGCTTTAAAATTAAAACCAAACATTTCGCATTGATCGAAAGATAGTCCCATCAATTTACAGGTATCAAATGAACAATCCTGAAAGGATGTTTTAAAAAGCGTGTAGTTACTAAGATCGATTTGATTAAAGTTGCATTCAATAAAGCGAACATTGGACAGATCTCTATTGGGAAAGCTACAGTTTATAAACTGGCACTGTTCAAATTCGGAATCCAGTAGATCTGTTTTCTGAAATGTGGTGTTTTCGAAAGTTTGCTCAAAGAAAGCAGGATTTTCCAAAGTACGGTTTTACCAGCTTCCACCAGCTCCACCGCCAGCAAATCCACCACCGCCGAAGCCGCCACCAAAGCCGCCTCCACCGCCGAAACCTCCACCGGAGCCTCCGCCAAAGCCGCCTCCACCACCAAAGCTGCCTCTTCCAAGACTACTTAAAATGATAGCGTCCCACAGGATGCTTCCGCCGTTTCTACGTCCGCCATTACGACCACCGCCACGTTTATTGAACATAGAGATAATTACGATCACGAACAAAACAAGGAAGACGATCGCTCTAACTGGGATGCCACCGCCGGTATTATTATTTTGTGGAACACCTTCGTAGCTGCCAGCGAGAACCTGAAACATAGCATTGGTCCCTTTATCAAGGCCAGCATATATATTATTGTTTCGAAATTCAGGAAGGATTATTTGCTCTACTATCTCTTTAGACTTTGCATCGGTCATAGATCCTTCTACACCATAGCCTGTAGTGATCCAGATCTTTCGGTCTTTCTCAGCCACCAGAACAAGAAGTCCGTTGTCTTCATCCTTGGTTCCAATACCCCACTCATGTGCCCAATCTGCCGCATACGTACCAATATATTCTCCCTGCAGGCTTTCAATCGTAGCAACTACTATTTGGGTAGTTGTAGTATCTGCGTAATTGATAAGCTTTTGCTCAAGGGCTTTTTCTTCAGAAGCATTTAGCATATCAGCTTCATCAAAAACACTGGTTTCAACTGCGGGCTTTGGGGGTATTTCCCGTTGTGCCTGTAGATTGAATGTGCAAATTAAGACGAGTAAAAGTAGTAATTGTTTGATAAGTCTAGCCTTTTGAAATTTGATCTGAAAGTTCGTTAGTGTCCATTTCATCCCACGGGAAGTGCTTTTGAAGTTCCTCACCCGCCTTTAGTACTCCATCGATAAGACCTTTGGTGAAATCTCCCTTTTTAAACTGAGACACGATCATATCCTTAGTGCTTTCCCAGAAGTTATCTGGTACCACATCGTTGATCCCTTTATCACCATAGATCACAAAATTTCGATCTTCAACAGCAACATAGATAAGAACACCGTTAGCCTGCTTCGTGTTGTCCATTTTCAGAGCGTGAAAGACTTCCATAGCCCGATCAAAAATATCCAGTTTACCAGCACTTGGTTCGATATGAACACGAATTTCTCCGCTGGTTTTTCTTTCTGCCGTTCTAATGGCATCAACGATCTTCTCTTCCTCTTTTTTGCTTAGAAAAGCTTCTACATCCTTATTCATAAGTCTAAAAATCGAATTCTACGTCTGGTGCATTCTCAGCTCCGGCATCTGCCTGGAAGCGCTCCATTTTATCAAAACCGAACAACCCTGCAAACAGTGTATTTGGGAAGGTTCTTATGTAAGTATTAAAGTCGGTTACCGCAGCATTGTAACGGTCTCTTGCGACATTGATCCGGTTTTCGGTACCTTCCAGTTGTGATTGTAATTGTAAGAAGTTCTGGTTTGCCTTTAGTTCAGGGTACCTTTCCACAGTTACCAGTAATCTTGATAATGCTGAAGTAACTCCTTGCTGAGCCTGCTGGAATTGCTCAATTTGAGCAGCGCTAAGATTCTCAGCATCGACATTTACTGAAGTAGCTTTGGATCTAGCTTCGATAACTTCCTTCAAAGTACCTCTTTCAAAGTCTGCAGCGCCTTCTACAGTTTTAACCAGATTACCAATAAGATCATTTCTTCTCTGGTAACTGCTTTCTACATTAGACCAGGCTAGTTTAGCATTTTCTTCTTTGGTAACAGCCGTGTTATTGAATCCGGCTGTTACTTGCCACACTACTATTACAAGAACTACTATGATTGCTATTGGAAGCCACTTTTTCATGTTATAATTGGTTTTTTAGGTTAACTAGTTCAGCTTTAATCGTTTCTAATTTTCGAATAATATCGAAGTTACTTAGCGTTTTATTCTTTTCTTCCTTAAGATGGATTTTAGCACCTTCCAGCGTAAAGCCTCTTTCTTTTACCAGGTGATAAATCAGCTCAAGATTTTTAATGTCTTCAGGGGTAAATTTACGATTTCCCTTGGCATTTTTCTTCGGTTTAATGACATCAAATTCTTTTTCCCAGAATCTAATTAAAGACGTATTGACGTTGAAAGCCTTGGCAACCTCACCAATACCATAATAACGTTTTTCAGGTAGTTCGATATGCATTAATCCAGGGATTGGTTTTCACGCTGAGCTTTTTCCAGAACTTCGCCAAATTCTTCAGGAGATAAGTTTCCGTAGTAAAAATTTATAGGATTAATCCTGTCTTCATCTTTAAAGATCTCGTAATGTAAATGTGGCGCTTCAGATCTTCCGGTGCTTCCAACAAATCCAATAACATCACCTCTTTTCACGGTTTGTCCCCTGCGAACGTTGTATTTATATAAATGAGCGTAAAGACTGGTGTAACCGTAGCCATGATCTATTCTTATATGGTTGCCATAGCCGGTAGATCTGCTGTCTGCTCTTACGATCTTGCCATCGCCCGTAGCATAAACAGGAGTTCCTCTTGGAGCAGTAAAGTCCATGCCGTAATGGAATTTTCTAACCTTGGTAAATGGGTCATTTCTCCAACCGTAACCTGAAGCGATCCTGCTTAGATCCTGGTTCTTGACCGGTTGAATAGCTGGAATTGCTTCCAGTAATTCACCTTTTTCTCTGGCAAGATCAGCGATCTCATCCAGAGATTTGGATTGCACCACAAGTCTTTTGGTAAGGATATCCATCCTCTTAGTGGTTTCGGTTATAAGTTTACTGTTGTCAAATCCTTCCAGATCTTTGTACCTGTTAATACCACCAAAACCTGCCTTACGCTGTTCTTCGGGAATTGGATTTGCTTCAAAGTAGAGTCTGTAGATATTGTTATCCCGATCTTCAATATTAGCCATCACATCCTGGATCTGGTCCATTTTTTTATTCAGTAGACCATATTGCAATTGCATGTTATGTAATTCACGCTTTAATGCTTTTTCCTTCGGAGTTTCAATTTGAGGAATATTGAGATAAATGACGAGTAAAATAAAGCCTGCCAGAAATGATCCGGTAATACTTAGAAGTGCGATACCTAGTCTTTTCCCTTTTTTCTTCTCAATTTTCTGATAAGAAAGGGTCTCGCTATCATAATAATATTTAACCTTCGACATGAGTTAAAATTATGCTATTTTTGCCATTCGAAAACGGCTCGAATACCGTGTTATATCGTACGGTAAACGAACAAATATATGAATTGTTTTGCCGTCTTCATAATTTAATGAAATTTGCAACAAATTAGCCAAATGAAGTCACAGGAGATACGCCAGCAATTTCTGGAATTTTTCAAATCAAAAGCTCATAGTATTGTTCCCTCTGCACCAATGGTGATCAAGGACGATCCTACACTTATGTTCACCAATGCAGGAATGAACCAGTTTAAAGAATTTTTTCTGGGAAATTCAGAACCTAAGAACAGCAGGCTTACCGATACTCAAAAATGTCTTAGGGTAAGTGGAAAGCACAATGATCTGGAGGAAGTGGGGCATGATACCTATCATCACACCATGTTCGAGATGCTCGGTAACTGGAGTTTTGGCGACTACTTTAAAAAGGAGGCGATCAACTGGGCATGGGAACTGCTTACAGAAGTTTATAAGATTGATCCGGAAATGCTATATGTTTCAGTTTTTGAAGGTAGTGAGGATGCAGATCAACTTGGTCTGGATACTGAAGCACTGGAACTTTGGAAAAAGATAGTCCCGGAGGAGCGTATCATCTTCGGAAATAAAAAAGATAATTTCTGGGAAATGGGCGACCAGGGGCCTTGTGGTCCTTGTTCTGAAATTCATATTGATATAAGATCTGAAGAAGAGAAAGCTAAAACTCCGGGTAGAGATCTTGTGAACATGGATCATCCTCAAGTAGTAGAGATCTGGAACCTGGTTTTTATGCAATATAATCGTAAAGCCAACGGCTCTCTCGAGGATCTTCCAGCCAGGCATATCGATACCGGGATGGGCTTCGAACGTTTGTGTATGGTATTACAGGATAAGAAATCCAACTATGATACAGACGTTTTCACTCCGCTAATTAATGAGATTGAGAAGATTACTAAATCTACTTACGGCCCTTCAGAAGAAAAAAATATTGCGATGCGTGTGATTGCCGATCACGTAAGAGCGGTATCATTTTCCATTGCAGACGGGCAATTACCTAGCAACACTGGAGCAGGTTATGTGATAAGAAGAATCCTGAGAAGAGCAATTCGTTATGGCTTTACATTTCTTGATACCAAAGAAGCTTTTATCTATAAACTGGTGCCAGTATTGAGCAAGCAGATGGATGCTACTTTTCCTGAAATGACATCTCAGCAAACACTAATCGAAAATGTGATTAGAGAAGAAGAGCAGTCGTTCCTAAGAACTCTTGATCAGGGATTGGTGCTTCTGGAGAATTTAATGCAGAATTCGGAGTCCAAAACAATTTCCGGAGAAAAGGCATTTGAATTGTATGATACCTTTGGATTCCCAATCGATCTCACCGGGCTTATATTACGTGAGAATGGGTATGAGCTTGATGAGAAAGGTTTTGAAGCAGAATTAAAAAAGCAAAAAGATAGATCAAGAGCGGCTACACAGGTGAGTGCGGGAGACTGGACCGAGATCAAAGCCGTAAATCAAGAAGCCTTTATAGGGTATGATGAGCTTGAATCAAACGCATATATTTCAAGATATAGAAAAGTAGACTCTAAGAAAAAGGGAGAAATGTACCAGCTTGTACTTGATCAAACTCCTTTCTATCCGGAAGGTGGTGGACAGGTTGGAGACAAGGGAGTGTTGATGACGGCAGATGGTGAAGCAATCAAGGTCGTGGACACTAAAAAGGAAAATAATTTGATCATTCACTTCACTAAGAAATTACCTGCCAATCCTGAAGCAGAGATCAAAGCAATCGTAAATAACAGAGAGCGTGCAAATACTGCAGGTAATCATACTGCAACCCACCTGTTGCATCAGGCGCTTAGAAGTATACTGGGTACTCATGTAGAACAAAAAGGTTCTATGGTGAATGGCGGCTACTTAAGATTCGATTTTTCACATTTTAGTAAGCTTACTCCAGAGGAGATCGAAAAGGTTGAAAATTTTGTAAATGCACGTATTCGTGAAAACTTGAAATTAGAAGAGCAGCGTAATACCAGTTATGAGTCTGCCCTTGAGCAGGGAGCTATTGCATTATTTGGAGAAAAATACGGGGATTCAGTAAGAGCCATTAAATTTGGTGATTCTATGGAACTTTGTGGTGGAACGCATGTTTCGAATACTTCAGATATATGGTATTTTAAAATTACCGGGGAAGCCGCTGTAGCTTCAGGAATTCGTAGAATCGAGGCTATTACCGGAGAGGCTGCCATGCAGTATTTTCAGGAACAGGCATCAACTCTTAGCGAGATAAAGAATGGTTTGAAGAATTCCAATGATCCTGTGAAAGCGATTCAGAATCTTCAGGAGGAAAATAATGATCTTAAAAAACAGGTGGAGAGTCTTTTAAGGGATAAAGCGAAAGCTCTTAAAGCTGAATTAAGATCTGAGGTTGAAAATATTAATGGAGTCAACTTTTTATCAAAAAAGATAGACCTGGACGCAAATGGAATTAAAGATCTGGCATACCAGCTAGGCGAGGAGTTCGATGACCTTTATATACTATTTGGAACAGAGCAAAATGGCAAAGCACTTCTGTCCTGTTATATTTCTAAAGGACTTGTGGACAAATCTGATCTAAATGCCGGGCAGATCGTTCGCGAATTAGGTAAGTATATTCAGGGAGGTGGAGGAGGCCAGGCTTTCTTTGCCACCGCCGGTGGTAAAAAACCAGAAGGACTTGACGAAGCCCTTCAACATGCTAAAGACTACTTAAATAAATAGTAAGAATCCCGACCTCTCGTCGGGATTTTTTATTTTTATAGCATGCAGTTTAGAACTATTGTGCCCGTTGATCCGTCTCCCTGGAAAATAGATCATAAAACCAGGATCATGTTAATGGGGTCCTGTTTTGTGGAGAATATTGGCAGCAAGCTTCAGTATTCAAAGTTCCCGGTCTTACAGAATCCCTTCGGAATTATTTTTCATCCTATTGCGTTGGAAAGACTAATTAGGCGTATAGCATCCAGAAACTTATTTACAGAAAGTGATCTACTACTGAAGAATGACCAGTACTTAAGTCTGGAAACGCATTCTATGATGAATAGGAGTAATGCTGAAGAATGTGTTCTAAATCTTAACGAGTCGCTGGAAACATGCTATGAATTTATAAGGGAAGCAGATGTTTTAGTGTTGAGCCTGGGGACTGCATGGGGTTATGAACACGAAAGCCTGCCCGGAGTTGCTGCGAACTGTCATAAGATTCCGCAGAAAGAATTTGAGAAAAAGTTGTCTTCCATCGATGAGATCACAGATTCCTTAAAGGGAATTGCTAAATCTCTTCGGAAGATCAATAAAGATATTAAGGTTCTTTACACGCTATCACCGGTAAGACACTGGAAGGATGGAGTAGTACAAAACCAGCAGAGTAAAGCTCATATGCATACTGCTATACAGGCAGCGGTTGAGGTTGATGCGAAATCTTATTATTTCCCATCCTATGAAATTTTACTGGACGAACTACGAGATTATCGATTCTACGCTAATGATATGTTGCATCCCAATGAGGTGGCAATTGACTATATCTGGAACAGGTTTTCTGAAGCCTATTTTAATGAAAGTACAAAGCAGTTAAATACTGAAATCGATAAAGTGCAGAAATCGCTTGCTCATCGACCGCTAGCAGAAAACTCACTTCATCATAAGAAATTTCTTACGAAATTACAAGCTAAAATCGAGGAAATCCAACAAAAACACCCTCAAATAACGTTTTCTTAGGCTGCGTTATTATTGAGTTTATCGGTTTTTGAAGTTATGATAATCTAATTTTAACGTTTTATTCTAATTTATTTGTAAATTTACAAAGCAAGTCCGTTATAATTTACGTCTGGAAATTATTTAAGCATTGCTCAGGTAATCAGATAATTATAAGGATTTGTTTTCTAAAATTTGTTGGGGTAGATTTTAGAGTTTACAAAAGGACGGGTGGGGCCGTCCTTTTGTTTTTTACTTCTCAACTTTAACTTTCTTTAGTATTCTTCAGGCATTTTCAACAGGCTATTTTTTATACTTTGCTCTCTTATAGATCTTAGCTTATGAAGAACTTTCTAATAGTAATCCTTTTTGCCGTCCTGTGTATATTCGGCTATTTATACTGGGAAAAACGCAATGATGAGAAGGAAAGTCTTCAGCAGAATACTGCGCTTATCCAGGAACAGATCAGGAATGTAGGTAAGCTCGTGGTTACTGAAGGAACCTTCTCGCAAGTGTTCACCTATAAGAACTCGAAAAGCTTCTATTTCGATGTGCTTTCAGCAAGAAAAAAAGCGCTAATTATCGTGAATGCTGATGTTAGCGTGGCTTATGATTTAAGTAAACTTGATGTCGAGATCGATGAAGAGAATAAACGAGTCATCATACATAGCATTCCAGAGGAAGAAATCAAGATAAATCCCAATATCAAATACTATGATGTCACTCAGGATTATCTCAACCAATTCGAAGCCGAAGATTATAATAAGATAAAATCCAGGGTAGAAAAAGGTTTGCGAGAAAAGATTGAAAAATCCAGGCTAAAGACCAATGCGAAAAACCGACTCATAAGTGAGCTTCAAAAGATCTATATTTTAACGAACTCAATGGGATGGTCACTGGAGTATCAGGACCAGGTTATTGAAAATAATAAGAAACTCGAAAGAATAAAGCTTTAAGGGCTAACAAGTTTTGTTTCGGTCATTTCGATGCCATCCTCGATTAAATGAGCAATTTCAGGTCTGCGCTCCTTAAGTTCCAGAAGATAAGCTTTGACTTCATTTGCCAGATTTTGATCATCATCAACAGCAAGTTCATAGATCTCAATCGCCAGTAACCAATCACTTTTATGATGCTTTTTCAGAATATCAAAAGCAGCGTTCAGAGAGAACTTTGTATTCTCACCGTGGCGAATGTTTGAAACCGACTTATATAAGGACTCCAGTTCTTCCCGTTCTGGTGTTAGTTGACTCTTAATCGTTGTACTGGATGGATTGTGTGTAATAAGATCAAAAGAATAATGATCTGCAGGTCCGGCAAATGCAGAAATGATTTCCTTTCCTACCGCCATATCATATCGTCCCCAATCTGGTTGAAATAAGATCTGGTCTCCATGACTCACCGTGCAATCTTCAAAACTAATAATGATGATCTTGCCCTGTAGGTTTCTGGTTCCTGTAATGATCGAACCTTCTACCTTAATGCCACCTTCAAATTCAAGACTTACTCTTTCGCCTTCATAGATTGCATAAGCCCTAAGATCCCGCGGACTCATATCTTCAATAGCGAGATTGATGCCTTTTAGTTTTCCAATTGGTGAGCCAAATCCTTCTGCGTGAGAAGATATTCCATGTCCAACAAGCTCTTTTTCGCGGTATGAAAGTGCAGTCTTCCCGGTGGTTTGAATATAGATAGGTCGATCTTCATGTTCCAGAACTCGGCTAAAATTACCAGATACCTGGATGCCGGTCGTAAACTCTATAGTTCCAAGATTTTTAGAATCAATTAATTTTTTAATTCCTGAGAGTCCACCACGTCTAAGCGCCATTTTATTCGCAAATTCTTCCAATACGAGGCTCAAATGCGCAAAATCTGGAGTCACATAGAGTTGTGGCTGAGGTTTAGTGATATCAAATTCCTGTTGGGAAGCTTCGATCGTGTAAGGGATCTTCTTCACTTTACTGGTCATACAGGATTTACTTTCTCCAATTGAGGAAAGCAAGCCTGCTCCATAGATCTTGGGATCTTCCGGAGTACCAATTAATCCGTATTCTACCGTCCACCAGTGCAAATTTCTAATCTGCGACATTTCGCTAGGATTCACCTTTTTATTCTGAAGATCCTCCACTCTTTTTTCCACAGCAACAATCTTTTCTTCGGAAGTGTTTTCAGCTTCCTTTAAGATCGATAATTCACGAATAGCTTCGTAAACTTCAAAATCATGAGAGCTGGAGATCGCTTTGCATCCAATTTCACCAAACCTTCTGAGGTATTCAGCATATTCGGGATTTGCAATGATGGGTGCATGTCCTGCTCCTTCATGGATGATATCTGGCGCAGGAGTATATTCAAGATGTTCGAGCTGGCGAATATCACTGGCAATTACTAAAACATTGTAGGCCTGGAATTCCATAAAAGCTGCCGGAGGTATAAAGCCATCTACAGCAACTGCCGCCCAGCCTATTTCCTCGAGGATCCTGTTCATTCCATACATATTCGGAATACTGTCTATGGAAATCCCCGTTTTCTTGAGTCCGTCAAGATAGGATCTATGGGCAACCTTACTCAGATAATCCACATTCTTACGCATCACATATCGCCAAACCGCCTGATTAATAGGAGTATAATCCTCATAATTTTGTGGTTTTATATATTGCTGAAGATGGGCAGGTAACCTGTCCAGAATTTCGTTGGATTGAATATTATCGAGCATGATCTTCCTTTACTAAAACGTTTGCGTTAAAAGTACAAAATTTGATATAGAATTTGTGTAATCCACGTAGGCATTAGCCATAAAAAAAGCCCCTAATCGGGGCTTTACTATTTTCTATTTTTCCATTCCGGGTGGATATTTTTCCATGATCTTGGCAACGATCTCATTGATACGTTCCTGCTTTTTATTAACCTCCCTAGCTAAAGCTGCAGTTCCCATTCCCTGCCAGACTAATTCCTTATTTTCAGAATCGATAAGGTCTATATAAAGTGTTCCTTCACTGGTTCTGTTCACGGTATTGAATCCGCTTCCCCAGTACCATGGGTTCCAGCCCCATCCATAGCCCCAACCAGCAAAATTATTCTGGTAGATATTGATGTTCTCGTTAGTTTTTGTAAAAATGCTCACTAAGAGATCAGGGTTTTCAGATTTTGTGAAGCCATTCTTTTGCATTTCACTCTCGATGGCTCTTAGAATTCTTTTCTTATCAAGATCAGATATATCGGCTTTGTCTATTCCTGGTTTGAAAAACGCGAAGGATTTGTACTGATTAAAATCGGCTTCCCGATCATAATCTGATGCTACACGTACACTACTGCACGAGCTAAAGATAAGTGCCAGTAGCAGCACTAGAGGAGTAATTTTTAAAAATCTCATAGGTTAGAATTTAAGTTGTTCGTTGTAAACTGAAGAAGAACATGAGAGTCCCAATAAGAATACCGGATAATTTCAGATTCCTCAGTCTTCTAAAAGTCTCAAATATCGTGCCGAAGGATTGATTAGAAGGCGATTGAAGCTCAAGAGCCAATTGAGAATACAAGATAATTTACTCCTGCTTATTTGTTTTACTGTTATATCCATAAGGACAATGGCGACAACCACTTTCGCAACAATAACCGCGTTTTAGGTGATATTTTTCAGTAAAACAGCGGTATCCTTCCGGGGTCAGGTAATAGTCTCCGTCCTCGAGTGTGATTCTTTTTCTCTGAAAATTCATAGCGCTAAAATACAATTTCTTATATTCATTCCATGATTTTGATCGTGAACAAAAGGCTGTTATCAGGGAGATTCAAAGGCATTAGCCTCTGGCCATTTGTTATACTCGAAAATATTCATCTTAAAAAAGATAAATATTTTATCAACCATGAGCGTATTCATCTCCGGCAGCAAATTGAATTGCTCGTGATCTTCTTCTATATATGGTATGCGCTGGAATTTTTTATAAGATATGCTTCACTTAAGGACGGGATGCAGGCTTATAGAAATATTAGTTTCGAAAAGGAGGCTTACAGGCGTGAAACCGATCTCAATTATCTAAAAAAACGTTCTTTCTGGGCGTTTATGAACTATATGTAGTAAGCTTATAGAATTTCATTGCTTATTCTTTCTTCTAAAGTAGATGCATTATTTTTGCAATTATGAATTCCATTTTTCAGACTTCGGAAGTTTTTGTTTCTGAAAATCAATTTATTGCTGAATTTTCAAATTCAGTGACCCTACATATTAAGCGTGAAGATCTTTTGCATCCTGAAGTGTCTGGGAACAAATTCAGAAAACTGAAATATTCTGTCTTGAAGGCTTCAGAATTGAAAAAAAATTGTTTGTTAACTTTTGGCGGTGCTCATAGTAATCATGTCGCAGCCACGGCAGCGGCCGGAAAACTGGAAGGTATTGCAACTATTGGTTTTATAAGAGGAGATGAACTGGAATTTCAGAAAGAAAAATGGAGTCCAACCTTAACGTACGCAAATTCCTGCGGAATGAAACTGAAATTTATAAGCAGGGAAGAATATCGGAATAAAGAGTCTGAAGCATTTCTGAATCAATTGCAATCTCAATTTCCTGATGCGATGATCATTCCTGAAGGTGGAACAAGTGAACTCGCGATCAAAGGTTGTGAAGAAATTATTTCTGAAGCCGATAGGG
The DNA here is from genome assembly GCF_006714895.1 of Gramella sp. Hel_I_59. Taxonomy (NCBI): domain Bacteria; kingdom Pseudomonadati; phylum Bacteroidota; class Flavobacteriia; order Flavobacteriales; family Flavobacteriaceae; genus Christiangramia; species Gramella sp. Hel_I_59. Next base: position 2,970,753 of record NZ_VFME01000001.1, on the reverse strand, counting down.
AATATGATTATATATGTACTTCAGTAGGAACCGGAGGAACTATGGCCGGTCTTATTAATGCTTCTTCATCTCACCAAAATATACTGGGTTTTTCAGCACTTAAATCCAAACACCTTTCCGAAGAGATCAAGAGAATGACCACCAATACGAACTGGTCCATTAATACCAATTACCATTTTGGTGGCTACGCAAAGATTTCTGTAGAATTAATTCAGTTTATCAATGATTTTTTCAGAAAAACCCGAATCAAACTCGATCCGGTTTATACAGGGAAATTACTTTTTGGTATTTTTGAACTCGCGCAGAAAAATTACTTTCCGAAGGGTTCAAAGATCCTGGCAATTCATACCGGAGGCCTGCAGGGGATAGAAGGAATGAACGAAAGATTGAGAAAAAAAGCGCAGCCACAAATTATAACGGAACTATGAAATTGAATAGAGTTTTACTGCTGCTTATTTTCGCTGTTTTTGCTGCTTCCTGCGGAAGTCGTAAAAAGGTGGATACCAGGAAAGATGATGTTGTAAAAAGTGATCGACGGGAAGAGAATAAAAATTCCCCAGCAGAGATCGTTGATGATGTACGGGAAGAAATGCCGCGCAATTCGTACCATTATCGCATCGAGGATTACATTCGGGATTACTCTGAAATCGCCCAGGAAGAAATGAAATTATATAAGATTCCTGCGAGTATCACGCTTGCCCAGGGAATTTTAGAATCTGGTGCAGGTAATGGGCAATTGACCAGGCAGGCAAATAATCATTTTGGTATTAAATGTCACGATTGGAATGGTGAAAAAGTATACCATGATGATGATAGAAAGGGAGAATGTTTTAGAAAGTATAAGCACGCGAAATATTCTTACAGAGATCATAGCCTGTTCCTTTCGGGACGAGGTAGATATTCAGAACTTTTTGAACTGGATGCTAATGATTATGAAGGCTGGGCGAAAGGATTAAGAAAGGCCGGTTATGCGACAGATAGACGGTATCCAGACAAATTGATCGATCTTATTGAACGTTACGAGTTGTATAAATTTGATGAGAACATTAGTGGAAAGTCTACTCGTAGGTATGCTGCACAACCTAAAACTACAAGCGAAAGTCATGTGGTTCAAAAAGGAGATACCTTGTATTCGATCTCCAAAAAATACGATACTACTGTTGAAGATATTAAACGAAGGAACGGCCTGAATGGTAATAACATTTCCATTGGCCAGATCCTGAATGTAAAATAGAGGAATAGAGTTATGATTTATAAGAGAAGTAGTGCCTTGTTCGCAGATGCTAAAAAAGTAATTCCGGGCGGAGTGAATTCCCCGGTTAGAGCTTTTAAAGCTGTTGGCGGAGATCCTGTTTTCATGAAGCGAGCTGCAGGAGCCTATTTGTATGACGAGGATGATAATCAACTAATAGATTATATAAATTCATGGGGTCCGCTAATTCTGGGTCACGCCCACAAGCCGGTAGTAGATGCTGTAGTTGAAAAAGCAAGAATGGGAACATCTTTCGGAACGCCTACAGAAATTGAAACCAAGATCGCAGAACTGGCGGTTAAAATGGTACCCAATATTGATAAGATAAGAATGGTAAATTCCGGGACTGAAGCCTGTATGAGTGCTGTGCGGCTGGCCCGAGGTTTTACTGGAAAAGACAAGATCATCAAATTTGCTGGTTGTTACCACGGGCATAGTGATTCCTTCCTAATCCAGGCGGGGAGTGGAGCAGTAACTTTTGGATCACCAAACAGCCCGGGAGTAACCCAGGGAACGGCTAAAGACACCTTACTTGCTAATTTTAACGACCTTGCAAATGTAAAAGAGCTGGTAGAAGCTAATAAGGAGGAAATTGCCTGTATCATTCTGGAGCCGGTGGCCGGGAATATGGGATGTATTCCGCCAGTTGAAGGTTTTTTACAAGGATTGAGAAAATTATGTGATGAAACCGGAATTTTACTTGTTTTTGATGAGGTAATGACTGGTTTCAGGCTTGCAGCCGGAGGTGTTCAGCAGAGAGAAAATGTTGTTGCGGATATCGTTTGCTTCGGAAAAGTAATTGGAGGTGGATTGCCTGTTGGGGCTTTTGCAGCAAGAAATGAGATCATGGATCATCTTGCTCCCATTGGACCAGTGTATCAGGCCGGAACATTAAGTGGAAATCCACTGGCTATGGCTGCGGGTTTAGCTATGCTAACAGAACTGGATTCAAATCCAGAAATATTTGAAAGCATTGACAGGAAAACAGCCTACCTGCACGAGGGTATGGAAAAAGTATTAAAACAGAATGAGATCGATTTCACGATCAATAGATACGGTTCTATGATCTCAGTACATTTTGGACTGGACGCTGTTACAGATTTTGCTTCCGCGGCGAAGTCTGCGAACTTAGGGACTTTTAATAAATTCTTCCACGGGATGTTGGAAAATGGAATTTATATCGCTCCAAGTGCCTATGAAACATGGTTTATAAGTGATGCACTTAGCTATGAAGATCTCGATCGTACGATCGAGGTAGTAGATAAAGTAGCTAAAACACTTTAGAAATATTAGATCCGGCGGTAATTACTGTCGGATCTTATTTAAATCTCCTATCCTTGAAATAGAAATCTTCATCAGCTTTGGTGATCTCCCTGATCACTTTGCAAGGATTTCCTGCTGCAATCACATTGGAAGGGATATTACGGGTTACTACACTTCCAGATCCAATGACCGTATTGTCACCAATACTCACTCCTGGATTTATTACTGAATTACCACCAATCCAGACATTATTACCAATTGTTACAGGAATTGCATATTCCCATTCTTCATTTCGCTTTTTTGCATCAATGGGATGTCCGGCGGTAAAAATACTTACGTTTGGAGCGATCATTACATGATCACCTATCCTAACTTCAGCACAGTCCAGTATGGTTAGATTGTAATTCGAATAAAAGTGGTTACCAAGGTGAATATTGTAGCCATAATCACATTGAAACGGCGGCTGTATATAAAATTCCGAAGAAACTGAACCCAGAACTCTGCGAATGAGATCGTGTCTTTCAGTAATTAGCTCAGGCGAACTATTATTAAAATCAAAACAAGTTTTCTGAGCATGCAGTCGTTCATCGAATAAATCTTTGTCTGATGCTTTATAGGCTTGCTCACTGAGCATCTTTTCTTTCTCGCTCGCCATGCTTAATTACTCAATTTCAACAATTCCTCGAGATACGTTCTGGAATTCGAAAGTCTGGGTACTTTATGCTGACCGCCAACTTTGTTATGCATTTTCAACCAATCATAAAAAAGATCAGGACGCGCCTGGTGCACAAGTGGCGCATTAAGGGTCATGTTATTATACCTTTTTGCCTCATAATCACTATTTACCTCTTGCAAAGCAAGATCAAGCTGAACCTTGAAATTGTCGAAATCTTTCGGCTCGTTCTTGAATTCGATCATCCATTCATGGGCACCTTTCTCACGGCCTTCCATAAATATTGGAGCAACCGTATAATCCTTGATCTCACAATTAGTTAAAAGACATACTTTTTTGAGAGCAGATTCGGCATTTTCAATGATAAGCTCTTCACCAAAAACATTGATATGATGCTTGGTTCTCCCGGTAACTTTAATTCGGTAAGGATTAGTATTGGTAAACTTAATGGTATCACCAATCTTATATCTCCATAAGCCGGCGTTCGTAGTAATAACTACGGCGTAGTTTGTGCCAATTTTAACTTCATCAAGTGGGATAGCGTGTTCCAGGGCAGAGCCATAGCTATCCATAGGAATGAATTCATAGAAGATCCCATAATCCAGCATGAGTAGCATTTCCTTGGAATCGTTAAGATCCTGACAGGCGAAAAATCCTTCCGAAGCATTGTAGATCTCATAGAACCTAAAATCTTCCTTGGGTAAAATTTTCTGGTACTGGGAAGCATAAGGCTCGAAACTTACTCCGCCATGAAAATAGGCTTCCAGGTGAGGCCATACTTCAAAAACGTTTTCCTTGCCAGTACTTTGCAACACATTATTCAGCAAAACCAGCATCCAGCTAGGAACACCAGCAAGACTGGTCACACGTTCCTTAATGGTTTCATTTACGATTGCCTGCATCTTGGTTTCCCAATCATGCATCAATGAAACTTCGTTACTCGGAGTACTGCTAAACTCTGCCCAGAAAGGCATATTATCAATAAGAATGGCAGAAAGATCTCCGTAACTGGTTCCGTTTTCCTGGTAAAGTTCCTTGCTGCCGCCCAGGCGCAGACTTTTACCGGTAAACATCTGTGAACCAGGATTATTATTCAGGTATATACAGATAAGGTCTTTCCCCGCAGCGTAATGGCAGGCTTCCAGGGAATCCTGACTAACGGGAATAAATTTGCTTTTTGCATTGGTGGTACCGCTGGATTTTGCAAACCATCGAATAGGCCCCGGCCAGAAAATATTATGTTCACCTTTACGGCTACGCTCAATATCACTTTCTATATCTTCATATTTCTGAATGGGAACACGTTCACTGAATTTCTGGTAATTATTGATTTCAGAAAAATGGTAGCGCTTCCCAACTTCAGTATTCTTTGCTTTGGTAATGAGGTTTCGAAGCAGCTCTTGCTGTACCTCATGAGGATACTTAATGAACAATTCCATTTGATGAATTCTCTTCTTTAGGAACCAAGAAGCAATGGAGTTGACTAATGGAATTGGCATTATTTATTTCTATCTTTAAGCCTTGTTTTGCAGGCGTGACGTTATCTGGTTAAAAATAACGGATTCTTTGAAGCCTGCAAAAAAAATAGTTTAGTCTTAAAAAGAAAATTCAATGATCTATAGCGGTGTCCTTACCAAAATGAGAACCGAACTTAGCGATACAGTACAGTATTATTTAGTCTGGAAGGATGATTTCATTCATATGAATCAATTGATAGGCAAGAAAATAAGCATCAATTTTCTTAAATATGAGTGCTTGAATTGTAGCCTTCAGAAGAAGATTTTCAGACAGGGTCTTTGTTATGATTGTTTCAGCTCTATACCCGGAGCCGGGGAATGGGTGATTAGTCCGGAGAAAAGTAAAGCGCATTTAGATGAAGAAGATCGTGATCTGGAGTATGAAAAGAGATCGCAGCTGCAACCACATATAGTTTACCTCGCAAATTCCAGTGATGTAAAAGTTGGGGTTACGCGTAAAACTCAGGTGCCTACAAGATGGATCGATCAGGGTGCGCATGAAGCGATCGAGATCGTAGAGGTTCCCAATCGTTACCTTGCCGGTATTACTGAAGTTGCTTTAAAGAATCATGTAGCTGATAAAACCAACTGGAGGAAGATGCTAACCAACGATGTGCTTGATCTGGATCTTCATGTTGAAAGAGATAAACTGAAGCAATTCATTCCAGATGAAGTACGCAATTATTACCTGGCTAATAACAAGGAGACCGAAATCAAATTTCCTGTAGAGAAATACCCTGAAAAAGTAAAAACCCTGAACTTGAGTAAGAGTCCGTTTTATGAAGGCTTATTACGCGGCATTAAAGGTCAGTACCTCATTTTTGATGATGGAACTGCATTTACTGTAAGGGGACACGAAGGTCACGTAGTCGAGATCAAAGTAGTGTTGTAATTTTAGATACAAATCAAAAAAAAGCAGAACCGGAAGGTTCTGCTTTTTTGTTTCTAATTATTATTGGTAGTGGTATCGGTTTTCTTCTTGTTATTCTTCAAGATGCCGCCCAGAATATTCTTTGCAGCATTCTGAACCTGCTCCTTCTGTGACTTCTGAATACTGTCAGATTTAGTCGTTTTGCTTTGAGCGGTGCTGTCCTGTTTTACAGCAGTCGTGTCATTTTTACTGAAAGGTTTTTTGGGATCACGTTTCCCCTGAAGGATATCGTTGATCGCGTCTACAGCTTTATCTTCCAGTTTGCCTTTTTGTTTTTCAACCACCTTCTGGGTAAGACTGTTTACTGCCTGCTGCATATTTAAATTGATCTTTGGATTCTGAAAATTTCCGGTGATCCCAACGGGTAGTGCAACCATCATATTAGAGAAGTCTTCACCACTAAGTTTTCCAAGTGTTCCGCCTACTTCATTTCCAAGATATTTTGCCGGAATATCTAGTTTGAGGTCATAGTTCATATTCATATCAAATCCATGAGTACCACTAACCTGGAACTTTACACCTTTAATGTCAAAATCAAACGGCGCAATAGCTACCTGTCCATCATTAAATGAGAGTTTCGTTTTAAGATTAGAAAGATCGATCTTATCGAAATTGATAAAGCCAAGCTGAGTATCAAGTTTTGATAATAATGCAGCTTGCTGTGGGTCTAATTCTGCAGTAAGTAACTCTGCAAGCGCGTCACCTACCAGGCTGGTAAGTTGCGGGGTAAGATCTTCGTTCAGGTTACCCTTCAAATTTACTTTGGACTGTACTTTTCCTTTCATGGCTTTGGCCAGTGGAGCTAGATTCTGCATAAGTTCAAGTCCGTTAAAAGATGACGCGATATCCAATGAATTTAGATCCAGGTTCATCTCGAAAGTAGGTGTAGGGTTTTTTGTGGAAACAAACCCATTGGCACCAATACTACCATTAAAAATATTGGTGGATACGTTCTGCAATCTGGCAGATTCATCTTTAATGATCAATAATCCAGTTACATTCTTTAATTCCAGATTATCGTAAAAAACCGTGTTGGCATCAAATTGTAACTGAATATCCAGAAAAGAAGGAATTTTTACGGCTTCCTTTCCGGTGGTCTTACTTTCTGTTTTTTGTTCTCCATCTTCAGTGGTCGTGGTTACCTCCTCAGTTTCAGCTAACATAAAATCATTTACAGAAAACACATTCGATCTAGCTTTGAAATTACCCTTTAGCTGCTGATCTGTAAATAGAAATCCAATTAGGTTTTGAATGGTTCCATTTGCAGTAAGATCAGTTTTTCCGGTGCTAAGCTTCAATTCTGGAACACTTACATTCCCCTGGTTGAAACTCATATTGGCATTGGAAATATTGATCTTGTTTGGAATTTCAGGAGAGGCATAGCTAAAGTTTGAAATAGAAGCCGTTCCCTTACTTTTTACATTTTGATATTGTTCTTTTTCAATAGAGTTCATATCGAAACTGGTCTGCACATCTGCAGTAAGCCTTCCATTTAGATCCTGTTCAAGCTCCAGCGGATAGGCTTTGTTGAGGTTAGCCAGGTTTATACTTCCCTTTAATGCAAGACTTACCAGCATATTTTCAGTAAGATTACTCACTTTTCCATTGGCAGAAAATTGATCTTCATCTATTCTGAAGGTAGCCGTATTGATATCGATGTAAGTATCTTCAGCAATACCGGAATCGTTGAGAATCACCATATCCAGGTTGATATCCTGTACACTCTTAGGCAGCTCCGGATACTTGAACGATGCGTTGCTGGAAGATATTTTCACGTTCATCTTCGGAATATAAGTATCGTCAGCTTTTCCGAAGATTCTACCGTCAACTATAAAGTCTCCATTGGTTTCTACATTTTCAATATTCTGCGCGTAAGTTTGCGGAATCACCGCCAGGAAATTCTTAAAATCTGAAGAAGGGGTTTTAAAGCTTAGATCCATTTCAGTATCACTTTCATTTACCTGCACATAACCATCAAAGGTTAATGGTAACTGGTTCACCATGGCTTCGTTTTCAAGAAACGTATAGCGCATGTTCTCCAAATCCATTTCCAGTACTGCGTCCAGGCTTACAGAATTCTGATTCAGATAATTTACTCCGTCATAATTAAGACTTACCAGGGCTTCGGAATAGGTTTCCAGTTCAGAAGTAGCAAGAGAGAAATCACCATTTCCTTCATGATTCAGGTTTTCAACATCCAGTGCGATCTTCGCCGATTCATCCACATACTTAATCCTGGTATTGTTGATTTCGTAGTGCTTCAGGTCCAGGCTGAATCCTGTAGCGGTCGAATCTCCGGTGGTTGCCGTGGTATCTTCAATAGCAATATCATAATTGGCCTGTCCCAGTGAGTCCACTTTAATATTAAGATATGCGTTATTGATCTTTACCTGATCTACCCTTTTAGGTTCAGAACTACTCTTAAAAAGTTCTTTGACAGACATTTCCAGGATAATCTCCTCACTAAGCGCAAGAGTATCTCCTTTAAAGGGTTCGTTATTTATAATGCTAAGATCCTCAATCACCAAAGTGGCATCCGGAAAATTTCGAAACATACTAAGGTTAATATCTTCAAAATCTACCTGAGCATCCATGTTCTCGTTCAAAGTCTTCCTCACGAGATCCTTCAGCTGAGATTCAAATACAAAAGGTGCGATCACTAATAAGATGATGATCGTTAGTAGTGTAAATCCAATTATTTTAAATGCTTTTTTCATAATTCTATGTTTTAGAATAGCTATGCTATTCGAGAGTAGGTTGATCAAATTGTAATTCTTCCGCAGGCTTCAGCTTAAAATATTTTCTGAAGGCGAAAACAGCAGCATACAAAAATGGTGTGTCTATCGCAGCGATTAAAACTTTAAAAAGAAATCCGCTCAATAAAAGTCCGCCAAAAAGTTCCCATGAAATTTTATTGAAAGTACAGAGCAAGAATAGGACCGAGAATGTGTCTACGAACTGGGAAAGGAAAGTAGAAAAATTGTTTCTTAGCCAGAGATGCTTCCCGCGGGTAAGTTTCTTCCAGAAATGAAATAGCTGAATGTCCACATACTGAGCCAGCAAATAGGCGACCATACTGGCAAAAACCGCAATGGCTGTGGCTCCAAAGACCCTTCCGAAAATTTCGTTGTCGATGGGAGACCAGCTGGTTGCAGGAACATAATCTGCGATATAAATAATTAATAAGGAAAAAACCGAGGCAAAGATTCCAGTAGTTACTACCTGGTTGGCCTTCTTTTTTCCATAGATCTCGCTAATAATATCGGTGATCAAAAAAGTGATTGGATATGGTAAAATTCCTACGGAAATCTCAAAAGTGTAAATTCCGAAGAAATCCCAGTAAAAAAACTTCTGAAAGATCAGGTTGGATACCACCAGAGAGGCAATGAACAACGCGCTCAGGATCATATAAATTTGTAAAGCCCTGTGCTTCTTTTTCCGGGAAAGTTTACTCAAATTTTTTTATTAAGTCTTGCTGCAAAATTAAGAGTATGTGCTTTTGTTTTGCTTAATTTGCTGTGAAATTATTTGATGCTACCTATTAAAATTTTCTTAATCCGTTTTGAATTCCCCTAAAACAGTACTATTGGCCTTAGGTAGTAACCTTGGCGACCGTCTAGGTTATTTGCAAACTGCACTTGATCAAATTCATGAAAATATTGGATGGGTTCGGGAGGTTTCTGGTATTTACGAAACTCCGGCCTGGGGATTCGAAGGAAATTCATTTTTCAATGCCTGTACGAAGATCGAAACAAGACTGGATCCACAGCAAATTTTAAAAAGTTTACAGGCAATAGAAAATGAGCTGGGCCGAGAGAGAAATAATTCCGGTGTCTATCAAAACCGGGTAATTGATCTGGATCTTCTAATTTTTGGAGATGAGATCATTCAGGTCGAAAACTTGCAGATCCCGCATCCCGGAATTCCAGATAGAAAATTCGTTTTACTGCCGCTTCAGGATATTGCGGCAAAGGAAATGCATCCGCTTCTTAAAAAATCTTATCGCGATCTACTGGCAGATACCAATGATACTTCAGAAATCAATAAGGTTTCAGAGAAATTAGATATTCCGGGTATTAAGTATAATTTTCCTGGTTGTAACTATATCGCTGTAGAAGGAAATATTGGTGCCGGTAAAACCAGTTTTTCCACGATGGTTTCCGAAGATTTTAATGCAAAACTGATCCTCGAACGCTTTAAGGACAACCCATTTTTACCAAAATTTTACGAGGATAAGGATCGCTATGCATTTTCATTGGAAATGTCTTTCCTGGCAGACAGGTATCAGCAACTCTCAGATGACCTGGCACAGTACGATTTATTTAAGGACTTTATCATTTCAGATTATGATGTGTTTAAGTCACTAATTTTTGCAAGAATTACGCTTCATGAAGATGAATATTCGCTTTATCACAAGTTATTCCATCTAATGTATAAGGAGCTGGTAAAGCCGGAACTTTATATCTATTTGTATCAAAATACAGACAGATTGCTTCAGAATATTAAGAAAAGAGGCAGAGATTATGAGCAGAATATTCAACCGGAGTATTTGATTGAGATCAATAAGAGTTATCTGAATTTTATCAAGTCTCAAAGTAATATGAAGGTGCAGATCATCGATATTTCAGACCTGGATTTCGTGGCGAACCGTCAGGATTACTTGAAGCTTCTAGCCGAAATCGATAAAGCTGTAAACTAGTTTATCGCCGTAATTTCGAAAAAAGATCCCATACTACAACCCCTGTGCTTACTGAAATGTTCAGAGAATGTTTGCTTCCCAGCTGAGGTATTTCGATAACCGCATCACTGGCAGTTACTACTAACTGTTGTACACCTTTCACTTCATTCCCGAATATTACTGCGGAAGTATGATCCTTTAAAGGTTCAAATTTATCCAGCATTACAGCATTTTCGGCTTGTTCTATGGCGTAGACTTTTTTTCCTTCCTGCTGAAGTTTTGTGACAAGTTCAAGAGTATTTTCCACATGTTCCCATGCGACAGTCTCCGTGGCACCCAGAGCAGTTTTCTGAATATCCTTGTGGGGCGGTCTAGCGGTAATTCCGCATAAATAAATCTTTTCGATCAAAAACGCATCGGCAGTTCTAAAAACCGATCCAATATTATTCAGACTTCTAATATTGTCCAGAATGATGATAATTGGAGTCTTGGTTGCTTCTTTAAATTCTGAAACCGTTTTCCGGTCCAGTTCCGCATTTTTAAGTTTCCTGTTTGCCATGCCGGCAAAAATAGCAAATCTTCAGAAGCAAATAGGGGTATCCAGTTTCGCAGCTTGTACAAATGTTAGGATTAAGTTGTAATTACGACCTAAGCAGCTCATTTTTTATCGCTTTCGCTTAAATTGCAAGGCATCCAAAAATTAGAATTTGCCAAGAAGAAAAAAGACATTAGAAGCTAATAAAATCAATTTTAGAGAGAGTTTTGCTTCCCTTAAGTTCGTTCCCAGATTTTTTAAAGAAATAAGGAAAGTGAATCCGTCACTTTTTTATGCGAATATTTTTGGTCGGGTTTTAAATGCGGTGTTACCGGTGATCATGCTTTTGCTGGGAAAATTGATCATTGATGAAGTAATTCTGCAGATTGGGAATGAAGTAAAAGACCTGGATAGATTATGGATACTGGTGGCTGCAGAGTTTGGACTGGCTATACTTTCAGATCTGTTAAGTCGTGGGATTAGTTTAAGTGATGCGCTTCTGGGTGACCAATACTCCATAGATACATCTGTCAGAATAATAAAAAAGACTTCAGAACTTAATCTTGATCAACTTGAAGATTCTGAATTTTACGATAAACTGGAAAGAGCGCGGCAGCAAACTACGGGAAGAGTAGGATTGATGTCTAATATTTTGACCCAGGGAGAGGATGTCATCGTGATTATATCTTTACTTGCCGGGGTTGTTGCTTTCGAGCCTTGGCTAATCATTCTTTTAATCGTTTCGATTATTCCTACCATCATTAACGAGATCAAGTTTAGCGGAACAAGCTATTCTCTGGCCCGAAGCTGGACTCAGGAAAGACGGGAACTTGATTACTTACGTTATGCGGGTGCGAGTGATGTCACTGCAAAAGAGGTGAAGTTGTTCGGACTCTCAAATTACCTTGCGGGAAGATTTCAGAATCTATCAGCCAAATATTATAAACAGAGTAAAAGCCTGGCGAAACAAAGAGCTGGTTGGGGCTCAGTTTTTAATATTGTTGGAACAGGAGCCTATTATGGTGCTTACGTATTTATCATCTTTAGAACCGTTGCCGGGATCTTCAGTATTGGTGACCTGACATTCTTATCTGGATCCTTCAATAGATTACGATCTAAATTGCAGGGTTTCTTCACCCGCTTTACTCAAATTACCGAGAGTGCTCTTTATCTTCAGGATTATTTCGAATTTCTGGATCTGTCCTTCAGCAATGAAAATTCAGATGAAAAGCTTGAGTTACCAAAAGAGATCAAACATGGTTTCGAGTTTAAAAATGTTGGTTTTAAATATCCAAAGTCTGAAAAATGGGTGGTTAGAAATATCAATTTTCACTTAAGAGCTGGAGAAAAACTGGCCTTTGTTGGTGAGAACGGAGCTGGTAAAACAACCTTGATTAAATTGCTTCTACAATTTTACGAACCTACGGAAGGGGAGATCTTACTTGATCATGTTCCAATTCAAAGATATAACCAGGCGGCGTATCAGCAGTATTTTGGCGTGATCTTTCAGGATTTTGTGAAATTTGAATTGACGCTACGTGAAAATATTGCCATGGGTGAAATTGGAGAAATAGGCAATCAATCCCGAATAGATAGTGCTGCTCAGAAAAGTCTGGCGCAGGAAGTAGTTTCAGAATTACCGCTTGGCTATGCGCAGCAGCTAGGGAAAAGGTTTAAGAACGGGAAGGATCTTTCTGGAGGTCAGTGGCAAAAGATAGCGATCGCCCGGGCTTATATGAAAGATGCAGAAGTGCTGATCCTTGACGAACCAACCTCGGCTCTCGATGCCCGTGCAGAAACCGAAGCATTTCAGCGCTTTATTCAATTAACTCAGGGGAAAACGGCGGTGATCATTTCGCATAGATTTAGTACCGTACGTATTGCAGACAGAATTATGGTTCTTAAGGACGGACAGGTAGATGAAATTGGAACTCACCAGGAGTTGATGGCGAATGATAAATTATACGCCGAGTTGTTCAATTTGCAGGCTGCGGGTTATCAATAATATATATGGATTCGATGGAATTACATACGATCAGACTTTTACTTGATTTCGGACTTATGGTTCTAATCTGGATCGTGCAACTGGTCATTTATCCCGGGCTTTGTCATTACGGGCAGAATGAACTTGGTGACTGGCATAAAAAATACACCGGAAGAATTGGGGTAATCGTGGGACCTTTAATGATCTTGCAATTGATCGTTGCTAGTTCGCAATTGTTCCTACAACAGGGTGTTTACGAGATTACGAGCATACTATTCATACTAGCTTTATGGTTGCTTACCTTTCTTATTTTTGTGCCTTTACACAATGCGATCAAACCATCTGAAAGTTGCGATCAAATCACCGGGAATCTAGTCTCCAGGAACTGGGGCAGAACTATTTTATGGTCGGTACTATTTATCATAACACTTCTTGTCGAAATTTTAGATTAAATTTTCGGGCAAAGTCCTGAATCTTTACATTAGCATTCCATAAAATCCCGCAAAATTGGCAGAGAAAAAATCGCAGAAGGTGACCCCTTTAATGAAACAGTACAATAGCATTAAGCTGAAATATCCTGACGCCATGCTGCTTTTCAGGGTTGGGGATTTTTATGAAACTTTTGGAGAAGATGCGGTAAAGGCTGCGCGTATTCTCAATATCGTACTTACCAATCGTAATAACGGTGGGGAGCGTACGGAGCTGGCAGGATTTCCTCATCATTCACTCAATACCTATCTGCCAAAATTAGTCAGAGCAGGTCAGCGAGTTGCCATTTGCGATCAGTTAGAGGACCCGAAAATGACTAAAACGATCGTTAAAAGAGGCGTGACCGAACTGGTTACTCCAGGGGTTGCATTTAACGACGATATCTTAAGCAGTAAATCAAATAATTTTCTTTGTGCCGTTCACTTCGGAAAGAAAAACCTGGGAATTTCTTTTCTGGATATTTCTACGGGTGAATTTTTATGCGCACAGGGAAATCAGGAATATATAGATAAACTACTTCAGAACTTTTCACCTAGTGAAATTCTTATTCAGAAGAAGTATAAAAAGGATTTTACATCGGCTTTTGGCAAGGATCATCATTGTTTCTTTCTCGATGACTGGATCTTTAAAAGTGACTATGCTCATGAAACTCTCAACGATCACTTCGGAACAAAATCGCTAAAAGGTTTTGGTGTAGACCATCTTGAGGAGGGAATCGTTGCTTCTGGAGCCGTTCTCTATTATCTTGGTGAAACCAGGCATCATCGCCTTCAGCATATTGTTTCTTTAAACCGGATCGCGGAAGAGCAATACGTATGGATGGACAGGTTTACCATCAGGAACCTGGAATTATATCATTCTAATGCGGCAAATGCTGTGACCTTGCTTGATGTGATCGATAAAACGATCTCACCAATGGGTGGCCGACTTTTAAAACGCTGGCTGGCACTACCGCTTAAAGATGCGAATCTTATAGAGCAACGATTGGAAGTAGTAGATTTTCTGCTGAAGAATCCAGAAAGCTTAGAAAGAATTCAGGAGCAATTAAGAGAAATGAGCGATTTGGAACGTCTAATTTCCAAGGTTGCTACTCAGAAGATCAGTCCGCGTGAAGTGAACCAGCTACGACATTCGCTCAATGCCATCATTCCAATTAAAGAACTCGCTCTGGAATGCGATAATGAAGCGATCAGGGTTATTGGAGATACTTTGAATAGCTGCGATCTGTTGCGTAGCAAGATTTCTGAAAGTATCACGGAAGAAGCACCGGTCAATGTTCAGAAAGGAAATGTGATCGCGAAAGGTTTTTCTTCAGAATTAGATGACTTGCGGGCCATAGCTTTTACTGGAAAGGATTATCTCGATAATATGATCAAACGTGAAAGCCAGGAAACAGGCATTACGTCCTTAAAGATCGGGAAGAACAATGTGTACGGTTATTATATCGAGGTTAGAAATTCACATAAAGACAAGGTTCCGGAAACCTGGAACAGAAAGCAAACCCTTGTAAACGCTGAACGTTATATTACAGAAGAGCTCAAGGAATACGAGTCTAAGATTCTGGGAGCAGAGGAGAAGATCCAGCAACTTGAACAGGAATTATTCTCAAAACTGATTTCCTGGATGGCTGAATATATTGATCCAGTACAGCGAAATGCAAAGTTGATCGCAAGACTGGATTGTCTCGCTTCGTTTGCTCAACTGGCTAAACTGGAAAATTATTCGCGTCCGTCTATCACCGATAGTCATGCACTGGCGATTGAAGAAGGAAGGCACCCGGTGATCGAGAAACAATTACCATCTGGAGAAGTTTACGTGACTAACAATGTTAATCTTGACCGAGAGGACCAGCAGATCATCATGATTACCGGGCCAAATATGAGTGGTAAATCGGCCATATTGCGACAAACTTCGTTAATCGTACTTATGGCTCAAATGGGAAGTTTTGTGCCAGCGAAAGCTGCGGAAATTGGCCTGGTGGATAAAATCTTTACCCGGGTAGGAGCGAGCGATAATATTTCGATGGGAGAATCTACTTTTATGGTAGAAATGAATGAAACTGCGAGTATTCTAAATAATATTTCTGAAAGAAGTCTTGTGCTGCTTGATGAGATTGGAAGAGGAACCAGTACCTATGACGGGATTAGTATCGCCTGGGCGATAAGTGAATATTTGCACGAACATCCGGCCCGTCCAAAAACATTGTTTGCTACACATTACCATGAACTGAATGAAATGTGTGAAACCTTTAAAAGGATTAGGAATTATAATGTTTCGGTCAAGGAATTGAAGGATAATGTGTTGTTTCTTCGGAAGCTGGTGCCAGGAGGTAGTGAACATAGTTTCGGGATACATGTAGCTAAAATGGCGGGGATGCCGCAAATGGTTTTACATCGAGCGAACAAAATTCTTGCAAAACTGGAGGCTTCCCACTCGATGGAAGATTCTGGGGCGGTAATGAAAAGTTCTGCGGAAGAGGAGATGCAACTTAGTTTTTTTAATCTGGATGATCCGTTACTGGAAGATTTGAAGCAAGAGCTATTGGCAATCGATATAGATACTTTAACGCCGGTAGAAGCCCTCATGAAGCTGAATGAGATCAAAAGGATGCTGAGTAAGCAATAAGATTTTCATGGTTTGTTGTTTTTGTATCGCACTTTATTATTGTTATGTTCTACATATTAATTGAAAGTTGCTTAATTCCTAATTACTGATAATGAAGAGATAAGCGTCCGGGCTGGAAAGAATCGGTTTGGAGTCAGCTTTTTTTCTTAAATAATTCTTTGCTGTTATAAGATTTGTTTTAAATTTGCCTCCGCATTAAACGCTATGATAATTGGCGTTGTGTTCTTTAAAATCGCGAAAATAGCTCAGTTGGTAGAGCGCCACCTTGCCAAGGTGGAGGTCGCGGGTTCGAATCCCGTTTTTCGCTCTTTAATAATTTTAAGCTCGGGTGGTGGAATTGGTAGACACGTTGGACTTAAAATCCAATGACCATTAGGTCGTACGGGTTCAAGTCCCGTCTCGAGTACTTTAGCGAAACCCCTGCAAATACAGGGGTTTTCGTGTTTTTAGAAGCGTCTTTTCGATCATGAAAAAAGATAAAAAAGACATAAACGTACCTAGAAACGTACCTGCAAATCAGGTCATTTCTTTAGAAATATCCATGGCAGTAAAGAGATATTCGCAGCCTAAACTCTTTATTCCCCGGAAAAACGGAAAGCCGTCCGTTGCTCCTGGGAACCGTTGGTATGTCTCATTTTACTGGAGAACAGATGCCAATGGTCCGCTCGATCGCAAATTCTCCTTCACTAAAAAGATAAACCGACTTAAGACTGCAAAAGAAAGAAGGATAGCCGGGAACCACCTGGTTGCAATTCTTACCCGTGCTCTGGAACGCAATTGGATTCCTGATAAGGAAGAGCGAAAAAGAGTGAAGCCTGGCAAGAGAGATGGATCCTTGATCCTGGGAGAGGCGTTGGATTATGCTTACAAAATTAAAGTGAAGGCTGGGAAGAGCCCAACCACGCTTAAGGGATATGAATTTCACAAGAACCGGTTTCTGGAATGGGCAAAGAATAACGGCTATTACGGAGTCAAAGCCGATCGCTTTTCTATCGATCATTTTTACGAGTTCCTGGATTGGCTCAGGTTTGAATATGTGAATGAGCAGACTGGCCAGGAAGTTTCCGGGAGTTCCGTAAATAATCACCGGCGCAGCATCTCTTCTCTATTTACTACGATGAAGAATGAACGACTGATCCCGGTAAATTTCATTAAAGATATTCCGGACGTGGATTCCGATCCGGTGAATAACAAGGCTTTCACCCACGAAGAGCTGAAGCTGCTCAAAGCGGAAATGCTGAGATCGGATCCATATTTGATTCCTTTCTTCAGCTTTATTTTATATCCGCTCCTGAGACCACGAGAAAACTGCAGGCTTCGGGTTAAAGATCTTAATACGGAAAACTGGCTAATCCAAGTGCAGACAAAAACCGAAGTGCTAAGCGTTCGCAGGATCATTACCAAAATAAAACCGATCATCGAGGAAATGAACCTGGAACAATATCCTGGAGAATACTACCTTTTTACGAATAAGGACCAACCGGCTCCATGGAACGCGAACCTCCAGTCAAGGTATGATCATTTCTCCAGGCGATTCCTGGAGATAAAAAACAAGCTCGGTTTTGGACGTGAATACGGACTATACTCCGGAAGGCATACGGCGCTCATGGATCTCTATGATTCGCTGATATCTCAGGGAAAAGGAGAGATGGAGGCTTTGCTGGCTTTAATGCCTTATTCTACTCATAAAAGTATTGGCGGTGTGAAAGCTTATATACGCCGACACCGAAAAGTGATCCCGGCAGACCATTCTGATATTTATACACTGGACTTTTAATATAAAACAATACTCAATGAAAATAGAGGAGGCAGTAGAAGCGAATAAATTAAAAGTAAAAGAAGCTTTCAATTACAGGAAGCTACCATTTTCTGAACTTAGCAATTGTAGTTTGTCAAACTCGCGAATTCTAAGCTGGAATTTTAAAGACTTGGATCAATCAGGTGAGAGTTTAGGATATTTTAATAAAGACTTTACTCAATTTTTCTTGAATTGGTCATGGAGCGAACGGATGAGGATTAAAGAAGGTAATCCAACGCCAGTTTGTTGTAATTTTAAGATGAGGCCATCTACGAAACAAAAACCGGAAGATATTCCACAAAAATGGTCATGTTCACAATGTGGAAGGAATCTATAATAATATAAAATAGTTTGTAGTCCTAAACGTTAATTTTACTTAAATTCGCTGCTGATTTTAAATTGTAATGAATGGATATTGATTGGGTTAATCACGGGATAGGTTTTGTATTAAGCATAGGGACTTCTATTGTTTTTATTCTCCTTCTCTTATTTTTTTTACAACCACGCATAGAAATTTCAGATAAGATTTGTTACAAAACACAAAAAGGTAAAAAGTTTTATTTTTTTAAAATTGTGAATAGATCTTGGTTCAGCGCCTATACTATTGAATTTGAATTATACAAAAAGATACCTTACATCGTGGATAAGGTGAAAGTGAATCATAGAATAGAAGAGATTGCTCTTAGTAGAAGTAAATTTTACTCCATTCCGCCCTATAAAAGAACAAAGGGTTATGGAGATCACGCAGTATTAATTAGAACCTTTGAGGATTTAAATAAAGACATAAATGTGAAAAACCAAGAGTATATTTTAATAGTAAGCGCTAAACATGGTTTATTTAATCTAACCAAGGTAACGACCCAAACTTTTGAAAACTCTGAGGTGTTTCACAAGGGTCATTTTAAGTTTGGCAAAAATCTTGGTGTATGCTAACTAAAATACTTAAGTTTGCACTCATGAATTTTAAGGTGATGTTAACTTAAGTTATTATATAAATATCATATATTTAAATTCTAAAGTCAAAATAGTTATGAAGACAAACGATCAAATACTTTGGTAGGGTAAATTTATTTGAAAACAATCTAAAATCTTTAAACCTCCTTTATGGAGGTTTTTTTTATTCTAAAAAGTCTCACTCTCCAGATCCACCTTCATCGTTTTTTCGCTCTGGTATTTTTTCTTCAGTTTCTTGATCACGTGCAGCTCATTGTATTTAAAACTGAGCTCATTAATATTAATTCGCTCATGAACCGAACATTCAAAAGATTCTTTAAAGGTTTTGGAATGCACCCGGTATTGTAACCACTCACTCCAGTTCCGGTTGAAGTTGTTCTGCTGAGACAGCTCATTGGCAGTTTCCGGAGCGCAGTCATTTACAAGTAGACCAGGACTTTTAAAAAGGCAAAAGTCAATCTTTGATCGTTTGTCTGGTACCACCGCGGTAATGATATCATCATTCTGTTCCACCACTGCCGGCTGGACATCCATCTTAATTTCGATCACATCGGCTCCTTTTTCATCCAGTTCTGAAAATACCTGTCCGTTCTTATTATACATCACCTGTTCGCCGTTGGCATAGGTAAGCTTATAAAACCGGTTGGAATTATGGGTTTTCTTGGGCTTCGGAATTTCGAGGTGCCGGTGATCTTCACGCTGTTTCTTTAGGATAGCATTCTGAGTGTAATTAATCTCCACATTCGTATCCTGGATATCGATGTCCAGGTTAAGCCAGTTCTTCAGCTCATTTACATATTCGCCAAAAGTCATGTCCGGAACGAAATCTGACAAGCTAAAAGATGAAGGGAATTCATTCAGCTTTCCTGCCTGGAAAGAATATTCAAACTGGTTCATCGTCGCGATAGATTCTGCCCGGTAATTAAGCTTGATCTCGATCACAATAGGATGGAACTGGTTTTCTGAAGTGACATTCACTTTTAACTTGTCTGATAGCCGAACCCGGTTATTCGTGGAAGTATTCTCTAGGAGAATAGTTCTATTAAATGAATTAGGATCGTCCTGGTACACTTTAAAATCGAAATAACTAGCTGTTATAGGATCTATATTTAATTTATAATCTACCTGGTAGGTTCCAATCTTCTCCGGAATAAAAGTACGCTTATAAACTCCCCTGTTTTCATTTTCTGTACTGGTAGGAGTAGAGAATGAAAATGCCAGGTATTCTGAACCTTTGAATTTCTCCAGAAAATTCTGCGGAATATACAGCGCCTGTTTCATGATCTCGTCATCAAACAATTCTCCGGAGATGGTTTTCCCTTCCTGCAGGTACCCGAATCTTAAGATCTCTAGTAAATATGGAAATGGCGCCAGGACATTATAATTGTAATAAATCGGCTCCTCACCAGAATTATCTACATTATTAAAAACTGGAGTGATCCCGTTATGATCATTTATAAATCCACGGAAAGCCTCGTAATTAGATTTTTCCTTAATAGAAGCATCATATACCCGTGGATAGTTGTAGGCATATCGAGGCCAGGTGCTCACGATCTTAGTGTTCACCTCGATACCATATCCAAACTCCGGAACCAATTGCACCGGCCAGGGAAGATCTTTTAAATCTCGATCGTAAACTGCCAGCTCTGCATCTCCGTAAGAAATTTCACATTCTATCTGGCCACCCTGGATCTCTCCAAGAAACAGGATCGCATCGTAATAGGTGTATGGTAGAATGATTTTACCGCGAACGCTGGTATCTACATCTGTAATATTATCAAGATCTGGCAGGCCAAGCATCTCAATGATCTCTTCCTCTGCAGGAATAGAAAACGGTACCGAATAGCTCTTATAAATATTATCGCTGAACAGGCTGCTCTCTTCGTTTAGAGAAACTCCAAAACGACTTAGATCTATTTTATGATTGGTAAGGGTTCTGAAAATGATCATCTCTCTGCAGCATCAAAAGTTAAACTGTAATTCCTGTTATATTCGCGGCTTTTAGAAACGCTCAGGCTGTTAAAGGTTCTTATCACTTCCACACGTTTACCGGGAAGCTGAAGCCAGGACTTTTTGGATCTTAAAATTTTTGAAAGCCATTTCGACTCTTCATCACTGTATAAATTTCCGGTAGTGATCCTGAAGCTGCTCGGTTCCTTAACCTCAATAATTTTTGAGATCTCTTTTCCGGAGGCGGCGACCGTCACCTTGGTAGAATCGTCCTCCTCGACCATTTCTATGCTTCCGTCAAAATTGATCACCTCAGGGCAATTCCATTCATTCAACCAGATAAGCTGAAAAGTCTCCAGTTCTATCTCACGAATTACCACATCGATCTCCACCGGGCCACAGGAAATTTTAATTTTATTCTGGGCTTTTAAATTGAGCGTGGCCAGATCTACCACAGCAGTAAATATTTTACCGGACGGTTTTGTAACCACAATGGCCTGGGTCACATCTCCGGTAATATTGATCGCATTAATAGGATCTTCTGAAATAAAAGAAAAAGCAATTTTCCCGTCTTTAGTTGTAGTGATTTTATCCGGAAGATGAGTCAGCCGGTTTTCGACTGCAGGAGTTTTTCCATTTACAAACTGGAGATTATTGAAAGAGCTTCTTTCGGTAAGGGAATTCGAATTGAGCTGCTTGTCAAAAATATCAAGATCATACTTAATAGGAACGATGGGTGCAAAGATCCCTGAGTTAAGCGCAGGTAGATCTGTAGGTTTTAAAAGTTTTCCTGTCTCCAGGCCAACTATAGTTTCTACAGCATTATCGAAGAATGGCACTCTCTTTTTATAAAAACTGATATTATTCGCGGTATATGCTGCAAACTCAAGAAGAGCCTCGGCATTCTCTGCAGTGGTAGATAGAAATAACACATTGCGATCATCTGCAAAATAGAATCCGTCGTTCTGGATCCCGGTGGTAATGATCTCCACAATGCGAAGCAGCACATTCACCACTTTCGTGGAATATCCGGAAGCGATCTTTACGGTACCACGATAACTTCCCACGGCGAGCGCTTCGGTATTTTGAGTGCTCAAGGTAAGCGTGTGATCTCCTTCAGCAAAAGAAGATGCAGACAATGCCAGCCACGGAGTTTCTGTGGTTACATCTACCTGCAGGGAAGTACTGATATTTATTGTTGCCTGGCTTACCGGAGCTTCTCCTAATTTTTCGGAAAAAGTGAGACCGGTGTGACTAATATCCAAATAGTCCTCGTCTTCAGTAGGACCATTTATTAAAAGTGTAATGGTTCCGGACTTGGTATCCTGTCCATCGTCTACTATAAAACCAGATTCGTAAATACCAGGTGCAAGTCCGTCAACATTTACTCCAAGGAATACGGTTCTATTTCCAGATCCGTTTGCATTGGATACGGTTGCCCAGGGTTTATCCAGAATTATACTCCAGTTATTTTCTGTCGTGATCGCCAGGAATTGATTTTCCGGAGGAGTATCGCCAATTATATAATTAAAACTGAAATCCTGTTTGGAAAGACTCAATCTTACTGTATCAACTACTTTTAAATTAAGGTCAAAGTAATGGTCTTGACGAGAATTATTACCGAACACTTCGATCCAGTATTTCTCGTAAACATTAATTTTATTATAATAATTACCAGCAGCTAGATTATTTGCGGCCGTTGGATCTATAGTTACCTTAAAAGTTCTTTTTTGATTTTCTTCATCTATAGATTCTGCAATTAATTTTAACCAGGGTGGTTTGTTCTCAATTTTGATCTGTGTTTGTGCTGGATTAAGTACATAATCCATCTCAATGACTACAAAAGGAGGCGAAAAGGATTTCTTATATACTAACGAAACCTGACTAGGAGTAATAGACATTATGATTTAATTTTTGAACGGTCCTTAATTTTTTTCAATTTCTCTTCCATCTTCTGACGTTCCAGTTCTGCTTCATAACCGAATAAGATATTATTCGCCATAAGCGTCGCCTCCAGGATATCTTCCAGTAATTCTATCGCACGGCCGGAAGTAGGAACATCTCCACTTTGAGATCCGGAAGGTGGAGTCATGGTGTCGACCGTATCTCCACCATCGGCATACAGGTTTAAAGCTTTCTTTCTTTTCTTCTCCAGGTAATTTAGAATTGGAGGGACTTCGGGATCCTGCCTTACAATCTTTGGAACTACATATTCTCCCACGTGAACATCGCCAGCTACTTCATGGCCGGTTTCGTCTTTATAGCCCATCCCAAAAGGATCTGTGAATCCACCTCGGGCAAAGCTGGTTTTTACTTTACTCTTCGCTTTTGTAGCGTTTTTAATAGCTCCTATAATTCCACCAACCTGGGCAGCGAATCCCAATAACAGAGGAATGTTTTGAGGAAAACCAACTTTCGCAGTTTCAGCTGTACCTGCTGCTATATTACCTGCAGCCTCGGCAGTGTTTAAGGCCATCTTATTTTGAAACAGACCTAACTGTATAGCTGTTTCTTTTAAAGCAAAGAATTGCTTTGCTAATAATAAAGCCTGTCCAACTTTGGTTTCCTGTCCTGCTAAATTGATCGCTGCATCCAGGGAATCGTTAAGGAGTTTTTTCTTTTCTTGCGCCAGCCTTCTTTCATCGGCGATCTTTTCATCAGTCGCCTTTTTCTGGATTCCCAGGAGAACATTTTCATGAGATTCTTTAAGGTTCTGGATTACCTGGTTCTTTTCGTTTTCTGTGAGATTTAAAAACTCAATCTCTTTTTGAAATTCTTCCAGTTTCTTCTGGTAAGCAGCCTCTTCCTTTTCAATGGCCTGCTCCCTTTTAATCTCTTCTTTTTCAGCTTCAGTTTCTGCCCTGGCTAATTCCAGTTCATTCTCCAGTTCCAGTTTCTTCGCTTCGAAATCTCGACGGCGCTGAAGTTCCGCTTCCTCCTCTGCAGCTTTGGCTTCATCTACTTTAACCTGGTGTTCTTTCCTGATAGTTTCCTGCAGCTCCAAACTGGCTCCAAGGGCCTGAGCTTTTTCAACAGCTCGTTTTTGTTCCAGCTCTGCTTTCTTAACATCAGAATCTGCCAAGCGATCTTCAGCCTTTTTTAAATATTCTTCTTCCAGCTGGTTTAATTTCTGCAGTCTCTGCTCATCGGCTTTTTCTGCAGCCTGGCTGGCCTTTCCTAATTCGTTTTTAATACGAAGCTCATCACGCATTAAGTTTCTTCCGGCATCGGCTTTTTGCCTTCTAACCTGATCAACTTTTGCGGTGAGTTCTGCTTCCTCAGTAAGATCTTCTTTGGTAGATTTGGAGAAGGTGTTTTCTTCAGCCTTGATCTGCCTGCGGATTTCAGCAGCTTTTATTTCACGATCATACAATTCATCCTGCGCTTCTTTAGCTTCTGTAAGTAACCGACCTCTTTCAGCTGAAGACAGATTTTCTTCATCACGAGCTTTTCTTCGAGCTTCTGCCACCTGGGCTTCTACCTTACCTTTATCAATAATTAATTGACGTTCTATTTTATCGGCCTCAGCTGCCAGATCTGCAAGTTCTGCCTGTCTCTTAGCTTCGCTGGCGATCTCGTTTCCGAATTTCTTAACTCCGTCTACGGCATTTCCAAAACTATTAACCGCTTTATCGCTGAAATCTTCAACACCGGTGGCAATCTGCGCAACGGCATCGGTGGCCACTTTACCGGCTTCTTTGAATTTTCCGGATAATGCCAGATCAATAGCTTCACCAAGTCGAGGAAAGAATTTTATAAGACCGGTGACTCTATTCTCTACATTCTGAATTATAGAATCCTTGAGTTCTATTAATGTCTTTTTGGGATCTGAGAATACTTTAATAAGGATCCTTCCCAGGTCACTAATCAAATCTGTAAAGTTTCCAACTACCGCACTGGTGACGGCAGTAACTTTATTCCAGGCATTCTGGCCTTCTTCAGAATCTCTAAAGTATTGAGTTACGGCTCCAACTGCCAATGCGATGGCAGCAAGTGTTGCACCTAGAGGAGTAGCAATAAAGGCAATACTTGCCTTAGTTGCGGCAATAATACCGGTCCTCATTCCGCGAAGACCTTCCTGAACCATCACCAGGTCTCCAGACATGATTCCCTGGGTTACCTGGCCAAATGCCTGTCCGAAATCCTGGATCGCTTTTTTACTATTCCCGGTTTCGTTTGCAGCCTCTTTGGTTTGATTGATGAATTCCCGCTGGTTCTTCTTCATCTTATCATAAGTCCCCTCCAGCTGAGCGAGCTTCTTATTCTCGGCATTCCATTTTGCGGTCCCTTCTTCCAGGTTCCGCACATAGCTGCGCTGCGCTTTTAGTTCTTTTCCAACGGAATTGAGGGTGGTTTTCGCCTCCTTATCATTGACCTTAATGGCCAGGTTAAATATTTTAGTGGCTCCCATTATTCGTCTTTTGTATTTAATTGAAGAAGCAATCCAGAAAGTTTTGCGATCACATCATCTGTCCTGGTATCGCCAAGAGCCGTGATCATATAATTAAGCGCACCCGATCTTTCATAGATGTTTTCAAAGAGTCTGTAACTTTTTAAGGTTGCCTGGTGTGGTTTTTTTACTGTTGAGTTTTGCTGGTATCTCGCGGCCTGCAGGTAAACAGATCCACCTTCGCGAACTCCGTTAAATCCGTAATGAAGCATAAAACCAACCTTACTGGAGGTGAAGTTTAAACCGAGTAAACGGTGCTGTCCCATCTTGGCTTTCACTTTTGTAGCGTCCAGAATAGGCTTGTTCTTATCGTCACCCTGGTTTCGGATGCTCAGTTTCTGCCTTAAAACCTGGTGAATGTAAGCCTCGGCCATTTTTGCGGCCTGCTTTCCAATAGCACGTTCTTTGGATTTAATCTGGTTTGAGCTCATCTAGGCAATTTGATGGAGCAATTTGGAAAAGAACCTGCCTCTAAAAAAGGACAAGCCCTAGCATACAGAATCGAGATCTTTCCAGTCGGCTGGATCTACCTTGAGAGATTCGTTCCCGGAAATCATTCCAGCGAACCGGTATCCATACAAATGCTCGGTATATACCGGGCCAACCATCACTCCTTTAACGGTGCTAACTTTAAATTTCCTGTAGAGAATATTGCCAGGGATATTGGAATCGTAGCGCATACGGCTAAGGATTTTCTTGGCGATCCTCTCGCATTGATCCAGGTATTCGTTTTGCTGATCAAAATTTCCCTTTCTCGGATTCATATACACAACGAAAGCAAACATGCGGCCTATTACGGTATTTTGCTCAGTGCTATCCTGCCCGTCAATCTCCGGAGATTCCACAGCCAGGCACGGAAACTTTATTCCAGATCTAAACGCACCAAAGATCTCCTCAAGATCCTGCCTGAAAAATGAATTTTCGGGAAAGTCATTCAGCTGGGCATTGATATTTTTAAAGTAATTAACTAATTGCGCATGAGTAGGATCTGGTTGCATATCTTATTTTTTATCCTGGCTTAATTCATTTTCCATCACGCTCAAAAACTCATGGATATTTAATGCCTGGGTAGATTTTAATTTTGAAGGATCGTATTTAATTTTATTGGTGATCAGCTGGCCAAATGGGGTATAAACCGGTTTTGGTGCCGGGGTCTTATCTTCCGGATCCCGCTTTTCAGGTTTTGGAAATACATGCGGATAAAGATTTGCAATGTATCCACGGCAACCTTCATAAACGGTTCCGATGGCCACTCGTTTCTTTATATCTACTTTCTGAAATTTGGTTACTGCAGGCCCTACGTAAATCTTATCGAATGCTTTACGGATATCCTTTTCATTCTTTGGCACCAGCTTGAATATTGTTTTGAATGCACTGCGACGATATAGTGCAGCACAAAGAATATTCAGGTATTTTTCCTGCTTAGTGGTTCTCCAGTAATAATATGCGGTGTCCAGGTAACCGAATTCCTCGATGGTAATATTCTGCAGCCTGTCCATGGGCGGATAATACAATTTACCCTCGATCTCGAAGGCTTTTAAAAACCTGGTTCTTTTAACTCCGTCGATCAGGAACTGGACATACTCCTGGTATTCTTCCGGAGGTAATTGCCTGAGCACGATCCAGACCTTTATAAAATTATTCTCCCGGATCAGGTTCTTAACCAGGCGCACATATAGTTTGTAATTGTACTCCTCCCTGATTTCTTTTGGATGCAGATCTATAAACCGGTGGTAATGATCCAGCGCATAGGAGATCTCCTCCAGCTGCTTTTCAGATAATTGATTCCAGGATTCAGGAAACCTTATTTTTAGATTCAAGTTAATTGCCATGCTGCTAAATTGCGGGAGCTGCAGCACTAAAAAAAGGACAACGAAATGCTGCCCTTTTTAAATAGTAAATTGATAGAAGACTTTATTTATGATATTTTGATCCAGAGATGGGACCTATAGGACAGAGTCCCATCGGGTATTCATCGATCACCATTATTGGTTTAGGCGGTTCGTATGAACATTTAAAATCTTCTGGAGTGAGTATTTCTAATTCGATATGTCCCATTCCAATTTCTTCAAGTCTCTTTTTGGCCAGCTCTAATTGAGCCGAGGGATTCCCGGTACCAACGATCGCTATCTTCCTGACGTTTTTTCGAATTTCGCTCACTTCCTGTTGGTTTTTATGTGAATAAATATAAGTATTAAAGCCACAATAATTCCCAGGACGATTCCAATGTTCAATCCCCAGCTGGCCGATTTGGTTTCTGTTTTCCTCTCTTTTTCTTTATTGATTGAATTTGTTTTTTGGGATGTGTTGTCCTGGTATTTGGAATTGTTCTGCAGATCCTGTTCGGTTTTTTCTGATTCCTGCGAATTACCATACACCACTTTTGCATTGTAAAGATCGAGCGTGTCTCCTTTGTAAGAAACCCTGGAGGGTTTTTCTGGATCCAGCGGTTCCACCGAAAAAGAAACATCGTTCTTTATCTTTTCAATCTTAGTATTGGTCTGGATATCGTTCTCGAAAGTGATATCGTTTTGAACGATCTCATTGAGTTTTTCCACTTTCTTATGTTCCTCCACCTTTCGGGATCTGCATCCGGAAAGGAGAATGATCAGAGCTATTAATAAGCACTTCGACAGGCTCAGTGTGACATTTGTTTTCATGACTTCAGGAGTATTTTGTAATATTTTTCTGTAAGCTCTATACGGTGCTGCAGGTTATTGTAACCTCCATTAATGGCCTTGGTCAGTCTTTTGATACTCGAGTGATCCACGACATTGCAAAGCCTCCATAGATTATTGGATTCAAAATACCAGTAGGCCGACTGCCAGTAATATTTGGTGATAATGAGATCTGGGTTTTTCATGATCTCCTGGTCACCTACATAATCTGCAAAGAGCTGGTAATTTTTACGGCCGGTGATCA
Organism: Gramella sp. Hel_I_59; assembly: GCF_006714895.1. NCBI lineage: Bacteria > Pseudomonadati > Bacteroidota > Flavobacteriia > Flavobacteriales > Flavobacteriaceae > Christiangramia > Gramella sp. Hel_I_59. The sequence goes on along the minus strand of NZ_VFME01000001.1, from coordinate 2,942,732 downwards.
TTATAGGACCACGCCCACGAAAAAGCCAACCGTCTCCACTTGCCTCCGGGCCATTGCCGTTTTGACTCGCATACACGAAATTGGCAATTTGCTCAGGCTTCCGGGCAAGGATCTTGGCCACCTGTTTTTCAGCTTCAGAAAGAACACGGTTCCGGTCCTGGTCGAAATCATAAGAGAAGATCTGCAGAAGACGCTCATAGGAATAGTTTAAATTTTCCCATTCCCTGGTGAAATATTGAGATTCGTGCGCCAGCTGACCCACATAATGAGCAAGCCAGGCAGGATCACAGATATTAAACACCACTCGCATTGCGCCGAGCGTGTTCTTACCAATCTTGCCATCTGGCAGGAGTCCGTTCTCTTTCTGAAATCGCTCTAATGGAGTCATGATGCCGGGGTGTTATTTACATTCTGTGCCTGCTGCAGTTGCCTGTATTCAAATTCCCTAATGATCTTTCCGGGCATTTCATCTAATTTCCTAGTGGTGTCATCATGGTAAATCTTGCTCTGCTCAGCGATTCTCTCGGTCACATCTACAATTTTTCGATTGGTTTCATTTTGATCTTTAGACATTGTCATAAAAGCTTCTCCAAAATGATCTGCACGCTGTCGATCGCTTTTACTATAGTCGTGGACCACTTTAAAAAGGTAGCCAACAGCGATGATGAGCGTAAGAATGATTAAACCGGCCAGGCCGTAATCTGAAAATTTAGAAAGTGCTGGATCTAGCATAGTATAGGTTAAGGTTTATTAATATCTTGGGCTTCGATCATAACCAGGCGGCTCACTGATAAATCTGCTGAGCTGGACCTGGTCTTTTTTAAGCTGTGCATCTGAAACTGTAAACCAGATCATTCGCGCCGGCAAAGTTTTAGTCTGTCCTCGAGTCTGATATTTATAAACCAGGTTCATATCCCGTTCCAGGCAAATAGTATATTCGCGATCTACCTCGAGCACATATCCAAAAGGATTATATTCCGGAGTCGCCGGAACTTCATATTTTTTTCCCAGGCTGGTAGAGATGATCTTGGCGACATCTCCGGAGATATCGGTTACCTGGAAGTCTATCGTGACCGTGTCCAGATCTACTGCTTTATCTGGTGGCTCCTGGGCAAAAGTTGTGAGCGAGAATGCTAAAAGGAATGCGAGTGTGAATAGTTTTTTCATGATTTTAGATTAAGTGAATTGTTTATTAATATTTCGCCAGGAAGGCTTTGGTGTTCTCTTTAGTTTTAAGTTTTTCCTGCAGCTCCTTATAGTAATCGACTTTATATTTCGCTTTGTACCAGCCGGAATTCATCGACTTTTCACAGTGTGCAGATTCAATGATATTAAGGAAGGAGACTAAAAGGAGGCCTTTACGGTTTAGATTGCCAAGGGCTTCGTTCCAGCCGAGAACTTCACTCACGGTTTCATGAGTTTTCCCGAAGGGATATTCCTGGTCATTGGTTAGGAAAAGCCAGTTAAAGAAAGATCCAAAAGCGACGTTCCCAACCTGGTCTAAAGCAATGGCGATCCCGGTAAAGAAATGAGTGGTACCAGAAAGGATCCCGCGAGCTTTTCTTTTTTCATTCTTGATGGAAAAAATAAGTTTCCAGATCACCGCAGGCAGGAAAGCGATGGCAATTAAAACCACAGCTAAAAGGATTAATAAAATGGAAATTAGAAGATCTCCTATATTTTGAAAAAACTCCTTAAGCCAGGAGCCTGCATTAGAAAAAAAAGTTCGGACTTTCATGATGTCTAGTGTATTAGATATGATAAAAGTCCGAACTGGAGGATTTTAAAAAAAGGACAGGGAGATTAAGTTGATTATTGAGCTACTTCTTGAGTTTCATCTATCATTTCAAAAGCGCCTTCAACTCCATTTAAAATTTCTGAAGCAGTCTTTTTATCACTCACATAAATGGAGGTGGTGTTGCTCATAAACAAAAGCATTTCAGGAAGTTTATTCCATGCTTTTTGATCAAAATCATTATCTGCAGGATCTATAGTTTCGCCGAATATCGTGAACAGGTTACTAATCTCGGTAGCGCTATAATTCTTAACCCGCTTTTGTAAAAATATATAAGAATATAAAGGTTCACTGGGCAAAGGATTTTCTCTGGCTATTTGCAGACGATCGTGAACTTCTATTTCATACCCACCCGTTTTTAGATTTTTTTTGATGCTTTGAATTTCAGGGCTTATAATTCCAGATTTCCCTTCTAAAGCTTCAAATAAGAGTGGTTGTTTGCTTCTTATAATCATCATTTTAAAAATTATTATTTAGTAATACTATTTTTGATGTTCCTCGACCTGAAATTATTTTTTTTCCGTCGCTAGTAGCTGACATTCCAAGACCTCCCGAAGTAAAATTTACCGCATCCGTATAAGTGTAACTTTTAATTATTGTATTAAAGTTATAAGGTGCAGACACCTCAAATAATACCAATTTTGCAGCATCTCTTGTTGAGTAAATAAACTTTTTTCCGCTGTCGTAGAAAGCTATACCATCTAAATAATCGGGTGCATTGTAAATTATAGTTCCTGAATTTATTGTGGTTATATCCCAAGCTGTTGCAAGTTCACATTTTCTAATACCATTGCTTCCGTCTGCGATGACACAATTTAAACCGTCTTGAGAAAAATATAATCCATGAACAAAAGGAAAAGTCATAGGGCTGTTTTTTCTTGTGCCTGTTCTAGTCGTAATATCCCACGGCGTTGCAAGATCCCAGCTATAAATCCTTTTTTGTGCATCTGTACCATAAAAAAACCTAGTACCGTCAGGCTTAAAAAATAATGAAGTTGCAAAAGTAGTTGGGCTAAGTGAACCCGATGTAGTTGTATTGGAACTAGATAGGTCAAAAGGCGCTGGCAAAGCGTTATTATAAAGGTTGTAATTAGTTAAATGTATATGATAAACTGCATTTCCTGAATCTGGCATAAACAAAGAATAAACGCCACCAATAGAAAATTTACTATCTTCTATAAATTGTACTGGTTCTCCTTGTACTTGCTTTCTTTTACCAAATTGAAAACCCGTCCTACTCATTATTTAGAGATTCTAAGTTTAGAACCCACGGGCTCTATAAATAAATAAGCGGTTTCATCGGCTGCTATTTCTGTTCCGTTAGGCGCGCTAAGATCATTACCTGGTGTTCCAGCTTCATCGGCTATGGTAGCAGCTCCTGTATCGTTGCATTCTAAATTTGCTTTAAATCCTGGTATTCCTGCAGCCGGCCAGGTAAGGGTTACTGAAGCAATCACATATAATATCTTTCCGATATCTGAGGCTGCTAATAATCTGGAAGTATCAACGGTAACTACATTATCAATTGCGGCAATCGCAGCATTTAATTGTGCTGTGGTTACTTCACCTGGATCGCCGGGGTCTCCTTTAAGCCAGTTCAAAAAATCCTGTTCGGTTCCTACATTACCAGCATCCAACCATATTTGATAAGCTGAGTCACCATCTGCTCCAGGTGCACCGGGATTCCCTTTTAACCAATTCAGGAAATCCTGTTCAGTTCCGGCATTGCCCTGGTCTAACCATATTTGGTAAGCAGAATCACCATCTTGTCCTGGCGCGCCAGGCGCTCCAACTAAACTATCCAGCCATTGCTGCACGGTTCCCTGGAATCCCTCATCCTGGGCAACTTCGTAAGCAGACTTTCCCGGAATTCCTCCAAGGCTAGCGATCCATTCAGCTTCGGTTCCCTGGAATCCGTTATCCACGGCAGACTGATAAGCGCTTTTCCCAATTAGACTGGCCAACCATTCATTTTCTGTGCCTTGAAATCCAAAAGCGACTGCAACCTGGTAAGCAGATATTCCATTCTGGCCGTCGGTACCAATACCAATCCAGCCACCGCCATACCACAAATAAGCCTTTTTTTCGTCCAGGACAATATACCAGATGCCGGTCTCGCCATTGGCAGGTCGGTCGAGTTTAGTCGGATAGAACTGGATAGGAGCATTCACCTCCTGGTATGTCCATGCGCCGTTTTTGTATTTCGCAATGATCTGCTGGCCAACCTGAGGATCTACAATCGCGATCCCGTCTTCCTGTACATTTTCAAAAGCGGCCTCCAGTAATTCTTTAGATTCAAAAATCCCATAGAAGAGATTCCGGTTTTCAGCCTGCGTAAGCTCATCCAGAATCGTCGCGTGGTTATTCGCGATATCTGATAATTCCTTAAAATCCTCTGCAGTAGCTTCTGTCCTTCTATTAATAGAAGGGATCACATTACTTTTTTGAGATAGATCTAATGATGGTCTTAATGCTCCTGGCATATTAATGAATTTTAAAAGCTAACTATAGATTTATTATTGTGTACCGGGTTGCTTAACACGTTGGCTTCTTTAGCGGCAAAAGCAGCGAATATTGCAGGGTATTCTCTTAAATAAGCGACCAGCTCTTTGAGCGCTTCGGTGCCTTCCTCTAATTTGGAATCGTAAATGCGATCCAGTTCCTGCTGATCTGTTTTGATCTTTCGCTCTCCAGGGATCTCCTCGATCTCGAAAACAATCCCTTTTTCGTTCAGCGTGAAAATGCCTTCTTTGGCCACTTCAGCAACACAAAGCGGTACCTGGGCAGCCTGTGCAAGTTTCAAAGCTTCTTTAGCTTCCGGAGTCGCCCCGGCTTTAATAAGATTAACCGTCTCCGTTCCTAAAAGACCTCTAAAAAATTTCTTCTCGACCTTAAGCAGGTTTGGCTTGAGTCTAAGGAAGGTGAGACGGCTGTTTTGTATGATAAAATACCGATTGAAGGTTTCCGTTCTCCTGGTAAATAATTCTTTAAATGTGGTGTATCCTTCGGTTCCTACCCATTCCTGGAAAGAGGCTTCATTCTCCTCCATGATCTTGAGGGCTTCGTCGATCGCTTCGGAACCTGTTTTGATAAAATTGCGGCGCATGTCACGCATTTCTGCCCAACCGGCCACCTGGTTATTTTGCCCCTGGCTAATTAGAAATCCGGAAGAAGTGATCTGTACTTTTCCAACCATGGAAAAAGAGAACATGGCCAGGTTGGCGCTCGCTTCCTGAAGCAGCTCCAGCACTTCCTGACTTTTGCCTTCCTGAGCTGCGCCAATAGAATCATAAAGAGCGTTGCCTATGAGCGGCTTGATATGCTTGCGATCTACCCGTTTTAAATAAGGCTGGATAATAGCAAAATCAAAACTATCATTGACGGTGACATACTTTTTAAAATCTTCGATTGTGGTGATAAGGGTGGCCATATTAGATCTTAGATTTTAGAGGTGAGATTTTAGAGCCTTTCATCTCTTTAATAATGATATGTTCATTTAAACCTTCAATCTTTTTTCCAGTCTTTAGAGCATCATCCAGATCTAAACAGATCTGGTGTCTTATTCGCATTTTAACTTCCGGATGATAATTTTCCCATGCTTCACCATACTGGTCACTTAAAAACTGATCTGATATTTTAATTAGATATTTTACTGCCATTACATTACGCTTTGAGTTCCGGTTGGGTTCTTGTCTAAAGTGGTAAGCTCGGTAGCTGCGAAATCTCCTTCGAGATCTTCCGGCCATCCGTTATAATCGCGCAAAACTCTCCACATCTCGAGGGTAGTTTCACGCTTGGTCTTGAACAGCGCATTCAGGATGCTGAAAGCTTCGCGCTTATCGCTTCCGGATCCGCCGTTTAATTTTCCTCCGGGAATTCCCACTCCCATTAAATTAGGATCTGTTCCAATGGCGCTCATAATTTCAGAGTTTCCTGCAGAAGAGTCCAGAAGGCCTTTCCCTTCGGAAGTATTCTCGTCTTTAAGCGGTACCACTTCAATTCCCTTCACCCATTTTCCTTCGCGATCCTTAAAAACGGTCGCCTGGATAGATTTCCCGGCATTCTTATTTCCGGCCAGGTGATCATCGATCGCATCGGCCAGTTGTTTTCTAATCTGGTTCTTTTTGTCTAGGCTGTATTTTTCCCATTCGCCAGCGTAAGTCTTGGTAAAATACTCGTCGCTGATGTACACCATATATTTGATGTTCAGCTGATTTTCTGAAAAGTGCTTTTTATATTCCGGGATCGCATTTACAACATCCATCCAGCCGTTTAGATATACCGAGTGGTGATCTGGTTCCGGGTAATAGATCTCATCTACCAGTGGGTAGAAGATGGGCATGGTGAATTTGTGAATCTTCCGGCTTTTACAATATTCTTTGATCTCCTCTGCAGAGCAGTAAGAATCTACCACCGGGATCTTGCTTACATAGTCTGAATCTACATTGGTATTCCGGGTCCAGTTATGGCAGAAATATGCGTTTTCAATTAGACCGGTTTTTGGATTGATCTTCTCGTAACGCATTTTAGCCGTCTGCAGCCTGCGTACCGAATCGATCTCTTTATAATCGTTGGTAAGGATAAACTCCGGAAAGCCCAGGTTAAAATTCTCCAGGTCTGAAATGATCTCAGTAAAGACCCGGTGCATTTTACGAGCCTTGAAAAATTTTGCAATTTTCTCCTCTGCATGTAAGGGGATAATTTTTTTATCCTCTTTGCCGTCATCGGTGGCGTCATGTCTATAGATCCTGAAACCGTTGCCATAATGAGCTGCTTTTAGAAATCTATAACTGGAGCCTCCGGCACCGTTTTTCTTAAGCGTTTTTACGAAGTTTTGAGGATAGCGATTATCATCACCCCAAAGGGCAATTTTGCCACCGGTGGAGATTCCGGTTTCTTCCGGATTGGTTACGGTATGGTTAGGAGCTGCAGAAAAACTTACTGCAGCAGCTTTTCCGAATCCAAAGCGTAGGTTTTGATTTATTTCAACTGCCATTATGGGACTACTGTTTTACCATTAAATTCTTTGATCCATAGGATGCCTATTTTGGTGACCTTTCCATTCTCCAGGCGAATATTCCTGGTTTTGTTTCCGAAGTGATTCGGGTTTTTCCGGATCTTTTCTTTTTGCTCTTCAGAAGGCTTGAAATTCTTGAGTGCATACACACTATCTGGATCCAGGCCTTTTTCCTTCATCACCAGTTTCACGTTCTCCAGGTGAACCATTTTCCCGCCGGTTTTAGAGTTCCGGTTGAAGGTTCTGTATGAAATATCGAACGGAACGGCTCTTCCTTCTTCATTTGGCGTCCGCATAATTTTGAGGACTTCAGCTCTGGAAATAGTTTCGGTCATGATGCTAAGTTGCGGAAGCAGCGATTTCTAAAAAAGGACAAGCAGGTGATGTCCTTTTTTATGGGGTCCCGTAAAGCGAATTTTACTGGAAAACCCGGAATTTGAGCTTAGTAACTACCAAAGACACGCACCTGGATAATATCATCGCTTCCTACATGGATGAGACCAGTGTAGAATTGTCTGCATTCGAATTAAAAATGAAGGAGCGCATAAAAACCGCTTTCTCATTACTACTTAACTGGCGCTCGAGAGAGCAGGCGGCAAACGTCATGATGGAACAGTTTGAAGTTTCCCAGGCAACCGCCTATCGTGATATCTCTCGAGCATTGATCATTTATGGAGATATCAATAAGGCCGGTAAAGAAGGTCACCGATATATCATCATGGAGTACAACCACAAATTGCTCCAGCTAGCCACCAAAGAAAAAAACCTTGAGCAAATGGGAAGAGCTCTGGACCGGTACATGAAACTGGCAGATCTCGATAAAGAAGAGAACCGGGTAAACCTGGAGAAACTTGCTGCGATGGATATTACCGTAAACATCAGCAAATCTTCAGAAAAAGCGATTGCCGGAATGCTGCAGGGAGGAGTAGTGGATCTAAACAATTTTGAAGCTGAGGATACAGAATTTGAAGAGGTGAAAGATGCGGAAGAATAAGAAAGTAACTCTCAACGTCGCTCAGCTGATCGCTTCCATGGCAAAACAGAAACAGAAGTTCCTGGAATGGGGCAGGGGAAGCGGGAAAACCACTTATTTAGGATATGATTCTCTGCAGCTGGTAAAACAGATGCCCCGAGCGTCTTTTGCCATGGTGGGTTCTACCTATAGCCAGATCCTTTCCCGATTTATGCCGGCGATTAAAGAAGGCCTTGAATTATTCGGGATCTATGAGAATGTGGATTATGTGATAGGATCTATGGCCGGGAAAAAACTCGGTTTTAAGATGCCTTTCCAGGCACCGGATTCTTTCAACAATATTTGGCATTGGGCCAATGGCTGTATTTTCCAGTTTGTGAGCCTGGACCATAAGGATAGCGGACGTGGATTAAACTCCTATGCTATACGTGGAGATGAGGCCGCATTATTCGATAATGAGAAGCTGGCAATCAACGTACGAAATACCAACCGGGCAAAGAAGGCCATATTCAAGAATGCACCACTATTACACTCGGAGGTCTTTACTTCTTCCACACCATTAACCAGGAAAGGGAAATGGTTTACTGATATGGAAGAGCTAGCCAGGAAAGATCCTAATAATATCTTATTCCTGAAGGCGACGGCAAAAGTGAACATGGAGAACGTTAGATCGGACTATTTCGAGTATATGAGGCAGGCTTACACCAATGACTTTATATACGATGCTGAGATGCTTAACATCCGGCCCAAGGAAATCACAGACGGTTACTATTCACAGCTTACCGAGAACCACTACTATACTGACTATGATCTGGGCTACCTGGAGACGCTACCAGGTATCGTGGATGTAAAGGGTAATTCCTTTAATAGTAAGCAGGACCGGGATGTAATGAAGCATGAACTGCTGATCATCTCTGTGGATTGGGGTGCAAGTATTAATGCGATGACGGTATCTCAGCTGCAGGGTGATACTTACCGGGTATTGAAGGAGTTCTTTGTGAAGAGTCCGAAGATCCTGGATCACCTGTTCATTGAGAAGTTCCTCCCTTATTATAAGTATCACCAATGCAAAGAGGTGTACTTCTATTATGATAGAACTGGGAATAATGATACTGCCAACTCTAAGATGACGTATGCCGAGCAGGCAGCTGCTATCCTTAAGAAGCATGGATGGACGGTCTATTCCATGACCACCGGTACCAACCCGGATTATATGGATAAGTTCAGGCTGATCAACGTCGCTCTTAAGGATGATGGACGGAAGCAGCTACCAAAGATCCGGATAAATAAAGGGAACTGTCCGAACCTGATCATCTCCATGGAACACGCCGAGATCTATGATCGAGGAAAGGGACTGGAGAAGGATAAGAGATCAGAGCGAAGGAAGAGCGTGGACCAGGAACATGCCACTCACCTGAGTGATACCTTTGATTATCCTTTTTACTCTATGTTCTGGGATATCTTTAATGGAACTGCCTTATCGCCTGAGGACAGGCCACTTTCAACTTTTGCCAGGTAATGAGAGGAGCGTTTCATATTTGCATGGATTTTAAACGTGGCAAAAGTCACCCGGCTATAGGTTACGGCGTTTAGCAAGGCTTGATTTTTGCGAAAAAAATCTACCTTTTCAATATCTAAATATTTGATAATTAGAACGCTAATAAAATATTTTTGAGAATACCTTAATTTATGAGAATAACATGAAAACAGAATATTACGAGGAAATTAAAAACCTGATCGATCAATCTTATGATCCAGTTGATTCTCTTTTGGAGGAAAGTGAATACACAAAGAAGAAAACCCTGGACGATGTTTTTACTGATGTAACAAACATATTGCCTAGCGAGTGGATCCACCGGAGTTCTGTGTATGAAGCCATGAAAGAATTAGGATTCAAAAGTTTCCTTTACACTTTCCCTGCAGTAGAAGACGAAGAAGGGAAAGTAATTTTTCCAGAGAGGAGTGTCTTCGTTTATTTGATGGATACAAAAACAGCCGCTATCTAAGCGGCTGTTGAATGTACACTATAGTTTACATTTTTATTCCAGGTATTCCCTGAGATCTTCCTTTCCAAGTCTGGTACCGTTTTTAATTACCTGGAACTCGAGTTCATTCTCTATCATATATTTAATCCACCTCCGAACTTCCACATCTGAATATTTTGGATCCAGTTCTATTCCTCTGCAGATCCTCCAGTTCTTTTCGCAAGCGATCAACGTAGATCCAGAACCAAGAAATGCATCGAATACTATATTTCGCTGCTGAGAACTATTCAGGATTAAATAACTGAGCAGCTCTACCGGCTTCATGGTTGGATGCTCTTCACTTCTAAGCGGCCGGTCAAACTCAAGGACAGTTCTTTGCTTTCTGTCGCTGTACCAAGGATGAGCTTCTCCTAATTTCCAACCATATAAACAGGGTTCGTGGATCCAGTGATAGTCCTGGCGACTCAATACAATAGAATTCTTCTTCCAGATAAGGCACTGAGAGATCTTAAAGCCGGCATCCACCAGCGCACTTCTAAAATTTACACCTTCAGTATCGGCATGGAATACATAAATGGGCGCACCTGGTCTTGAAAATTCGTATGCCTGGATATAAAAATCATAAAGGAACTGGTAGAAAGAATTATCTGCCATCTTATCATTGGCGATTTTATCCCGTTTCTTATCGCGGCCTCCTTTATAATCTACATTGTACGGAGGATCTGTTACCGTAAGATTGATGCGATCTTCTTTTAAAACCTTATCATAGGTTTCTTTAAGCGTACTGTCGCCACAAATGATCCTGTGGGTAATATTCTTTTTGATACTTCTTAATTCGTAAACATCTCCAGTTTGCGTGATTGGTTCCACCGGGGGTTCCGGATCAAACTCTCCTTCTTCCTCTGGTTTCAATTCTTCAGGAATAATATCCTCCGGAAGTTCTATGTCGCCCACGAAAAGACCAAGCTCCTCCAGGTCGATATCAGCAAAGTGTTCTTCCAGGATATCAAGATCCCAATACCCGGCAGGAACGTTGGAGGTGATATTGTATTCTTTAAATTCCTGATCGGTGAGTTCCCGGTTCGGAACTCGAACGTCAATTACATCTTCACCACGATTTAAATGAAGCAGGATCTTCACTCGCTGGTGGCCGGCAATTATTTTATTGTCGGTATTGATCGCAGGAACTTCAGCCAGGTTAAATTTCTCCAGGCTTTTGATGAGCTTTTCTTTTTTCTCTTCGGTTAAGGTCCGGGGGTTGAACTCATACGGAATAAGATCTTTTACTTTCCGCTTTTCATTGTGCCATTCTAATGGCAGGACCACAGTTTTATCCGTGGAATTTTCTAAATTTGTCATCTCTCACAATTATTTTAATTAATATTTGACCCAATCGAGTGGGAAGGCTTATGTCCTCCGGTTCCCGATTGGGTTAATTATTAATGATTGTGAGAGATTCTTAGTAAGCCGGGGGATTTATAACAGCTCCAGTATCTTCTGAAGATTGATTTCGTGTTGGTGCAGCTTCTTTTCGCTGTTGTTTATCTGCTGAGCGATCTTCCTTTTCTTTAGCTGGTTTGGTTCAGCTTCCATATTTTTATACCAACCATCGATTCGCTTTTCCATTTTTGAAATGCTGCTGGCAGTATTCGCTTTTTTTAGATAGAGATCCTTCGGAGAAAGGCCGGAGAAGTCTTCAGATGATTTGGTTGGCAGAATCGTGCGATAGGTATCCCAATGATCCAGTTCTTTCCAGATCGTATCTCTCTGCTCGTCTAATGAGAAAATTTCCAGTTGGAGTTTTAGCGCTTCCTCTTCAGCTTCGTCCGGAAGATCCAGCCAGAGAAAATGCAGGTCGCACATTGCATAGAATAGATCCTTCAGCTGCTTATATCGAACCCGAAGTTCCGGAGGCAGCTCTGCGTACTTTATTTTTTTAAAGTAAGACCCGGCGCTCTGGTGAATCACTGCTTTGCGATCCATCTCCACTTCAGGAGCTGCAGGTTTTGGTACCAGCTTTGGTTTAGAGATCTTCTTTACCTGGGCCTTTGCTGGTTCAGCTTGTTTATAAACTCTAAGCGCACGGCAAATAGTCGCCAGGTTCTTATCATTACGGCCACGTTTCAGCGTGCTCAGCACTCTTGTTTTGGCGTTGGGAAGCTTGGAGTATAGCTCCACTCCTTTATCGTAGTCCTGGTCTTTAAACCACTCTGAGATCTCATTCATAGTACTAAGATCCTGAGGTGACCAGCCTTAAAAAAGGACATAAAAAAAACCTCCAGGAATTGCACTGGAGGTTTTTTGAACTAATTAAAAAATCAAATTATGAACGCGGTTGATTTTTGCTATTTTCCAAAGCCTGCAGTTTTACTTCTGCAATACGATAGATGGTTTTGGTATCACTGATCTTTGCCAGCAATTCTATTTCCTCTTTCGTTCTCGCATTGTGTACAAGCTTCGCGAATTCTTTTACATCCAGTTTCTGCTTCTTTAAAAAAGCTTCAGCGTCTGGTCCAAGTGTGGCCCATGGAAAGACCCGGCGGGAAACGCGATACAGCATAAATGCCAGTTCATCACTAATTTCCTTTGTCGTATCTACAAATCCTATGTTCGGGATGGTATAACGGCCGGGTGCTATTGTAAAGGCTTTATTCATGGTCTATTAGACTACTGGAGGTGTAAATTGAGTAATGGCTCCGGCATAAACCGGTGCGATTGATCCTGTGCTGTCTGATATTTTTACTGTAACTCCTACTGAATCGCCAGCTTTCTGGCCACCGGTTGGAGTAACTTCAGTAAAATATGCAGGAGAAAGTCTGGATCCTATCTGCTTAACCAATCCCGTTCTTTCAGTTACCAGGGCAATTACCGGACGATTTAAATACTTCCGTATCCATCCCCCTGTTTTTGCTCCGGTTGATGGAAGAACACCACCAAAATTATTGGTAATACTCAAGCCACCTTTTTCTCCGGCCTGGGCTCCATCTACCAACCCAGTGTCCGGCTTGATATATACTTTATGGAATCCTAAACCTTCTTTAAAAGTGTGTGCTTCTCCAATAGTACCCAATGCAGTAAGATCTGCAGCTTCAGATATTTTCGGCGGAGCGGCTATAGTTTCAAAATCTGAAACAGAAGCAAAATAAACTTCTACTTCACTCACCCCTGGTGCTACTTCATCATTGGAGCAGAAACCCAGGTTCTCAGGTGCAATATTGTCTTCGCAAAGCATCTTATTCGTGTATTTGGATTAGGAACGAGCTGTTTCCATATACAAGCTCAGAGATCACATCTTCGTTGTCGAAGATCTCTTCCTGGCTCATTGGATGCCCGTCGATATTCAGTGTTTTTGGAGCGGACTCTTTAAAGCCCCACTTCCTGCCGCGCTTATCCTCGTGAACAAGGCGCTTGGCTTCCTGCTCTTCTTCAGAATCTTCAGGGGATCCACCTTTCAATGGTTCCTCTTCCTGGGAAGATGCAGTACCTTCCTTTGCTTTTTCAGCTTCCTCTCCAGATGTTTCATTCTCGGAAACTTCTGTTACGTTTTCAGCAACTTCTGTATCGTTTTTGGAAACTTCTGTTACAACTTCTTCCAATTCGGTGTTGGTATCGTCAGATCCTCCAGGCTTATCTTCAGAAGTTGTTACAGCTTTCTTAGCTTCCAGTTCAGCTTCACGCTTGGCGATCGCTTCTTCCAGAAGGGCATTAGTTGTAAGGCCCTCGGTTGGGATTCCGAGTTCCTTACATCTAGCCTTTAATTCTTTTTTATTCATCGTTTACGATTTTAGATTATGCTGCAGGTTCGTTCACTCCGTCAATACCAAAGTATTTCTTATTGTCGGCTGTAGTTCCAAGACCGTATCTAACATCTGTGTAGTTAGAGATCACCACCATCTGGTTGATCAGGAAGTCATAACCTTTCCACCATTCCATAAAGATTTTCACTTTATAGTCCTGCTTCTGGATATCGGTGATCTGTGGTTTATCAAAAACATCTTTCAGGTTTCTGAAGTTGTTCTCGGTAGTTCCGAAGATCACATCGCTCTCCATACCTTCCAGTACAACGATCTCACGTTTTCCTAAACGTGTTTTCATTACATCTCCCTGGAATTTATTCTGTCCAAACTGGTCTTCGTACTGAAGAACGTAACGCTCGAAGTTATTTTCGCTCATAAAGATCTTCTTGATCTTCTTCTTCAGCTTGCTAGGAAGCTTTCTTTCGAATGCAGTTACTTCATCCACGATATTCGCGTCTGTAAGCGCATTTAAAGGAATCTCAAAAGCCGGGTGAGCTGGAGGAGTATCTCTGTCAACCATCGCAGCAAGGATAGTTTCGATCCCGTTCATAGAGAATCCAAACTCATTCTTTCTTGCAGGATCATACACACCGCTAATAGAAAGCGTTTGCATGTTGTCCAGAACTTTTGGAAGTAATTCATTCTCGATAATGTACTTCGAGATTGGCATATCTTCCGGCTTCTTGTTTTCTTCATACAACTCAGCATAGTAAGAGTGAAGAATTTCAGAAGGGATGATCGAGAAGTTCACCTTCTGGTGGTAATCCGTAAGGATCTTATGCTCGATCTGTAATTTTCCAAGCTCTGTCCACTCATTGCTGAATCCCTGCACTACATCTTCCAGTAATGTGTGGGTTTGTGGATATTTCCCTTTGATCTTGGTAAGCGGCTTGGTGTGCTTATCCAGAGTAATCTCTGCTCTGTTTAAAGATGCAGAAATAAGGGTAGGATTGTGAGAAAGGAACGTATTAAGTTCTTTTACCACATCATCTATTAAAATAGTTGTATTTGCCATGGTTTATTGTTTTGGGGCTTCAGAATAAATTGAATTGCTTAGGTCCAGGTAGGCGAATTCTCCTGAATCCTTATCCTCAGCACCTTTTGCAGTGTGAGTTGCTCCTGGTTTTTTGTTTAGCGTAGCGATCTGCGCTGTAAGAGCAGCATTGATCGTGGCCATATCTGCATCTTCTGCAAGATTTTCCACACCGGCTTCAGTGGCAGCAGCTCTAAGAGCTGTTACGGCTGCAGTGGTATTTACTTTTTCAGCATCGATGGCAGCCTGGCGAGAATCTTTCTCTTCCTGCAGCGCAGTTTCTGCAGTATCTTTTGCTGAAGTTGCTGTCTGGATTGCCAGTGCATCGGCAGCGATCTTGTTATCGATCGCAGCTTTTTGTTCGTCATTGATATAGCTTCCATTATCGGTAGTCGCTAAAACGGCTCCCAGGACAGCTACCAAATTCGGAAACGAATTAGGTTTACTCATGTCTGTAGTATTTGTGGTTTTTAATTTTTGCTTTGGGATTTTGAAACTCATCGCGGCGTACTTATCTACCAGGTCCTTTGGTTTCAATTGCATAATGTCTTCTGGGAGCTGGGCCTTCTCTTTTTTGATCACGTGATCATAGAATCCAAGTTCTTCAGCTTCTTCGGTGGTGAACCAGTTGTCTTTATAGTTCAGATAATCCTTTTCAACTTCTTCTGCAGAAATACCCAGACGATCCTCTATAGCGGTACCTAGAGCTTTGTCTATTTTTTCTGAAGCCAATAGCTGCTCCTCAACTTCCTTTTTGTTTCCCCAATAAGAGGAGCTGGAGTTGTGGATCATTAAAAGAGAATTCTTAAAGGCGTGGATCTCGTCTCCGGAAAGTAGGATTAAAGCGGCCATACTGGCGCAAATCCCATCATTATAAGTAATGATCTTTTTCTTGGAAGAGAAAATGGCATTGTAAATTGCCTGACCTTCAAATACGGCTCCACCAGGAGAATTGATCCTGATGTGGATGGTATCGGCATCTTTTTCTAGATCGCTAAAGGCTTCAGCAAATTTTGAAGCGGTATTAATAGACTCGTAAGTATCCCAGTCTATACCACCAATAGCTCCATAGATATATATGGTCGCTTCTTTGGCGGCTTCGTTTTTTACTATGTTGTAGTAAGGTTTCGGTTTTGACAAATCTTTGATTGTTAATCCGTACTATTATGGAAGAACAATGTTAGAAAGTCAGCAGTCTGTAAAAAAGGACATTACAAGCTTCCAGCCAATTGGAAAGCAAGGCCACGGTTTACAATTGGGAAATCGTCTTCATTTCCTTCAAAATATTTAGGCGCTCCGTAGCTATCATTAGACATACTCAGGTTGTAACCTTTCAAACCAATAGGTGAGGGCGCATGCATTTCGTCATAAGTAAATAGTAACGGCTGTTCGCTGGTACCATAAAGATAAGAGTGGGTGTGTCGAGTAATTAAAACCACCACTTCCTTATTATTATAGGTCTCCAGTAAATTCTGAATATTGGCATCTTGCGGAACCAGCGGAAGGGAAAAATCTGTTTGATAGATCCTGGTACCGTTTTTAATGGCGGTCTTATTTCCCAGGCTAAATTTCTCCGGAAGAAAACGAATGATCATCGCTTGGAATTCTTCCGGCAGGTTGTTTATAATTCCAAGAATCTCCTCATCTTTGGTTAAATGATTGAATTTTGGGAGCTGAGAAGCTTCTACAATACTGGCTTTATAGAAAGTATCAAAGTTGAGCTCATCAATAACGTTACAAAGATTCTGGATCATAGCGCGGCAGATTTTTTAGGGACATTATTCGAAACTTCGAAATTTGTCCCAGGGGCTGAAACCAGGTTTAAATTCTCTTCCAGTTCTTTCTTCTTTCGTTTAAAATCCCGGTGAAGCGTATCCAGTTTAATATCATCCTCACCTATATCGTAGAATTCCAGAAAACCTCTAAGGGTTTTAAGAAAATGCTTCTTATCGGTGTGATTAGTCATAAGCATGTGGCGATACAACTCATCTCTAAAAAACCGGTCAGCCTGGTCATTGAACAATTGGGCGTTAATAGTATCTATATGCATCCCGGTTTTGGAATAATAATGCTCGGGAATAGTGACAGAAAACAATTTCCTGAATCTTTTAACCGATGGTTTTACATCATAATTCCTTCCCTGCAGAGAAAGGACCAGATTGCCAATAGGGGTGGTTCTGCTGGCGATCATGTGGTTTCCTCCGCAACATTTTAGGAGGTACTTATAGACATGATCTGCAACAGGGAAGTGTTGGGTGATGGAAAAGTCCACCGTGGGGGATGAGTTTTGGGACATGTTTTCGGACATTTAATCAAATATAGAATATAATCCAATGTTAAAAAAAGGACATAGCGTAATGATAGCGTGGAAAGAAATTCTTAATAAAATCTAAATACAGGGACGAAAAAAAGCCGGCTTTTTTTAAGTCGGCTTGGTAACGGTGTTAATTAAAATTTACAGTATGTGATTACATCTCCTTATCAATAAAATCGAATAGCTGTTTATTCATTTTTTCAGATAAAGACTCATTCATTTTATCCTTAAGTTTCTGAGCACTTTTCTCGAGTAGGAAGGAAATTAGAGTTAGTTCATTTTCTTCCAGCTCTAAGACTACCCGGTCTTTATGATTGTGATTATAGACTATCATCGTTCTATTAATTTTTATGTTGTAGGTTTTAAAATTTCTGAAAAGTCCAAGCTCAGTTGTGCCTTTCTAGTGTGTGATAAAGGATAATTAAACCAGATGCATTCCTGCACGGGAGTTTTGCGGTAGTTGTTTCTTTTGGTAGAAAGCACCACTTTTTCCCAATCTGCATATAATTCGTTCATGAGGTCGCAATTGTAACCGCTAATCATGACCTTACCCTGGATCTCGTGTAGTCTCTCTGCCAGCTCATAATGATCAGCATCGGTAAAATCGAATTTGTAATCGTCGTGAGA
This sequence comes from Gramella sp. Hel_I_59, assembly GCF_006714895.1. Classification (NCBI taxonomy): domain Bacteria; kingdom Pseudomonadati; phylum Bacteroidota; class Flavobacteriia; order Flavobacteriales; family Flavobacteriaceae; genus Christiangramia; species Gramella sp. Hel_I_59. The sequence continues at coordinate 2,925,191 of NZ_VFME01000001.1, read as the reverse complement.
AGATCTGCTTTCGTTTGGATATGGCGGATCGGCATAAAAAAATGCTTCTGGAAAATCTATTCTTTCCAAACACTCTTCATAGGAGTAATTCGTGATCTGGTAATTACTACCCAGGATCTCTGCGATTTCATATAGCTTTTCAAATGAATTATTCCATCTGCTTACAGTTTCACCTCCGTTGCAATAGAGGCTTTTTCTGCAAAGATGCCAGCCTTTATTTCTTCGCTGAGATCCTAAACCCATATATGATTGTCGCAAGCGAACGTAGAAAGTTCGCGCACGTTCTACATGATCTGGAGACTGGCAGTTCCAGCTATCGTCATATTCTTTTTTACTCACCGGCGTAAATCTCAACCTGGTTAAAAGTTCGTCTCGATCATCGCGTAACACCGTGAAGAAATTGGTGACATCTGAATTTATTTCGTTCAGCGTTCGAATGCAATTGCCTTCGTAATTTAGAGACAGCACCGCGCTGCCTGCAAATAGTTCTACCAGGTGCACAAACTCTGCAGGGAAATATGGGTAGATCTCATCGATGTAGGAAAATTTCCCACCGAAGTAATTAAAGGCTATTTTCTTTTTTGAATTTCCGCTCATAATGCTAAAACTTGTTGAGCAGGTCTATTTTTGAAATATCCGCGTTTTGTACATTCATCTATAAATTTTTGTGGAGTTACTGCAGAATGGTAATCATCCATTTCCTTGAGATCTTCAATTGTCTTGAAATAGTAACCTACAAAGCGACGGTTATAAGATCCATAGTTTTTAATTTCCCAATCATATTCGGAAGCTGTAAGAGGTCTATCGCAAATTTTGATATATCGGTTTTCTGCACCTGACTTTCTAACTGCCTCATGCATTTGATCTACTATGAGACAAACATATTTTCCTTTAGAACTGTGTGGTTTATAAATGGCGTATATAATTCTAAACCTTCCAATTGGCACCTGAGATTTAATAAAATCCTTCTCAGCTTCAGAGAACTGATAACTCATCGGCTTAGTTGCCAACTTCATAAGTTTTTGACTTGTATTCATAATTTAAGCGTTAGATTTTTAATTATTCGATTCACTTATAAGTGAATATTTATCGATATCCCTGGAGTGCGGAAGCTCCTGAAAGATTTCGTCCAGGAGCTTTATCGCCGCGTTCTTTCCCCAAATATCCTGAGTACTGTCAATATAATACCGGAGCCCATCTGAAACGATAAAAGCCACATGCACATCAATATTAATAGTGTTGCTCATTGGGATGTTTCTACGAGTGATCTTGGCCAGGAGCATATATCCATATTCCCGGTTAATGGAGTGGTGAATATGATGCTGACACCTATTCTCGGTATTGCAAAGCAGTTCCAGGTAATCCTGGTATAATTTACAAGCATCGCTCAGCATTTTAACTTCGTCCTGGCTAATCCCTTTTATGGAGATTTTACTATCTCTTATCATAAGATTACTTTTTTAATGTGCTGGTGGCGGTTCCCATTGATATAAAACATAAGCACCTGCACAGCACCTGCGTATTTTGGGTCTTTTTTTACACTCTCTACCATCTTATCGGCTACTTTATAGGCATCCCGGCCATTATATTTCAGTCTGGAATACCAAACCGGATTGCTCAGCTGGCCGTTGGGTCTTCTATATTTTAGGTTGTCATTTCCATTTTTAAGAAGGATAAGCATCCTTAGATCGCTGCATCGTGGGCAGAAGATCTTATCACTGCGACCTGGGCATGTACATTTTTTAGCTCCTTTTACACTCATATCGCAAATAGTAAACTGTGGTTAATTCCTTCGCGCATATACACTTTTTGATCCTTTATTAATTGATCCAGGTGCTGTACAAACTCCTGAAGGTTCATTTTAGATTCGTCCCAGGCTCTTATAAATTGAATACCCGAAGCATTCCCGGTCTTTTTAGAATTCGCCTGGATGATTTGATATACTTTTTCCATTACAGACTTTTTTGATTTTCTAAAACCTTAAATTTCGCTACGTTATACAGGTGAGATTTTCCTTTTAAACTTTCTAAAGTCTTATCAAGATTATCTTTACTGAAGTGCTTAAGTGCTGGAGAATTAATTTTAAGAGATGCAATTTGTGGAAGGCCGTCTTGAATCAATAGACAATAAAGAGAATCGTAATTTTTGTCTTCGTATAACTCTTTTAATCGATAATAGAAATCGACCATTTCTTTTGAAGCAATTTTCTCTGCAGCTTTCTTCAATCTGTCTGTATTTTCAGCATCAATAAGCGCCATAATCAGACTATTTGAAGGCTCTATTAATCCAGCATGCAGCAAGATATTTTCAAGCTTATCAATAATTTCCTTATATTTTACCTCTACTTTTTTCTTTAAGACATTAATTTCCTTCTGAATTTCATTTTCAATAACTTCATCTTTGAAATTCAGTAAATATCTGGCTCGACCTTCTTTGGCTTTAGATTCTGGAATGATAACTAAACCTTTTTCGTCTTCTAAAAATTTCCCAAAACCTAGTACAACCCAAAATCCATTTGAATTGATCATAAGTTTTACAGGTTCTTCATCTTTTTCAAGTTGTGCTGGGGAAAAACTCCTTTTAATATCAATGGAGGCTAAAAGCTGTTTTGTAATTCCCTCCTTTTCTAATTTTTTATAATTCATAATATTTAAGCGTTAGATTTTATTTTAATTCTTTATTGAAATAGCACAGGTAGTAATACATTTGCTTTTCTTCATCCCATCCTTTCTCGATAAACTTATCGGCAGAATCGGCGTTGATAAAGTCCATTTTGATGCTGATATTCGTGTCCAGGTCTATCTGGCTTTTGTTCTTTTTCCTGATCTCGGTCACCGCTGTATTGTCAATTTCAAAGCTGGTAAGATCCTCGACCTTGTATTTTGGTCCTTTCTCGATTTTGTAGTTTTGGAATTCCGGTACCAGGTCTGGATTTTCGATGGCATTGTTCACAAAATCGCTTTCTTCAAAGGCATCGTTACTGGCGAAATAGTCAAAGGCATGGTTTAAAAAGAGAACTTCCTGCTGTTTGTCTTCTGCAGGTTTTACGACATCTTTAGCAAAGCCTCTGCAGAACTCGAGATAGTTTTTAGTGTGAAAGATGGCATCCTCCAGCTCTTCCAGGTTCAGGAAGTTCTCCAGCCAGTATTTGGAATCGTATTTATTGGAGTCGATATACAAAATCCTAAACCCGGTTTTGCTTTCTGGATTTGTAAGAATTAACGCTCCTTTATCTAGTTTTTTAAGGTTCACTCCCTGCTGTATGTTCATTTCCAGCTGACTTTTGCCTTCCGAAAATTGCAGGAAATCGTCTCTTAATTCACTTTTAAAGATCCCGAAACCTTCTACTTTTTCATTGTCCAACTCCATATTGGAAAGCCTGCAGAAGTATAATTCTCCAGATTTAATATGTGGATGAACTCCCTGATCATATAACCATTGAGCCACATCACGATCTCCACGGTAATATGGAATATCCAGCTCTTTTTGAAGCACTACTTCTAATTCAGAAAACTCCTCGAATTTGAAATACTGCTCGTCTTTTTCCCGAAAAGGTTTTAGAAAGAATTCTTTTAAAAGCGGGCGGATTTCATCGGTGATCTCGTACGGCTGTTCAGAAATAAATAATTTCTCTCCCCGGCATTTATTCCCAACCTGGTGGATGTACAGCTCGTCGATTTGAGTGTTGTAAAGATTGATCATAGTAGAGTCTTATTCTTGAGAAATACTTAGTACTGGAGAACCTTTTTCTATTCCTGCAGGTTCGAATTCATATTCGGGTTCATCATCGTAAGCTGATCTAGGTTCGAGTCCATCCCCTGTAGGATTTATCCAATCTTCTTTTAAAACTTCTGCACGATGAATTTCTCCTCCAATTTCATCACCCCAAAATTTTACAGGTTGTTCTAATTGATTTTCATTTAGAGAATTCACGAATTCTTTTAAATCTTTAAATTTTCTGATTTCCATTTTGATAATTATTAAGCGTTAGATTGTTGAATTAATAGTTCCTTTTCCTGGCGAATAAGCTTCGGAAGATTTTTATACACTTCCGGACAGTTATATTTCACGTAATCCATGAGCACCTGAAGGTCCAGCTGATCTCTCAGGTATTTTCTAATTTTCGGTCTCGCTTTCTCAAGGTCAGAATTCCACCTTGCACTGCGGTTCGCGTTAATTTTTCGTTTCTGGTATTCTTCTTCAGGAGTTTCTGCAGCTTCAATTCTGAAGTTTTTAAAAGCATATTCGAAGGAATTGTGGCATTTTTCCTTGCGTAGCGGGTCAAAATACAAGCTTGGATAGGTTGGAACCCAGCCTTTTTTCTTCTGAAATCGCTTCGCGGCTCTTAGCACATCAATGCTCCGTTGCCATTTTTCCAGCAAGTGATCTTTTTTGAGCAGCTGTCCGTTGAAATTCTTGAATTTTTCAGCCATCCACATTTTGAAGGCATTCTGCCAAACTCCAGGATGCACATCCAGCTCTTTAAAAATGCTGCTGGAGAATTTGAAGATATCCTGGATAGCCAGCTCTTTAAAATCTGCTGGGTGCATAGTGCCGTAATACGCTTCTTGCTTAGCAATTGCCAGATCCAGCGGTTTGTAATTGTCATGTTTCCCGGAGGAAAGGTCCTGTGAAAGTTCTGTTCTATCTTCCAGGTTTTCAATGAGCACCTGGGAAAGCTCATTTTGATTTTTCGCGCCAGCAAAGTTTTTCGCGGGCGCATCGTTAATTTTTTCACCTTGCTTCCTGGGTGGTCTTGTAGAAGTTCCAGTACAATCTTTATGCGTTGACGCGTTAGCGGCAACTCCTTTATCCCTCTTCTTAGTATATTCTAATGTATGGTCACTACTAGATACATTATTATGGCGAACTTTTTTCGTTTGTCCCTCCATAAGAGACTGATTCTCATTAGCGGCAGATTTCGGTTTTCCATTGTCTGTAATGCTCAAAACATCGACGTTAAAAGCGATTTTAAGAGGTCTGGAGGAGCCATGATATTCATATCCTGTTAGTACTCCGGCTTCCTCCAAACGCTCTCTGTGGTTGCGTATGGTCTCTACAGTAGCCGTAGCCAGATTCTTGGCTCCTTCATATTCAGAATCGAGTACCTTATTGGGATACAGCTCCAGTTTGGGAAGAGATCCCGGCACGTGGACGCCAATCTCCGGGCTGCTGCGAAATTTTTTACGATTAAAGAGCTGAGCGTTGTATTGAAAAAGAAAAGCCATAAAAAACTCCCGTGTGGCCGTCTTTACTTTTTGCCTGGTCACCTTCTTGCGAATATGCAGGCCGTGTTCCTGGTTGTACTTCTCTACTTCCAGGTTATAATTTTCTGGATCCAGGTCGGCATACTTTTCTTTAAAAACCATTTCCCGAATACGCATATCCCTGGTCTTTTTAAATGATCTGCAGTGTGCGATTACCCTGGTGTTATAACCATTGATCTTGAAGTTCTCCAGGTCTACCTTTTTATTGTAAGCCTCGATATGCTTATTGTAGTTAATCTTTGTTTGTTTAAAATCTTCCGGAGTAAGAATAGGGTGGATAAACTGTTGGGGGACAGCCTCCTCTTGTTTCTCCGGAAGATTATTATTTGCTGAGGGCTGTAGGCCGTTTAATTTTAGGATGTTATTGGTTAGAATGGATCCTATAGACTTCGGGTTGCTCATAATTTTAGACGCTATATTTTAGAGGTTAGATCTGTTTCGCTTTTAGATTTTATGGTATCGAAATCGAGACACATCTTCTTTTTATAGATATCCATGAGATGTTCTCTTAATTCCAGGTATTCTTTTTTATTAACCTGTGTGGAACCGAGACCAGACCAGGAAGCATTATCGGTTTCCTTTTTAATGAGTTCTTCTGGAGATCTGGCTGAGCTGCCAGTGCATCCATTCTTTCCAAAATCGGCTTTAAGAGTGACACTTTCGAAATTTCCTCCTTTAGATACATGAATCTTTAGATGCTCTATCCTGTCAAAGGATGATGCATGTTCGTTGGTATCTGTGTAAAGCACATTTTCATGCTCTAACCAGGCCGATAATTCCAAATCATGCCACCTGTCGCAGGTATTGTCTTTAATGAAAAAATAGATCATGACTATCTGTTTAATTTAGGGCGTACTATGCCACCCCCGCCAAAGCGGATTTTTTAAAATTTTCTATGTAAAAGGGCGTAGGGACCCTTACCCATTTGCATGGGATTTTTTAATAAAACCGGCCGGTACAATCCAGTTACCTAACCTATGCGGCCGGCCGGCTTTGGATCAAGTTTACACTTGCTTCCGGGTGTGGAGAGGATCGGATTCGAACCGATGAACCGGGAATTTCATGAGATTAAGAGCTCCCCGTCTATTGAACCACTCTAGCACCTCTCCTGCGTATTCTAAAAAGCCTCGCCAGGCCATTGAAACTCTCCTTTTTTTTCTTCGGACCAGTTATTCCAATATTTACCTGATTGGTCATACCAGGTGAGCTTTGTGGAGAGTGCAGGATTCGAACTTACTGCATTACGATAGTCCTCCGCATTAGTGCAATTGCGTCTATCTTTGCCTTTCGACTTTCAGCGGCTTCCAGTTATGCACTTTTTTCGCCAACTCTCCTTTTGATCATCTTTCAGCCACCGCACCTCGAATAATCCAGGTAATGATCTGGCGGTCTGCACGCTCTTAAAAAACCGGCCGTACTTAAAAAGACTGCTCACAAATTCTGCATGCGTTAATCGAATTGTGAATTAAAAGAACGCTTCGGGCCGGTTTTGCTATCTGTTTTTCATTTGCCGGATACGGTCCCGGATCTTTAGGATCCCTTCGGTATCTCCTTTGCGCTTGGCCTTGGCAAAATCTGACATCAGTTTCTTGTGTTTTTTCTTTATCCTGGCTTCTGCAGCTTCCCTGGCTCGTTTTTCCTGCCGGGTTTCATTCCGTTCGTAGGTTTTCTTTTTAGGATTCTGCTGGTTGGAGCTTGGACTCATATCTTATTTTTTTAAATTTTTCACTATCGGCGTCGATGATCCCGAGTAAATAATCGATGGTTACCTGGGCATCTTCATAAGTACCTTTGGTCTCTTCAAAACCTTCCGGATCTGCCAGGTAGTTTTGATCATATATTTTCTTTGCGGTGATCAATTCGTCACGGGTGTAGGATCTTAGTTCCTGAGGATCTTCCGGAGCATTTTTTATTTTCCAGATAATCGTTCCTATATATGCCAGTAAAACCACAAATGGAATAATGGCCGCACTTAGATCGCCAGTTCCTAATTTGAAACCTATCAAGTAAATGAGGTAGAGTGGAGTCAGACCTAGCACCGCGAAATCCACCCATTGTCTTTTAGAAAAGAAGGCGTAGATCACCAGGGCAATGAGGAAGCTGCCAAAACAATTGTTTATAATTTCGATCATGATTTAAAATATTGGTTAACTAATTCTCTTCCGGAGTAGTCCTGCCGGGAACAGGCATCAGTTGAAATTTTATCCGGACAATTCTCACAGAGCTCTCTTACTTTTTCCATTTCACGGTCACAGAGATCACTCCAGAGCACATAGATATTAGTGCCGCGAATTGTATAATTCCGCACCAGGCATTCAGTAATGACTTTTGCCGTTTCCTCGTCCTGCCGGTTGAGTTCCATAAGGAAGCTCATGGCTCCGGGGTTTCCTTTGGCCCATTCCAGGGCAGTGATATAATTTCCCATTATGAAAACATGATTTCTGAAATTGCTTCTTCCTCTTTTCCTGGCCGGTAAAAGTCCCCGATCTGGTCTGAAATAGCGTGCAGCTCTTCTGTTACTGAATTCTTTTTGACCGGTTCTGGAGTAGCTCCTAGTTTATTATTGCAGTATTCGCGAATAAGGCGAAGCTCCTCTTCCGGTAGGGCGGAGAGAAGAGGCATTGCCATATTTGCGTTTACTGTACTCATTATCTGGCTTCAGTTAAATTTTTAAAATGATAGGCGTTACGTTGCGCCAGTGATTTTTTATTACTTAGGCGCTCGATGAAGATCTCATCATGAACACGAGTGGTGCTGCGATCAAATTTTTCATTGATTTCTCCTGCAACTTTTCTCATGAGTGCCGTATCCGTTTTAAAACCTTCCTTAAATTGGGCTCCAATCTCGTTGTCACTCACCAGGACCTGGTCTTTTAGATCTGGATGTTCCAGTAGGTACTCTATAATTTCTAGATCGTTCATTGTATAAATTTCATTTGTTCGGCTTTATGAAAAAAGGACGGTGACTCACGGCTAAAACTTTATAAAAAACCGAACCGTCCTCTTTTACCAACCATCTAAACCCTGTTAAAATATTGTCCGAAACCGCTTCTCATGGCTTCCACCAAAAGACCAGGTTTACTTTGTACTCCTGCTTTTTTCTTTAGCTCGGCATCGTGCTGAGCGAAGGTGCTTTCACTAATTCCCATTTTCATCGCGATCACCAGGTTCTTATGATCCTGTAACATTTCGTCCAGCATGAAGATCTCTCTTTTCTTCAGCGGGTTTCCGTTCAGCTTAATCGGTTTAAAATTGAGGGAAATGCAATCGCGGGTGTGCCGGTAATTCTCAGGTTCCTGCAGTTTACCATCCACGATATCTGGATTGGTATCTGTGCCTCCATACATGAAATAGGTATATAGTTCCAGCTGTCTCGCCCTGGAGACGAAATTGCCGTTTTCCTTATAAGCCTGGAGAACGTTTTGCGCCTCGTGGTTCATGTTATAAGCATTCATTAAAGTGGAGTGATCCTGTGATGATAATTCATGAAAATCATGAGTCTTACCGTTTTGGGTAAATTTTACCTCGAGCTTCTCGCGGCATCCAAAAAATTCGATGTTGGAATCTCCAGGTAATAATCCCGCAATTAAATGTTGCGAGTGTTGTAGCGATGTTGTACTTTTGTTTTTCATTGTTACGATAATTTAAGCGTTAGACTAATAATGATCGGCCTGAAGTGACTGCTTCGGGCTTTCTTTTTTTATAGACTCTTTCTCATTAATTTCAGACTGTACCACCAGGATATAAGCCAGCAATAAAAACATTGCTGCCAGAGCTAACCACAGATGATTATTTTGCCTGCGTAGCGTTTCTGCATTTAGCATTTGTAATTCGATATCCGGGGGGGAGGAGTTCTTTCATTTCTGAGCCGGTTTTACTGGAGAAAGGATCTCAGCTTTTCGCTTATCTTCCTTTTCTTTTTTCTTCTTTAGATGTTCTGCATAGTCCCAAATACCAGCTTCGATAGTAGGATTCGCATATCTGCCATTCAAAACCCCGGAAATATAAATTTGAGAATAAGGATCACCATCCCGGTTCACAATCATGTGCTGGAAGAAGTACTGGTAAATCCTTAACAGGCACTTGGGGCCTATCAATTCTTTTAATCCTTCTGTTTGCTCTTTCGTGATCATACAAATCTCCTATTGCCAGAAACAAATCACTTGTATATATTTGTTTAAGGTTTTGTTTAACTTTCTTGTTAAGCAAACATACAACAAAAAAAGTGTATTACACTAAAAAAAGTGTAAAATAATCATGTTAAAATGTTTCTTGTATTGAATTTGCAGGGATTGTAGCTGAAAAATTTTACACTGATACACGTGTTGGATTACAGAAAAGAGGTTGTTACAATAAAAAAAGTGTATGGATATAAGAATTAAAAAATCGATGGAGGTGATAAATCATATCATCGATGATATGAAATTCGAAAATCCTAAACAATTTTCAGAAGCACTGGGTTTTAAAAGACCTGAAAGAATATATAAAATTTTGAGAGGGGAATCTGGTGTTAGCAGGAAGTTAGCTGATATTATCCATGAAAAGTACCCTCAATATGATAGGAACTGGCTGCTTTCCGGTGAAGGATCTCTGAAAAAGGATGAAGCAAGTAAAGAGCCGGTGGCCAATGATGAGCAGGATGAGTATAAAATAAGCGATGCTGAGATTAATAGTATTCGGCAGGATATCAGGGCGGTAAATGAAAACCTTCTGGCTTTGAGCGAAGGAATGACAAAGAATTTTGAAGTCGTAAGTGATGGAATGTTTGAAAGCTTAAAACATGGACAGAAGTTGCTAAGAGGACAAAAGGAGATCTTGAAATTTGTTTACAGCCTAAATGCCGATGAGATTTCAGCGGCTACCGCGAGATTAAGTAAATTTTTGGAAGAACAACATGAATAATTAATAATCAATTTTTATGGAACTTAAAGAATATATTAAAGAGACAATCCAACAAGCTTATGAAGGAATTGCTGAAGCTCGTGAAGCAAATAAAGATTTAAACGATTCTATAAGCAGGAAGGCAGATACTTATGCTTTTGAAATGTCCATAAAAATTGGACATCGAGAGAAGAACGGAGTACTGCTAGCTGACAATAATAGCGATGTTTCTGTGTTGGAATTTAAAATTCCAATGAAATTAAAATCTTGAGCTATTTTTTTTCAGACGATAAAAATAGATGGTATGATTCTTCAATTTCTCTTGTACATTTTTCTAAGCTACGTTTAGTGGAGATTGCAAGCTCGGTTGCTAACTGAGTTAATTTGATAGCGATTTTAGCATCATTCATTATTCTAATTTTTAGCTAATTAAGGAGATCAGGGCAAAATAAAAAAGGACAGCTAACTGTCCTCAAAATAACGATCTAATTTTTCCTGATCTCCAGGAGAATAATGATCACGATTTTTTAAATAATTGACATAATACTCAAGCCGTTCCAACTTGGACAGCTTTTCCAGATAATCGAACATAAGTAATAGTTAGGTTAATATAAGGATGCTGAGTAGGGTCGCCGAAAATAAATTTTTAATACTAACCGTATGGGATTATTTGATTTTCTAAAAAAGAATTCGAGTAAGGAGAAGGCAGTCGAAAAACCATCATCAACTGAACCAGAAAATAATATAAATCAATCCTTTATTGATGACGGTGTTAAATTTGAATTTCCTAGCGGAAGTCGTTTAGAACTGGTGGAGGATAAGTTCGAAAAAACTAAAATTCTTCGATTTTCGACATTCGCATATTACGGTCTGGATAAGTTTATGATGTTCACAGATAAGTCGGACTCCTTTCTAATTGGATTTCGAGCTGAAGCTGATAAAATACTACTGGTAATTTCCACTTATCAAAAACAGATAAAGTTATCAAAGGGAGATACCGTGAAAGTCTTGTTTGATGATTCGGAAGTTTTAGATTTTCAATTAGATAAGAATGGATACAAATTTGACAAAGATGACGGAGGAGTAATGGTAGAGAGTTATTCCGAAATTAACGAAGAGACTTTGAAAAGGTTTGTTGAACATGATATTGACAAAATAAGATTACAAACAAAGGATGGTCTCAATCACAATATAAATTTTGACTTAAAAACTGCGGAGGATTTTTGCGAAGCTGTATTCACTTTTCATTATTCGTTTAAGAATTTTTATCAGAAAGAGGAATATGTATCCGAGGATGAACACTTGAAAAACAGTAAATCATAGCTGTTCTAGAATCGTACCTATAAAATTTGTAAAACAGAAAATTAAAAAACTTAACTAACTAATTATCAAGACGCTTTTACATAAATAATAGGGAGTACAGTACTTAAAATCCAATGACCATTAGGTCGTACGGGTTCAAGTCCCGTCCCGAGTACCAAAAACCCTCTTAATCTTTTTGATTTAGAGGGTTTTTTTGTACCCATTTGTTACGTACGGAGTTCCATTTTTAACTGAATCCGAAACAGAATTTAATGGACTTTTAATTATCTAACAATAAGGTAAGGTGACTGATGACAAACTCGAAATGATTCTATAATTAATTTAAAAAGGAACTCGTGTTTTAATGTTTTGTATAATTTATTTACAGAATAAGAGACTTTCATTTTATAACTATCTCTTATCCGGAATAAATCTGTCTAGCTCCCGTTGCCATTGGGAAGTCTGTATTACTTTCAAAATAGAACGATTTAGATCTTTGCGTAAATTACTTTTGTTACGAATTGCCATGGCATATAATCGGGGATTAAGTAAGATAGGTTGAACACGAAGATTGAGAGCTGCATCGCTGTTTATATAATAATTAAGCTGCGGGATGTTATGTAGAATGACATCAGCTTTTCTAGAGTTTACGAGCTGTAGACCCTCTTTGAGGTCAGAAACCTTTTGAAAACTTACTCTTTCTTCTTCTAAATATGTGGAAGCTTTTGAATCCTGCAACGCAAGTACCTTCATATCTTTAAGGTCGGTAGGGATTGCAATCTTTTTACTGGAAGAACTGCCCATAATCGAGCTTACTAAAGATGCAGTTAGAACCGCCGTGACCGCCATGGCGATAAGCATCCAGAAAAGTGCAATGACTCTGCCCCAAAAAGTTACCGGAGCCTTATCACCATATCCAATCGTTGTCATAGTAACGCCTGCCCACCAAAAACCTGAACCTATACCTTTTATGATTGAACGTTCGCCTCCAAAATTTTCATCGTTGCTTCTGCGCTCTACAAAATACATGATGGTTCCTACAGTTAGCAATAATATAGAAAGTACTAAAACTATAATCCAGAATCTTTCGCTGAAAAAACTTTTGATAATGGCTCCAAGATCCATGGCTGGGGAGGTCGCTGCTCCCATGTTTGCAGTGTAATAGATATGACTAAAGTCTACCAGGCTGTCCTCTTTTGCAGTTAGTTCACTTAAAAGTAAAATATCGACCTGTTTATCTTTTAGACTCCTATTCGCTGTTTCCGGATCTATTTCCTGAAATCCGAAATTATAATTTAGATCATCGGCAACATTTCTCCAAAGTCGGATGCTAATACCGTCCCAATTTCCCTTATTATCCTTGAACATGTAAGGTGCTTGTTCAAATACGCCTACCTGAAGTTGCTCTATTTTCTTATTGGTAGAATCCTGCGGAATATTACTGGCTAAGATAAAACCTGGAAGTATTAGGAGTACGACCCCTATAAGTGATGAAAAATTAAAGCGTGTCATTTCAAATATTATGAATTATACATTTAAGATATCGCTTAGACCTCTAGATTCTCAGAAGATTTCGTTAAAAATGACAATGGCTTAGATCAACAAGTTTGAATTTCAGCAGCTTAAGTAGCCTTACTATTTTCTGAAATAAGCTTATCAAATGCTGAAAATTATAACTCTTGTCGGAGCCTTGGATTATCATTCTCTTTAAGATACGGAATGTCAAATGGATTGGTTGAATGGAACTAGAAGACATTACCAGAGGTCTTCTTTAGAATAGGCAACAACTATTTCAGATCATGAAACAAATAGATTCTGGAATTGAATCTAGATTGATTATTACCATTTTGAATTATTTTAAAGAATTACTCCAAATTATCTATAAACAAGTAAAGTACAAGCCTTAATTTTATTAAATTCAGAAATCTTAACAAAAACATTAATTATATGACAAATGTCAGATTTAATATGAAAGCTTTAGCGCTTTCATTTACATTTTTGGCTGCAGTATCCTGTAAGGTTAAGGATACTCCGCAGAATACTTCCACAGGACCAGATCAGGCCATGGTGGAACAAGACACGGTTCAAGCCGAAGCAAGTGCAGACCTGAGTCTTGAATTCAAAAAGTATGAGCTGGAAAACGGCTTGAATGTTATTCTACACGAGGATAAGTCAGATCCTATTGTTTCCGTAGCGATTCAATATGGTGTTGGCTCTAACCGTGAGAAAAAAGGTAGAACAGGCTTTGCACACTTGTTTGAGCATATGCTGTTCCAGGAATCTGAAAATGTTCCGCAGGATCAGTTTTTCAAAACAATTCAGGATGTTGGTGGTACTTTAAACGGGGGAACCTGGCAGGATGGGACCATTTACTATGAAGTGGTGCCTAAAAATGCTCTGGAAACGGTACTTTGGTTAGAGTCCGATAGAATGGGCTTTTTGATCAATACAGTGACCGAAGCTGCTTTTGCCAATCAGCAGGAAGTGGTTCAGAATGAAAAAAGACAGCGTGTTGATAATAATCCTTATGGGCATACCGGTTGGGTAATAGACAAAAATATGTACCCTGATGGTCACCCATACAGCTGGCAGGTAATTGGAGAACTGGAAGATCTTCAGAATGCCACTGTTGAAGATGTAAAGGAGTTTTACGATAAATTTTATGGCCCTAATAATGCTACCCTTGTACTAGCTGGAGATTTTCAGGAAGATGAGGCTAAAAATCTTATTGAAAAATATTTTGGTGAGATTAAAAAAGGTCAGGAAGTAGAGCCATTAGAAACGCAATTGGTAACTCTGGATGAAACTAAACGTTTATATCACGAAGACAATTTTGCCACGGCGCCGCAATTAAATATGGTTTGGCCTGTTGTTGAACAGTATAGCGAAGATTCTTATGCGCTAAATTACCTTGGACAGATTTTATCCAACGGAAAAGATGCGCCATTATACGAAGTTCTTGTAAAGCAGAAAGAACTTACATCTCGCGCTAATGCGTATAATAGTCCGAGTCAATTAGCGGGTCAGTTCACTATCAACGTGACGGCAAATTCAGGAGTAGATCTTGATAGTATTGAAATTGGAATTGAAGAGGCTTTTGAACTTTTCGAACAAGAGGGAGTTACAGATTTTGATATTGAAAAGATCAAAGCTGGATTGGAAACAGATTTCTATAATGGTATTAGCAGTGTTCTTGGAAAATCCTTCCAGTTAGCGCGCTATGATGTTCTTGCTGGTGATCCTAATTTCTATAAGCAAGACTTGGAAAACATTAAAAATGTGACCAAGGAGGATGTGATGCGTGTCTATAATGAATATATCAAGGACAAACCTTATGTAATGACCAGTTTTGTGCCGAAGGGTAAAACTGATTTGATTACTGAAAATTCTGAAAAAGCTCAAGTTGTAGAAGAAGAAATTACTGAAAATAAAGAAACTGAAGTATCAGAAGCTCCTTCTGAAAAAGTTGAAAAAACTCCTTCAAATTTTGATAGATCTGTGCAACCTGAAATGGGCGAATCTCCAAGTCTCAGTGTTCCTGAAGCGTGGAATACGGAACTGGCAAATGGTTTAGAAGTTTACGGAATTGAACAGAATGAATTGCCCCTAGTAACTTTTAGTTTGGTTATAGAAGGCGGACATTTACTGGATGATCTTGAAAACAATGGTGTTGCTAATTTAATGAGCGATATTATGATGGAAGGAACAGCTAACAAAACTCCGCAGGAACTGGAAGACGCTATTGCGCTACTCGGTGCAAGCATTTATATGTATACCAGCAATGAATCTATCGTTGTTCGTGGAAACTCTCTGAAAAGAAATTTTTCAAAAACTATGGATCTGGTGGAAGAAATTCTATTGGAACCAAGATGGGATGAAGAAGAATTAGCAAGAATTAAAACCAGCACTATCAACGGAATAGAAAGAAATGAAGCAAACCCTAACAGGATTGCAAGCAGGGTATATAATAAAATTCTTTACGGTGAGGATCATCCATTCGCTTATACTACTTCAGGTACAAAAGAAGATGTGGAAGCGGTTAGTATGGAAGACCTGAAACAATTCTATTCTGAAAACTTCTCACCTTCTGTGGCAAGATTACATGTAGTTGGTGATGTAAATAAAGCGGAAGCTTTGGCGGCAGCTGAAGGTCTTAAGAATAACTGGAAAGCGAAAGAAGTCAATATTCCTGATTTTCAAATCCAGAATAATCGCGAAAAGGCATCCCTGTATTTTGTAGATGTTCCAGACGCAAAGCAATCTATCATTAATATTGGATACATTGCGATTCCAAGAACTAATGAGGATTACTATCCTTTGGAAGTGATGAACTATAAATTAGGGGGATCTTTTTCCGGAAATGTAAACCTTATTCTTAGAGAAGAAAAAGGATACACTTATGGAGCACGTTCAGGATTTAGCGGTTCAAAAATTCCCGGGACTTTTACGGCGTCGTCTTCTGTTAGAACAAATACTACAGGAGAATCGGTAAAGATCTTTAAGGATGAAATTTCTAAATATAAGGATGGGATTTCTCAGGAAGACCTTCAATTCACTAAAAACGCACTGATCAAGTCAAACGCACGCCGATTTGAAACTCAGGGATCGCTTTTAGGGATGCTACAGGAAATGAGTGCTTATGATCTTGATTCAAATTATATCGAGAAAGAAGAAAATGTTATTAATAACATGACTTTAGAGCAACATCAGGAATTGGCGAATAAGTATCTGGATGAATCAAAAATGGCCTATCTGGTTGTTGGAGATGCAAAGACTCAGTTTGAACAATTTAAAGATATGGGTTTTGATGAAGTAAAACTTCTGAATAAAGAAGGTGAAGAAATTAAAATGGAAGACGTAAAATAATTTAGCTATCATTTCTGAATAGAAAAACCTGCCGGTTCTGGCAGGTTTTTTTTGTTTTTAACTGTATACTCAGATATTGTGTGCTTGTAAAGAGAATGCTTGCAATAAAACTTGGAATCAAATCCTCTATTTTACTGTTTTACATTTCTGATTTTGAACATTAAACTCCAAATTTCCATGTATAAGATAACTTGATTCCGTTTAATCGAACTATTTCAGCATCTTTATCAGAGTCTCATGATGATCAGATTTTAGTGGTTATTATCCAATGGCCCTATTTGCTGATATCAACCCTTCATCCTTTTTTAGTGGTATTTCACAGAAGTTAAAATTAAGATTTCATTAGGAAAATATGTTGAACTTCTTTTAATTAGTATTACTCGAAAGTTAAAGACTTGTTAATATGAAGCGATACGCAAATACTCTAAATAATCTGCAGGATGGAACAATGGCGACAGACCTGAGACAAAGCACATCAATAGACTTTATTAATACGTTAAGAGATAAGCGACTTATATATATTAATGACCGCGGACAGGTTTATCTTACCAATAAAGGTAAACTGGCCAACAGGTTGGGATTTCAGCGGTATTTCAAAATGGAAAAGGAACAGCAGGAATTATTTGAGCAGGAACTGGAAACCATTCAGGTTGAAAATAGAGGTCTTCTCATGATCTTTTCAGGAATGATTATTAGTCTTCTACTTATCATTGCATTCTGGATAATTGAACTTCAAACTTTGTAATATCAATCAGTAGTTTAAAAACATTAAAATTTTACCGAATTCTATTAAATGATCTTCCATTAGTAGGATAAATTGCCGGATGAAATTTTACTACCTCAGTAAACAAACTAATAGAGATGGCGTTATGTCTATCCACGCGGATAGCTGTACACAACTCCCTTCAATTCTTGAACGGGTTTACCTGGGAATATTTGATAATAGTAGGCTGGCTTCAGAAGCAGCATTAATGAAATATCAGGTTTTGAACCTCGATACTTGCAGTTGTTGCAGATAATCTAATGTTATCAGTATAACATTCACGGATCCCTCAAGCCTTTTGCAGAGCAAAATACTCGCAATTATATCAAATGTACAACCTACCTCTTTTTGTACTTTTTTGGTGTGGATCAGAAATCATTCTTAGATATGAGAATGTCGCCTTTACAAGGGGCTAATTATTACCGATATTTTTTTACATTCTAACAACTTATACTCCCTTGGCTTCCTCACATTTTATACTTCCAACCATTTAATTGTACCTTTAGATTAAATATTATTGAAACAAATGTCAGGACATAATCACGGTTGTTGCACGCCGCATAATGACGGTATTTTTGGAGAAAGAACAGAATTAATATTTGCTGTTTTAAGCGGATTTTTTCTCATAAGCGGATATTTGCTGCAGGAATTTTCAGGTTTTGATTTCATTTATGCGTTAGTTCCATTTTTGCTTTCTTATTTTTTCGGCGGATTTTTCACAGCTAAGGAAGCGTTTGAAGAAATTTCTAAAGGTAGATTTGAAATTGATTTTTTAATGCTGGTGGCCGCTATCGGTGCGGCTTTTCTAGATAAGTGGGCTGAAGGTGGATTGCTTTTATTCTTGTTCAGTTTTGGTCATGCCCTTGAACATCTCGCTATGGATAAAGCTCAGAAATCTATTGAAGCTCTAACAAAACTAGCTCCCAGGGTAGCATTTAAGAAGATCGATGGCGTGTTCAGGGAAGTGGACCTGGAGAATTTAGAGGTGGGCGATATTTTACGTATAAGACCTAATTCAACCGTGCCGGCAGATAGCATTCTGGTCCATGGTAGAACTAATATTAATCAAGCTCCAATTACAGGAGAAAGCATTCCGGTAGACAAAGAACCTATACAGAATGAAGGTGTAGATTATAAAAATATTACCTCCATTCCCGATAAACACCGTGCTTTTGCAGGAACGATTAATGGAGATGCTACGATAGAGGTGAAGGTGGTCAGGAAGGCTGAGGATTCCACGCTTAGCCGGCTTATTGAAATGGTGCAGCAGGCGCAGGATAAGAAGTCTCCAACCCAATTACTAACAGATAAATTTGAAAAGTTTTACGTGCCTGCAGTGCTTATTCTTATTTTAATTCTAAACCTTGCATTTCTGGTCCTGGATGAACCATGGTCCGCTAGTTTTTACAGGTCCATGGCTGCTCTGGTAGCTGCAAGTCCCTGTGCACTCGCGATCTCCACACCTTCCGCAGTATTGAGTGGAATCGCTCGTGCAGCGAAAGGCGGAGTCTTATTCAAAGGTGGTAAACCGCTGGAAGATCTTGGAACCTTGAAAACTTTAGCTTTCGATAAAACCGGTACACTTACTGAAGGGAAGCCAAAACTAACAGATGTTATTTTGCTGAATAATTCTTCGGAAGCTGAATTACTTTCAGAAGTGATTGCTTTGGAAAATACAAGTAATCATCCGCTTGCCAAGGCTATAGTTCGTGATGGAAGCGCGAAACTGCCAGTAGAATATCAAATACCTCAGTTATCTGCTTCCGAAGCAATTCAGGGGAAGGGTATAAGTGGTCACATTAATGGGAATCAAATATCTATAGGGAACCTGGAACTGTTTGAAGGTGAAGAACAACTTGATTCGAAACTGGTTAAAAGGATCAGAGACCTGGAAAAGGATGGGAAAACTACCATGTTGGTGAAATCTGGAGGCCATTTTAGTGGGATCCTTGGATTAATGGATGAGCCCAGGGAATCAGCGAAGCCTACCTTAATGCGTTTAAGGGAATTGGGTATAAAGCAAATGGTGATGCTCACCGGTGACAATCAATTTGTAGCAGATGCGGTCGCTAAAGAAATTGGTCTCACTAAGGCTTATGGTAGTTTATTGCCTGAAGAAAAAGTTGAAAAGATTCGCAAACTTAGCAGCGGGAAGGCCAAAGTTGCCATGGTAGGGGATGGGGTAAATGATGCTCCAGCAATGGCAAATAGTACGGTGGGAATTGCGATGGGCGCTGCTGGAAGTGATGTTGCACTTGAGACTGCAGATATTGCTCTTATGGCAGATAGACTTGAAGTTCTTCCATTCGCCATAGGTTTGAGCCGTAAAGCGCATAACATCGTAAAACAGAATTTATGGATCAGTCTGGGTGTAGTGGCTTTGCTACTTCCGGCGACAATCTTTGGTTGGGCCAATATTGGAGTGGCGGTGGTTTTTCATGAAGGCTCAACGCTTGTGGTGGTTTTGAACGCACTTAGACTTCTGGGTTACAAATCTGAATAGAAACTTTAAGCATTTCAAAACTATCAGACGATCATATCCTTACGCTTATAAACAAGCCATATTCGGAAATGACAAACAGTCGCTTACGTAAATTTAATTCAATAATTTTCTGAATTCCGAGGAAAGATTCCATTTATTATTATAAATTTGGAATAATTCCAATATTAATAGTTTATGGGTACACCGGGATCAATTGAAATTAAGCATTTTAAAGAAGTTCGTGAAGAGCATAATTATACTCAAACAGAATTTGCTTCGCTATTGGGTATAAAAAATTCAACAGCAGATATTGAACGAGGTCGTACGAAGCTTTCAGGTAAAGTAGTAGCTGAACTTTTAAGGCAGTTTGCGATCAATCCTTTATGGTTGTTTGGAGACAGTGGGCAGAAGTATCTTAAGATTAGTAAAGGAGATGTAAGTCCAAAAGTTGTCACCGTAGATAATGCCGATAACGAAAACATAGTTCTTGTAAACCAGAAGGCGGCTGCAGGTTATCCTCACAACGTTCAGGATGTAGAATGGTATAATCAACTTCCGGCGTTTGATATTCCGTTACCAGAATTTAGAAATGCTACCTATCGTGGTTTCCAGATCGAGGGAGATAGTATGTTGCCAGATTATCGTCCGGGAGAATGGGTGATGGGAAAAGCTGTTGCTAGCATAGAAGAAGCTAGTAACAATAAAGTATACGTGATCGTAATGTATGACTCCGTATTGGTAAAGAAGATTCAGAAAATGCCTGATCCTTCAAAAGTTTTGTTGATATCGCTCAACGAAGAATATTTACCTTTAGAGATCAATGTCCATGATATTCAGGAGATCTGGCAGGTAAATTCCAAACTTACCTTTAACCTGGACAATCCTACAAATAATGGACTTTTTCAGGAGTTACAACAGTCTATGAACGAGTTGAAAAGAGAATTGAAATCTTTTAAACATTAAAAAAGCCCCATCTAAATTAGAAAGGGCTTTTAAATAATTGTTTTATTAAGGACTAGTAGTCGTCGTTTCCTTCAACTTCGTCTTCAACATCCTGAGCTGCATTTTCTACTGCATCTCCAGCGTCGTTAGCTGCATTTTCTACTGCATCTCCAGCATCATTAGCTGCATTTTCGACGTCATTACCTGCATCGTCCATGTCATCCATATCATCCATGTCGTCCATATCATCAGACTCCATTTGCTCCATATCATCAGTTTCATTCTCGTTAGTTTCTCTACAAGAAGTAAAGAATAAACTTGTTGACAGTGCTAAAGCAAGCATTAAAATTGGTTTTTTCATAATTTGATTATTTAGTTATTAGTAGTTTTTAGTAATTCAATGTATTAAAATTCGAGATTTATTACTAATTGTCGTCTCCAATTTTTTCTATTTCTTCGTCGATTTCCTTATTTACTTCATTATCGACTTTTTTAGCTGTTCTTTCAAGAATTCCTTCTCGTTCATCAGCCTCTTCAGGTGATTTGACCTGCTTTTCAACTTCTACTTCCTTGACGATAGTTTCCTTTTCTGCTTCTTGTCTACATGATGTGAATAAAACAGAACTAGTCATTAATACAATCGCAAGGATTGATAAACGTCTCATTTGTATTTATTTAGTTGTTAATACGGGTCGAAATTACAACTATAAACAATTGTACGAATTATTTTTACTTTTTTTTAGCAATGTTTGTTAATCCTTACTCTTTTTCAGCTTTTAAATAGGATTCTAAAAGTCTCGTAGCCCCGGTATTACTGTTAATAAAGTGCCCAGCGATCATTCCGCTCTTTTTTCTGAAGTTAGGATTGCTTATAAATTTGTCCATAATCTCATCAAATTCCTCAGAATTTTTAACAGAAAACAGTCCTGCTAACTGTCTCAATCGTGCTGCTTCCGGAAATTTATCGTAGTTCGATCCTATGATTATAGGAATTCCGAAGGTAGCTGGTTCAAGAATGTTGTGTAAGCCGGTTGAACCTGCTGCACCGCCAACATAAGCAATATCAGCATAGCTATAGGCTCTTCCCAGATAACCAATCGTATCCAATATAAAAACATTGAAATCTTCAATATTAGCCTTATCCATTTCTGTAAACTTTAGCACCGGTTGTTTTATGTTATCGCTTAAGTTTTGGATTTTTTCAGCCTTGATCTCATGCGGTGCGATCAGGAACTTCTGTTCAGGATTTTTATTTATATAGTCAATAAAAACTTTCTCATCTTCTGGCCAGCTACTTCCGAAGACCGTCAATACCTTATTAGCCTTAAAATTTTCAATAAATTCTATACGGTTGTCTTGAGTGATTTGAGCTGCAACCCTGTCGAACCTTGTGTCTCCTGCAACCGTTGTATTCTCAAAGCCTATTTTCTTCAACAAATCTGCAGATTCCTCATTTTGAACAAAGAAGTGATCGAAAGCCTGCAAGGATTTGATTATCCATTTTCCATAGA
This sequence comes from Gramella sp. Hel_I_59, assembly GCF_006714895.1. Taxonomy (NCBI): domain Bacteria; kingdom Pseudomonadati; phylum Bacteroidota; class Flavobacteriia; order Flavobacteriales; family Flavobacteriaceae; genus Christiangramia; species Gramella sp. Hel_I_59. The sequence continues at coordinate 2,903,178 of NZ_VFME01000001.1, read as the reverse complement.
ATTTAAAAAAACTCTGATTTTCACGAAAAACGCCAGAAACCAGGTATGTGGGAATATTACGATTTTTTAAACCTATTAAAAAATTTGGCCAGAAATCATATTTGATGAAGAATGCCATTTTCGGCTTTATGAGTTCAATGAACTTTTGTGCATTATACTTACTATCCAGTGGGAGATAGGTAAATATATCCACCAGATCATGCTTTCTCTTATTATTATATCCTGAAGGAGAAAAGAAGCTCACAATGATCTTTTCTGAAGGGTATTCAGTTTTCAGCATTTTTAGAACTGGTACTGCCATTTCAAACTCGCCAAGCGAAGCTGCATGTATCCATATATACTGTGATCCTGGCTGGAGTAATTTTTCAAGCCGCGGAAACAGACCTTTTCTTCCATCTGAAAATTCCTTCAGTTTTGGACTGAATTTTCCAGCTATCGAAATTACCGGCTGGCTGAAATATATAAGTGAGTTATAGAGAGATTGCATGAATGTAAATCTGATTTCAAAAATAGCCGTTTGTGATTAAAGTGATTGCCAGTAGATGCTATATTTTGTATTTTCGTGAACCTGAAAAAAAATGCAGATGAAAAAGATTCAAATGGTTGATCTTAAAGGTCAGTTCGAAGGTATAAAAAACGAAGTAAATGCTTCTTTCCAGGAAATCATGGAAGAAACATCTTTTATCAATGGCCCTCATGTGCATTCATTTCAGAAGGACCTCGAAGAATATCTGGGTGTAAAGCATGTCATTCCCTGTGCGAATGGTACCGATGCATTACAAATAGCTATGATGGGACTGGGACTAAAACCAGGCGATGAGGTCATAACTGCTGACTTCACATTTGCCGCTACTGTGGAAGTTATTGCCTTACTTCAGCTAACTCCGGTGCTAGTGGACGTAGATCCCGAAACTTATAATATTGATCCTGACAAAATTCGAAAGGCGATCACCCCAAAAACCCGTGCTATCGTACCTGTGCATTTATTCGGACAGGTGGCTAATATGGATGTGGTCATGGAGATTGCTAAAGAGCATGATCTTTTTGTTATTGAAGACAACGCACAGGCTATCGGTGCTAATTACCATACCCGGGAAGCCCAGACGTTCAAAGCTGGAACCATGGGTGATGTGGGAGCTACCTCATTTTTCCCAAGCAAGAATTTAGGATGTTATGGTGATGGTGGCGCTATCTTTACGAATAATGATGAACTGGCACATACAATTAGAGGTATTGTAAATCATGGTATGTATGAGCGCTACCATCACGATGTAGTTGGGGTGAACTCAAGATTGGATAGCTTACAGGCCGCAGTATTGAAAGCCAAATTACCAAAGCTGGATATCTACAACGAAGCGAGGAAGGCAGCTGCTTTTAAATACTCAGAGGCATTTAGAGGTAACGAGCATATTGTCACACCTTACCGCGAAGGTGACTGCGACACTCATGTTTTTCACCAGTACACTCTAAGGATTCTTAATGGCAAGAGGGATGCACTTGCAAAACACCTACAGGAGAAAGGCCTTCCCTTCGGAATTTACTATCCTATTCCATTACATAAGCAAAAAGCTTATGCCGATGAGCGTTATAATGAGGCAGATTTCCCTGTAACCAACAGGCTTGTGCAGGAAGTGATCTCACTACCTATGCACACGGAGCTTGATGATGAGCAAATTGATTATCTTACAGGAACAATAATCGATTTTCTAAAATAATTTCATGAAAAACATTCTTTTTATAGCAGTCGCTATTTTGTTCAGTTTGAACTTGATGGCCCAGCGAACTTATATCCATGCTGGAAAATTGATCGATACAAAAAATTCTAAAGTACTGGAAAAGCAAACCATCATTATTAAAGGTAATAGGATATCTTCCGTAGAGAAAGGGTTTAAAAAACCCTCTAATGATAGCATACAAGTCATCGATCTTAGAAATAAAACGGTTCTTCCCGGGCTTACCGATATGCATGTACATATGGAAGGAGAATCCAGTCCTGGTGAGTATTTAGAAAGCTTTACTAACAACCCGGCTGATAATGCCTTCAACTCTGTAGGTTTTGCTGAAAAAACACTGATGGCTGGTTTTACTACCGTTCGCGATCTTGGAGGTTCTGGTATCAATATCTCTCTTCGGAATGCCATAAACAAAGGGAATATCGCTGGTCCAAGAATTTTTACTGCTGGAAAAAGTCTAGCAACAACTGGAGGTCATGCAGATCCTACTAATGGAGTTAATGCCGAATTGATGGGAAATCCTGGGCCGAAGGACGGCGTAGTGAATAGTCTGGAGGATGCAAGAAAGGCGGTTCGCCAACGCTATAAGAATGGAGCGGATCTTATCAAGATCACTGCTACCGGTGGAGTTCTTAGTGTTGCGAAAAGTAGTTCGAATCCGCAGTTTTTTACTGAAGAAATTGAAGAAATAGTAAAGACCGCTAAAGATTACGGTTTTCATGTGGCCGCTCACGCACATGGTGATGTGGGAATGCAGCGGGCTGTAAGAGCAGGAGTGAAAACGATCGAACATGGAACTTTAATGAGTGAAGAAACCATGGATCTTATGAAGCAGATGAATGCGTACCTGGTGCCTACGATCACCGCTGGAAAGGAAGTTACAGAAAATGCTGAGATCGAAGGATACTACCCGGAACTGGTAGTTCCAAAAGCTCAGGAGATAGGGCCTAAGATTCAGAATACTTTTGCTAAAGCTTACAAGAGGGGAGTACCAATTTTGTTCGGTACAGATGCAGGTGTTTTCAAACATGGAGAAAATGCTCGCGAATTTGAATATATGACCGAAGCCGGAATGCCAGTTATGGAAGCAATCATTTCAGCTACGATCACTCCCGCGAAAGTTTTGAATATGGAAAACGAAAGCGGACAGATCGCTAGTGGTTTTTATGCAGATATCATTGCGGTAAACGAGGATCCTACTCAAAATGTTTCCACCCTAAAAGAAGTGGTATTTGTAATGAAAGAAGGAAAGGTGTACAAGCAGGAATAAAGGTAATATTAGAACTAATATTTTAATTTAGATACTATGCGGTTTTAAATCTTAACTAGCTTAGTTAGATAACAAAAAAAGCCCGATCGCTTGAGATCGGGCTTTGTATTATCAATCATCTGTATTCTACTCTACAGTGGCAGAAGATGTTGTCATACTTCTATTGATCTTTTTTACTAATCCCTGAAGTACTTTTCCAGGACCAACTTCAATAAATTCACTGGCTCCATCATTGACCATATTCTGAACAGATTGAGTCCATTTAACTGGAGCAGTTAGTTGAAATACCAGGTTTTTCTTGATCTCTGAAGGATCATTCACTGCAAATGTGCTTACATTCTGGTAGATAGGACAAATAGGCTTGGAGAACTCCGTGTTTTCGATAGCCTCAGCTAGATCCTTGCGCGCAGGTTCCATAAGTGGGGAATGAAACGCTCCACCCACCGGAAGTATTAATGCGCGTTTAGCGCCTCTCTCTTTTAAATTTTCACAGGCTTTTTCAACTGCAGGATAAGCTCCGGAAATTACTAACTGACCCGGACAATTATAATTTGCAGCAACTACCACGCCTTCAGTTTCAGCACAAATGGATTCTACCATCTCATCTTCCATTCCCAGCACAGCAGCCATAGTGGATGGTTCCAGTTCACAAGCCTTTTGCATGGCTTTCGCTCTTTTGGCAACCAGCTCAAGACCATCTTCAAAACTTAGGGTTTTATTTGCAACCAAAGCTGAAAATTCCCCCAATGAGTGTCCTGCTACCATATCTGGCTTAAAATTCTCACCTAAGATTTTACTTAATATTACCGAATGTATAAAAACGGCAGGTTGGGTAACTTTTGTCTGTTTTAAATCTTCCGAAGAACCCTCAAACATGATATCTGTAATAGAGAAGCCAAGGATATCATTTGCTTTTTCAAATAAAGCCTGTGCTTCTGGAGATTTTTCGTAAAGATCAAGACCCATTCCGGAGAATTGTGCTCCCTGACCTGGAAATACGTATGCTTTCATAAAGATTGTTTAGGATAACAAAAATAGGGATAAATAGAAAGACCTCATAACGAAGTTTCGCTATGAGGTCTTATCTAAAAATCTTATGCTAATCAACTATACATTCAGCTTTCCTTTTTCGCCAATATCCTGCTTGTCGCCAGTAACTGCTGCCATTCCCAACTTGAACAAGGTCACCATTTTGCTATCTTTGTTATCCCAATAATAAGCTTCCTTTGGGTTTACTTTGATCGCAGTGATACTTGGATCATCTTCGCCATCAAACCATGCGTTATCTGCTTTTGAATATAATTCCTTGATCACATCTCTATTGGTCTCGATAAATGCTTCACCGTATACACTTAGAAACTCCATATCTGAAGTTCCGCTATATAGTAATTGAACATCTTTATCTTTTTCGATATCACGATTATGATCGCTATCATTCTTGCTTAAAAACCATACCGCTCCATGATCATCTACTTCTTTAGTAGACATAGGAATTGCGCTTAATGGTTTTTCATCCATATTGGTAACCAGCATGCAGAAATCTACATTTTCTGCCAGTTCTTTAATTTTTTCTCTTGCCTTATCGTCGTATAAATTCTTAGTACTCATAGTAATTTTATTTTGAGTTGAAGATACTTTAGATACTAATGAAGCTGAGCTAAGGAACTGCTAAAAAAGAGGATAGTCTTGTTAAGAAATGTAAAATCAAGAGTATTTATGGATGATTTCTGTAACCTGCGACCTATAGCTAGTTCCAAAAACATTCAAATGCATAAGCAAATAATATAATTGCCAGAGCTCTATTCTTTGTTCCCAATCATTTTTCAGAGGAAAATAATCTTGGTACGATGAAATCATTTGATCGTCAAAACCACCAAATAGTCTGGTCATGGCAATATCCATCTCTCTGGGAGCATAAGCTACTGCAGGGTCAATGATGCATGGAGTACCATTCGTATCAACCAGGTAATTGCCACCCCAGAGATCCCCATGAATCAACGAGGCTTTTTCCTTCGGAATAATGGATTCACAATTTTTGAAAAGACTGGAAGTATCAGGCAGGTCGTAACCTTTCTCTCTTGCCAACTTCAGTTGAGGTTCCAGACGCATTTCAGTATAAAAACTAATCGCGTCAGTACGATAGGAGTTTTGCTGCGGAAGACTGCCTAAGTAATTATCATGATCCAGACCATATTGATCATGTTGCACAGAATGTAATTGTGCTAGTTGGCTTCCGAAGACTTGCCAGAAATCGCGATTTTTAGTGCCTGTCGGGATATATTCTAATAGTAGGTATGAATGATCATCAAGAATAGCAGTATCAAAGATTTTGGGAATTTGAATAACGCCGGGAGCAGCAAGTAATTCCAGGCCCTTTTTCTCTGCTTCGAACATCCCGTGAAATTTTAAAGCAGAATTAAGTTTAAGAACCAGGGATTGATCCTTACATTCTAATTTGTAGACCTCATTGATATCTCCACCAGTAAGTGGCTTAAAACTCTGGATATTGAGGCTATGTTTTTCAGCAATCCTCTCAATGAGATTTTTCCTGCTTTCTTTCATAGGTTAGATAAGTAAACGAGTAGTCGTGTTTTTCATCTTTATCATGAAACTGATCTTTGACTATTTCCCATTCACTTTTATCAATTTCCGGAAAATGTGTGTCGGCTTCAAACTCACCATGAACTCGGGTTAATTCAATTCTATGAGCATGTTCCATCCCCATTTTGTAAATTTCACCGCCTCCAATTATAAAAGCCTGATCATCCAGTTTTGAAACTTTTAATGCATCTTCCATAGAATGTACTACAATAGTATTTTCCGGAGAGTAATCTTCCTTTCTGGTAATGATCACGTGCGTTCTGTCTGGAAGTAATTTTGGGAAAGACTCGAAAGTTTTGCGACCCATAATAATATGATGCCCGGAGGTAAGTCTTTTAAATCTTTTGAAATCGTCTGGAAGATGCCATACAAGATCGTTGTCCTTGCCTAGTGCATTGTTTTCTGCTGCCGCAGCAATCATTGTGATCATATTTAACTGTTTATTGGTCTATCCGGATCTCCAGGAGTAATTCTGTTCTGAAAATCTGTATCTGTATTTTTAGCGTGAGTGCTGCGATCGGGTAGTGGATGGTCTTTCTCTACTTTGGTTTGAAGTTGAGCTATTTTCTCTTGCTGTTTTTTAACCAGTCTGTCCACCTGTTTTGCTTCCCAGTCTTTTCCCATAAAACTATTAATGATAAAGACATTGAAGAAATGGATCAGGAATAACAGCGTCCATAGTAGAACGGCCCAAACAAACCAGTTATATCCAAGGGGTTTAAAATCTTCCTGGTAACCCACCACGACATTCAATACAATAAGAAAAGCGGCACCAATTAAAAATATTACAAAATGCCGGAACAGTCTTTTTTTCTGTCTTGCTCTCTGCCTGGCATTCTCATAGAGCTCCCTTTGTTCATAATCTATTTTGGATTCGTTTTTCTTTTTGGAAAACATAATAAAAAGTACCTTAGTGTAGTTTCAAATTTACATTTTTATCAAAAGAACTTCCAATAGCTTATGGATAATTTAAGAAAAGGCTTTCCTGTACTTCAGCAATATACATACTTCAACACGGCTGCTTGCGGCTTACTTCCCGATAAAGTTTGGGAATTCAGGCAGGATCATGACATGGATTTTTTCTTAAAAGCAAGTGTTTTGAAAGAGAAAATGGGAGAGATGCTTACAGGGGTACGGGAAAGTATAGGTTCTTTATATCACTGTGCACCAAACCGGGTGGCTTTGATTCCAAATTTCTCCTATGGCTTCAATAGTATCCTGGAAGGAATCGATTCGGGTGCCAAAATTCTACTGCTTAAGGATGATTATCCTTCGATCAACTGGCCGGTGGAATCAAGAGATTTTCAAGTCTGTTATGCAAACCTGGATAAGGATCTGGAAAATAATATTCTCGATGCCATCAAGAAAGAGAAACCCGACGTATTCGCCTTTAGTATTGTCCAGTACATTAATGGGGTGCAATTGAGTTCAGATTTCATAAAGGATTTAAAAGAGCAATTCCCGGAACTTCTACTTATTGGCGACGGGACTCAATACTTTGGAACCGAAGCATTTGATTTTGAAAATAGCGGATTGGATATCGCGATCTCCAGTTGCTACAAATGGATGAATGCTGGTTACGGTAATGGCTTTATGTTATTTAGCGATCGTGTAGAAGGAAGACTGAATCCTAAACATCTTGGTTTCGGTTCGCTGCAAGGAAAGTACAAAGAACATGAGGGTAATTTTCTTGGGAAGTTCGAACCGGGTCATTATGATACGCTTAACTTCGGAAGCTTAAAAATTGCGATTGAAATTATTCAGAAGATTGGCTGGGATCCCATTGAAGGTCAGATTTCCAAGCTGAAGCATATAGCCCGGGAACGTTTTAAATCGGCTGGTTTGCTGGAAGAATGGGTTGCAGAAAGAGAGATCTATTCATCCCTTTTTAATATTAAAGGCGATGAACAACTATTTCAGAAATTGAGATCAGAAGATATTATCACTTCCATGAGAGGAAACGGAATTCGAATTAGTTTACACTACTTTAATTCTGAAAAAGACCTGAATAAACTGTTTAATGTACTCGGAATTTAATCTTAAAATTCTGCAGATATTTAATCTATTCATATCCAAAACCGTTTTCGGAATAAAGAATTATCTCTATAAATGACTAAAATTAGTAATATTACAAAAATGATGTAGAACGCTGATATGTATTGGTTTACAAGTATATTTTAATTTAATTTGAAGAGTCAATCATTAAATTAAAACTATGCCAATTAGCAAGCAATACCTGAAGTCCAAACCGGAATGTAAGATCACTTTTAACCTTCCTGCGAAAGAAGCAGATCAGGTAGAATTAGTGGGTGAGTTCAATGACTGGAAACCAGCAAAATTGAAGAAGTATAAAAATGGTAATTTCAAGACTCAGCTTAATTTACCAGTAGATAAAGCATACGAATTCAGATATCTTGTAGACGGACAGTGGCAAAACGATCCAGCTGCAGATGCCTACAAGTGGAATGATTTCGCGGGAGATGATAATAGTGTGGTAAGTGTTTAGATCCTATTCAGTTACCTGAACACCCTTCCAGAAGGCTACATAATTCTCAATTGGTTTAGCCGCGTGACTTGCCTCCGGGTAGAACCATGCTGCATCTTCATTTTTTTCACCGTCTACCTCTATATCATAGTAGGAAGCTTTGCCTTTCCATGGGCAACGGGTGGTGAATTCACTTGGTTTAAAGAATTTATCTTTAATATCTTCAGGAGGAAAGTAATGATTGTTCTCAACGATCCTCGTTTCAGAACTTTCTGCAATTACGGTGCCTTTCCAGATAGCTTTCATAGTTCAGTAAATTTATTTCCTTCTAAAGATATAATTTTTAAAGGAGTTATCTGAATCTGCAAAATTACGCTCAACTACTAATCCGGCTTCATCTGCCAACCAGCTTACGATTGCATCATCATATTTTTGAGAAATCTCGGTATGTATGCTCTCCCATGCATCGAACTTTACTACCAGTTCGAGTTTGTTGATCTTAACTCTCTGCTCTTCCTTGCTTACTAAGAAACTGCGGGCAGTGCCAGTTTCTGGATCGTAGGTTTCCCAGTGCTTGAATTTTTCTACTTCAAATTCGCCGTCCAGTTCGTGGTTAATTCTTACCAGTAAGTTCTTATTAAATCTTTCAGTAATACCAGCTGCATCATTATAAGCATTCATGATGATCTGTGGGTCCTTCTTTTGGTCAAAACCCATAAATAACATATCGTCATCGCTCATCGCAACAGCAATATTCCGAAGAAAATCTACGGCCTCACTATGAGAAAGATTACCAATATTACTACCCAGAACTAAGATGACTTTTTTTCTGGAATTATATTCGGCAAGTTTCTCCAGTGTCTCAAAATAGGTTCCTTGTTGAGTTTTGACAGATACTTGCGGAATTTCATCTTTTAACGCATCTTCAAGTTCATCAAGCACATTCTGACTAATATCTACAGGCAAATAGTTGAACTTATAATTTTTGTCCACCAGTTCCTTTAGAAGAAGCTTGGTCTTTTTACCGTCTCCTGCGCCAAGTTCAATAAGATCAAAATCGTTCTCACTGCTGAAAATCTTAGCGATATCAGTCTTGTTCTGTTTTAAAATATCGAATTCACAGCTGGTAAGGTAATATTCAGGCATTGCCATGATTTCCTGAAACAATTTGTCTCCTTTCTTATCATAGATATACTTGGAATGCAAATATTTTGGATAGCTGGTAAGTCCTTTATGCGTGTCTTCGGCAAAGACAGATTCGAACATGGTTGCAGATTGATTTTTCATATAATGTTATTTAACGAGCCTGAAACCCGTAAACTGCCATCTTAATTGTGGATGGAAGAAATTTCTATAAGTATAACGGCTATGCTTACTGGAAGTAGCGACTGAAGCTCCACGCAGAACCTTTTGATTGACCATGAACTTTCCATTGTATTCACCAAGAGCGCCGTCTGCCTTCTGGTAATTTGGGTAAGGAGAATAAGAGCTTTCTGTCCATTCCCATCTGCTTCCCCAGTCAAAATCTTTTTGAGAAATTTCCCACTCCTGCTCGGTAGGTAGTCTCATACCTTTCCATTGCGCATAAGCGAAAGCTTCATAGTAACTAATATGAGTAACTGGAGCATCCATATTCAAAGGCTTTAATCCTCCTAATGTATATTGATGCCATTTGTTATCGATCTTATGCCAGTAAAATGGCGTTTTAATTTCATTGGTGTTCACCCAATCCCAGGCTTCAGCGTGCCACAAAAGAACATCATCATATCCACCAGCTTCAACAAACTCCATATATTCTGAATTAGTTACTAGTTTATTCGAAATACTGAAATCTTGTAGATAGGTTTTATGTATACCCAATTCATTGTCGTAGCAGAAATCTTCTGAAGTATGACCAATTTCATAAATACCTTCAGAAACATCCAACCATTCTTGTTCAAAATCTTGAACAGGATTTTCTTCAAATTGCTGATTGTATTCAGGCATTAGAGGATTATTTCCTAAAATATACTTGATATCTGCATACAACAGTTCCTGATGCTGTTTTTCATGATGACAACCAATTTCCAGAACACCTAGAGCTTCCTTCGATAGCGTACTATTTTCCAGCAATCTGATAATTTCGGTGGTAACGTATTCTCTAAATTTATAGATCCAGGCAACAGTTGGTCTCGAAAGATTTCCCCTGTCTGTACGTACTACTTTTTCACCAACACTTTCGTAATAGCTATTGAAAACAAATGCGGTATTCTCATCGAACAGCGAATGATTCTCTGCATATTTTTTTAAAATAAATTCTTCAAAGAACCAGGTGGTATGTCCTAAATGCCACTTAGGAGGTGAAACATCTACCATGGGTTGTACCACATAATCTTCGGTTTCCAGGAAGGAGCAAATATTTTCTGAATCTTTTCGGGTTTCTTTGAAAAGGTGTAGTAATTCGGATTGTGACAACATAAAAATGAGCGATACTTTTTGGTATCACTCAAATTTACAATTTTTTAAAAATGAGCTTGCAAGCAGCTCGTTAAGGTCGAGTTAAAAATCTATTATAATGTAAGCGGAATCTTGTAACTAATCGCTCTTGGCTTTCCAGCCAGCTGTCCTGGAGTCATCGTTGGTATCGCTTCGATCATTCTTTTTGCTTCCTTATTGATCTTTGGATGTTTACCAGTGACTTCTTTAACCACCACTTTTCCTTCTTCGTTTACAACTAATGAAACTGTTGCTTTTCCTCTAATGTATTCTCCCTTTTCATTTTTTGGATACTTGTAGTTTTCCTTGATATGTTTCATTAACATGGAATTGAAACAGGTTTTTGTGTCTTCACTTGTTTCGCAACCAGGCCAGACAGGCGCAGTTTCTTTCATAGAAACTGTATTTCCTTTTACCGATACATCGTCTTGAGCGAAGGCTCCGAATCCTATAAATAACAATGCTACTAGAAATATATTTTTCATGTTCTCAATTTTGGTTCATTCTAAAGATTGCAATTATCCCGCCACAATGGACTGAATAATATTCTGGCTATTAAACTGCTACTTTACCTTTGATCGCCGGATGTGGATCATAGTTCTCTAAACTGAAATCTTCAAACGTGAAATCAAAGATGTTTTTTATTTCAGGATTTAGTTTCATTTGAGGAAGTTCTCTGGGTTCTCTGCTTAGCTGAAGTTCCACCTGCTCCATATGGTTGCTATAGATATGAGCATCACCAAAAGTATGGATAAAGTCGCCGGCTTCATACCCGCATACCTGAGCCATCATCATGGTGAGTAGGGCATAGGATGCAATATTAAATGGGACTCCCAGAAAAATATCTGCACTTCGCTGGTATAACTGGCAGGATAGTTTTCCGTCTGCTACATAAAACTGAAAGAATGCATGACAGGGAGGTAACGCAGCCTTTCCGTTTGCTACATTTTCTGAAAATGGGACAGAAGTATCCGGTAGCACTGAAGGATTCCAGGCAGAAACCAGCATTCTTCGACTATTAGGATTTGTCTTTAAAGTCTCTACAATCACCTTTATCTGGTCAATATCCTCACTATTCCAGTTTCTCCATTGATGTCCATAAACAGGGCCAAGATCACCATTTTCATCTGCCCATTCGTTCCATATTCTTACGCCATTTTCTTTAAGATATTCAATATTAGTATCTCCTTTTAGAAACCACAGTAATTCGTAAATAATTGATTTCAAATGAAGCTTTTTGGTGGTAACCATAGGGAAGCCTTCACTAAGATCGAAGCGCATCTGATAACCGAAAACGCTCTGTGTTCCAGTGCCGGTTCTGTCACCTTTTTGAGCACCCGTTTTAAGTACATGTTTAAGAAGATCGTGGTATTGTTTCATGAAGAAAAACTTAGTTTTTGGAGTGAAATGTCGAACAATAAAAATAAGAAAATCGGCTAAACTTTAGACTGAATTCCAGTCCTATCTATAATAATTTAGCATTCTTCTTCACCATCTTCAACTACCGCACATCTGTCTGCATGGTAAGCATTTCGTTTTCCCATGGGCCTTTCAGCACCAATTGTAGAATCGATTTTAGTCTGGTGTTCCATTTCAGAATTAATTTCAGCACCCATTAAAACAATAAAAGCGGTAAGAAATAGCCATAGCATTAGAATTGCAACAGCGGCGAAGCTTCCGTAGAGATCGTCATAACTACCAAAATTCCCGACATACCAGGAGAATGCAATAGAGCCTCCTAACCAGAAGATAGTTCCCAGGATCGCTCCCCAGCTCACCCAGCGCATTTTTGGATTGGTTCGGTTTGGAGCCAGTTTATATACCATACTTAGCATTACAATAAGAATAACTCCCAGGAAAACCCAGCGTAACCAGGTTAGCATATGTTCCAGACCAGGTGTAAGACCAAAGTTCTTTATGAGTAGCGGGAAGAATATAACGATAAGTAAACTTAATAGACCTACCACAACACCTGCTAATGTAAAAAGCAAAGTGAGTAGATTCTTTTTGATAATCCCACGAGTATCAACTTCATCGTAAGCGATATTAACACCCTGAAACAATGCGCTGGTTCCCTTGTTCGCACTCCAGATACTAACCAGGATGCTAATAATCAAACCCCAGCCAATTTCTTCACGATCTTGTTCTATGACCGGGTTGAGAATATCGGTAATCATACCATATGCCTGATCCGGTAGTATTAAAGTAAGTCTGGATAATTGCTCCTGAATCTGCGCGGGATCTAAAACCAGGCTGTAGATAGAAATTGCTACTACAATGGTTGGGAAAATGGATAGGAAAAAATAAAATGCAACACCGGCAGCAACAATCTGAACGTGGTCTACCGACATTTCTTTATAAACCCGCTTTCCAATGTCTACCCATCCTTTAAATGGTATCTGGTGCGGCCATTCCGCATTCTGTCCTCTATATCCTTTTTTCTTAGTTGCTTTTTCCATATTCAGTTTTACTGAGCACGGCAAATTAGCACATTTTCAGACTGCTGAAGAATATGAGATTACAAAGTTTTCTAAAAATTACGCTGTTAGCCAATGATCATTCCGGCGATCGTTGCAGATAAAAGTGAAGCAAGAGTTCCACCAATTAATGCTTTCATCCCGAATTCTGAAAGAGTTTTACGCTGTCCTGGAGCTAACGATCCAATTCCACCAATTTGAATCCCAATGGATGCAAAATTGGCGAATCCGCAGAGCATATAGGTAGCCATGATGACCGACTTTTCGTAATTAAGACTCAATGCATTTGCAGGGTTTTTAAGATCTGCTAGTTGAACATAACCTACAAATTCACTTGCTGCCAGTTTAATTCCAAGCAACTGTCCCATTAGCATCATATCTTCTTTTGCCACACCTATGATCCACATCAAAGGAGAAAAGATAATTCCTAAAATCGATTCTAGGGAGAATTTAGAATATGGAGTATATTCGGCCATTACGCTGTTTAAAGTAGTAAGCGCACCAAGATAACCAAGGATATAATTTATCATGGCAATAAATGCGATAAAAACAAGTAGCATCGCAGCAACATTCGCCGCCAGCTTTAAACCTTCCGTAGTACCATTTGCGATGGCATCCAGAATATTACTACCAATTTTGTCTGAAGAAACTTCTACATCTGTATTTACAGGCTCTTGTTGAGGGTATAAAATTTTTGAAATTACAATAGCACCTGGCGCGGCCATTACTGAAGCAGCAAGCAGGTGTTTAGCAAATTGTAGTCTTAATTCCGGATCATCACCACCAAGAAATCCAATATATGCAGCAAGTACACCTCCGGCTACAGTAGCCATCCCACCAATCATTACCAGTAGAATTTCAGACCTGGTCATACGTTCCAGATAGGCTTTGATCATTAGAGGAGCTTCGGTCTGACCAAGAAAAATGTTCCCGGCGACACTGAGACTTTCAGGTCCTGAGATTCCCATTAATTTGGTAAGTACCCAGGCCATTCCCTTTACAACGATCTGGATCACTCCAAGGTAGAATAATACAGATGTCAATGCTGAGAAGAAGATAATGGTAGGTAGTACCTGAAATAGGAATATAAATCCAAAACTGTCTACATCCATCATTCCACCTAAGAGGAATTCACTTCCTGCCGCGGTAAAATCAAGGATCAATACAAATACTTTTCCTACGAATTCGAATACCTTCTGAACTACGGTGATCTTCAAAACGCCAATAGCCAGTATGAGTTGTGCTCCTAATCCTATACCAACAGTTTTCCAGCTAATCGCTTTTCTGTTACTACTGAAGAGGAACGCGATAAGTAAAAGCACGAACATTCCAAGAACACCTCTAATCAAACTCGAAGTAGACATTCCCTGGCTGGGGATCATTTGCTTCGCAGCTTTCACCGGGATTACATCTTCAGCAAGTTTTGGTTTTGCTGAAAGTTCGAAGGTGTTATCTCTGCCTTTAATGCTTAGTTTTTGATCACTAATCCCTGTTACCCTAAGATTTTGGATAGTATCTTTTGGTGAGTTATAAAACAGGACCAGTAATTTCTTTTGATAAAGATAGTCTCCTGAAGCAATAGTATCCTGTTCGGAATTTGCCAGAAAAAGGAAGCTACCTTCGTTAAAATGAACTTCTTCAACATCCTGAAAAACTGAATTCTCCTGAAATTCGGCTGAATTTTCCAGAGTCCAGGATTTAGAAATGGTTTGTGAAGAAGCTGATGCAATAGAAATTAAGACCAGAAACAGGCAACACCAGAGTTTATTCATTATAGATTATTTTCTTTTGGAGATCTCGTCCCTTAGACGAGCGGCTTTTTCGTAATCTTCCTGATTCACAGCCTGGGCAAGTAGCTCATTAAGTTCTTCTAGTGACATTTTACTGAAACCTGAATCGCTGTCCATTTTCACTTCAATGTCCTCGCGTAGAAGTTCTTCTTCGATTATTTCCTCTTCATCTTTCATTTCCTTTGCGCGCTGACTCTCGTCTGCTTTCAGGAAAATTCCAGCCTTGTCAAGAATGTTTTTGTAAGTAAAAATTGGGGCATCAAACCTTAATGCAAGTGCAATTGCATCGCTGGTTCGGGCATCTACAACTTCCTCGACACCTTCACGTTCACAAATAAGACTGGAGTAAAATACGCCGTCTACCAGTTTGTGAATGATAACCTGTTTTACCGTGATCGAGAATCGATCTGAAAAGTTTTTGAAAAGGTCGTGGGTAAGTGGTCTGGGAGGTTTGATCTCTTTTTCCAGTGCTATTGCAATGGATTGAGCTTCAAATGCTCCAATAACAATTGGTAACTTACGTTCACCATCTTCCTCATTAAGGATCAGGGCGTAGGCTCCATTTTGTGTTTGACTGTAAGATATTCCTTTTATGTTCAGACGAACTAAACTCATGCTTCTTAAAAATTAAAAAGGCTGTCTAAATAAGGACAAAATTACCAGATCTAGACAGCCCTTTTATGGGTCGCAATTTAGAAAAATTATGCGTTTTTCTCTTTAAATTCCCTCAATTTTTCATTTAGCTTCGGTACGATCTCAAAAGCATCTCCAACCACCCCGTAATCTGCAGCTTTAAAGAAAGGCGCTTCAGGATCATTGTTGATTACCACTTTGGTTTTGGCAGCATTAATACCAGCAAGATGCTGGATTGCACCAGATACACCAATAGCGATGTATAAATTGGATGCCACAGGCTTACCTGTTTGTCCCACGTGTTCACTGTGAGGTCTCCATCCCATATCACTAACTGGTTTGGAACATGCAGTTGCAGCCCCAAGTATTTCCGCCATCTCTTCGATCATTCCCCAGTTTTCAGGTCCTTTAAGTCCTCTTCCTCCTGAAACAACAGTTTCAGCATCAGCAATGGTTACTTTATTGGTTGCCTTATCTACAGATTCTACATTTACCGTGAAATCCTCATCTGAAAGGCTCGGGCTAAATTCTTCACCTGCTGCAGCTCCCTGAGCTTCTTTAAGACCGAAAGCATTCTTGGATATTCCAAGCACTTTTACATCAGTATCGATCTTGGTGAAGTTAAATGCTTTATTTGTGAAAGCAGTTCTTTTAACTGTAAAAGGATCTGCGCTCTCTGGCAATGCAACAACATTAGATGCATAACCTGCTTCCAGGTGCACTGCA
Organism: Gramella sp. Hel_I_59; assembly: GCF_006714895.1. NCBI lineage: Bacteria > Pseudomonadati > Bacteroidota > Flavobacteriia > Flavobacteriales > Flavobacteriaceae > Christiangramia > Gramella sp. Hel_I_59. Next base: position 2,886,988 of record NZ_VFME01000001.1, on the reverse strand, counting down.
AGTAGTGGTGCCATATATTTACTGTTCGCACTCTGGCTAAGAACTACAACCTTACTGCTTTCCTGAGTTGCCGCTTGCTTGATTGCGTCAGAATATGCTTCAGCATTAAAATTCTTCAACTTATCATTGTTTACTTTCAAAACTTTGTCAACCCCGTAGGTTCCCAGTTCTGATACGTCATCTATATTAAAAGTAATCGCAGTAACACTGGTATCCAGCATACCTGCAACTTCCTTTGCGTAAGACGCAACCTCGAATGAGGCTTTCTTAAATTTTCCTTCTTCTGATTCTATATATACTAAAACTGACATTTTCTAAATTTTTTAATTCCTGAATCTATTTTATTCTGAATCTTGATTAGATCGCCTTTGCCTCATTGTGAAGCAGGTTGATCAATTCATCCAGATTATCAGGATCGATTAATTTTACATCTCCTTTAGGTGCAGGCTTCTCAAATTTTACTACTTCGGTTTTTACTGAAGTTTCCGCAGGCTCCACAACATTTAGAGGTTTTTTACGCGCTTGCATAATACCTCTCATGTTCGGGATACGAAGATCAGATTCCTCAACCAATCCTTTCTGTCCACCAATTACAAGTGGAAGAGAAGCAGTTAACGTTTCTTTACCGCCATCGATCTCACGAAGAGCTTTCGCTTTGTCGCCATCGATCTCAAGGCTAATACAGTTATTAATGAAATTAGCATCCAGAATTCCGGCTAACATTCCCGGAACCATTCCGCCGTTATAATCAATAGACTCTCTACCAGCAATAACAAGATCATAACCACCGTCTTTTACGACTTTTGCTAATTCCTTTGCTACCTGATATCCATCAGTTGCAGGTGTATTTACTCGAATTGCTGTATCTGCTCCAATTGCAAGTGCTTTTCTAAGTGTAGGCTCGGTTTCAGCTCCACCAACATTTACAACATCAACACTAGCACCTTGTTTTTCTTTGAACCACATCGCTCTGGTAAGACCAAATTCGTCATTCGGGTTTATTACAAATTGAACACCATTCGTATCAAACTTCGTGTCTCCTTCCGTGAAATTGATTTTGGATGTAGTGTCAGGTACGTGACTAATACAAACTAAGATTTTCATATATAAGGTTCTTTTTTTTAATAAAACGTTTTCGAAGACGAAGGTAAGTATTTTATATCAAAAAAAGCTATGCATGCATAATAAATTTAACCAAAAGAATAAGCCAATTTTTAGTTGATTTTTGGTTTTGTAGATGTTTTAATGCGCAATATGTATAAAACTAAGTAAAATTTTGAGATTCTCATTATTCGCGATTTTAGCATTTCCGAAGAACTCTGCGACCCCTAAATTTTTACTTACAATTATGGTATTTACCTTAATGAATTACTATTTTTGCTCTGCAGGAATTAAAATTAAGATTTTACATAATGAGGACAATTCAATTTAGAGAAGCTATTGCTGAGGCGATGAGCGAAGAAATGCGTCGCGACGACAGTATCTATTTAATGGGTGAAGAAGTTGCTGAATACAATGGTGCTTACAAAGCTTCCAAAGGTATGCTTGACGAATTTGGTCCGGATAGAGTTATAGATACTCCAATCGCTGAACTTGGATTTTCTGGAATAGGAGTTGGATCTGCCATGAATGGTAACCGTCCAATCATTGAATTTATGACCTTTAACTTCTCACTTGTAGGGATTGATCAAATTATCAATAACGCTGCAAAAATGCGCCAGATGAGTGGTGGGCAATTTAATATTCCAATTGTATTTCGTGGACCAACAGGATCTGCAGGTCAATTGGGAGCAACTCACTCACAGGCTTTCGAAAGCTGGTTCGCAAACACGCCAGGTCTTAAAGTGATCGTTCCATCTAACCCGTACGATGCTAAAGGATTATTGAAAGCTGCGATTCGTGATGATGATCCGGTGATCTTTATGGAGAGTGAACAAATGTATGGAGATAAAGGTGAAGTTCCTGAAGATGAGTATGTTATTGAAATTGGTAAAGCCGATATCAAGCGTGAAGGTTCTGATGTAACTATTGTTTCCTTCGGAAAAATAATTAAAGAAGCTTATAAAGCAGCTGAAACTTTAGCTGAAGATGATATTTCTTGTGAGATCATTGATCTTAGAACGATTCGTCCTTTGGATATTGATATCCTCATTGAATCAGTTAAGAAAACGAACCGACTAGTGATCCTTGAGGAATCATGGCCTTTTGGAAATATTTCTACAGAAATTTCTTATCAGGTACAATCTAAAGCATTCGATTACCTAGATGCGCCAATTATAAAGATCAATACAGCAGATACACCTGCACCTTATTCACCTGTTCTTCTGAAAGAATGGTTGCCAAATAGTGAGGATGTTGTTAAAGCTGTGAAAAAGGTCATGTACAAGTAGACCTTTTCAACCTATCTTTGAAACTTCATCTAAACGATGAAGTTTTTTTTTATCCTATAATGAACAAATACACCTACCTTTTAATACTTTTTCTCCTTCCAGTTTTTAGTCTTATCGCTCAAACAAAAGCAGGAGGAATTGTTACCGATGACACCGGAGCTACTGTACCTTTTGCGAACGTAGTTTTCGCTAATTCTACTTCAGGAACGACTACCAATGAAGTTGGTGAGTTTTACCTTCAGTCAGATGATAATTATGATACCCTTGTGTTTTCTTTTATTGGCTACAAAACCAAAAAGATCGCTTTAAAATCCAGGGTCAATCTAAACATGGATGTAAAGCTGGAGCAGGAAGCTTCCAGTCTTGATGAAGTGGTTATCTATCGCGGGAAAACCTCGAAGAAGAACAACCCGGCAATTGATATCTTAAAGAAAGTGTGGGCAAACCGCCGGAGCAACGGTGTAAATGCTTTCGACCAGTATAGCTATAAGGAATACGAAAAACTGGAATTTGATCTGAATACCATAGATAGTGCGGTTGTGGAAAGCAGGATCTTTAATGGAATGGAGTTTATTTTTGATTATGCAGATACCAATGCAGTGACCGGGAAGACTTACCTGCCTATGTTCATTAACGAATCGGTAACCCAGGTTTATGGGGATAATAAGATCAACGAAGAGAAGAAAGTTTTACTTGGAAACAAGAATTCCGGATTCAACCAGAACAGGAACCTGATCGATTTTGTGAAGGATATTTATGATGATTATGATATTTATAAAAACTATATCAAGTTCTTCGATAAATCATTTGTAAGTCCCATCTCGACTACAGGGATCGATACCTACAATTATGTGTTGTCTGATAGTGCTTATATCGACAATAAGTGGTGCTATAATATCGTCTATTATCCACGCCGCGAGAATGAATTAACCTTTAAAGGAGACTTCTGGGTGAATGATACGACCTGGGCTGTTAAGAACATCAATCTCGAAACTACCAAGGATGTAAACATCAACTGGATCAAACAGGTTTATATTGAACAGGATTTTGAAGTTCTGAATGACTCTGTTTTTCTTATTGAGAAAGATTTCTTTATGGCCGACTTCGGAATAAACAAAAAGAAAACTTCTCAGGGAGTTTATGCGAAACGAACCATGCTTTACGATGAGTATGAATTTAATAAAGAACGAGGATCAAGTTTTTATAATCAACCAGTCTACAATCCGCAATCTCAAGCTTATAATAGAAGTGACGAATTCTGGAGTGAAAACAGGCTTGAACAGTTAAACGATGATGAAGAAGGAATCTATGTAATGCTGGACAGTCTTACGAAGACAAAGGCTTTCAACAGGTTATATGATATCGCTACGATTGCGCAGTCTGGTTACGTAGAGTTTGATGGATGGGATTATGGTCCTGTTTATTCTACTTTCGGGTTTAATGATGTGGAAGGAGTCCGAACCCGTTTTGGAGGAAGAACATATTTCGGACAGAATGATCCATGGAGAATTGAAGCTTATGGAGCTTATGGGTTCAAAGACCAGAAATTCAAGTATGGAGTTTCAGCAAAAGTGCTGCTGGATTACAAAATGCGGCTTATTCTCAGTGGAGGAAACCGAAGGGATGTAGAGCAATTAGGAACCAGTCTTACAAATTCTACAGATGTTCTGGGAAGGAGTCTTGCGTCTTCATCGCTTCTGAATGTTGGTGATACAGATAAATTGAGTTCTATTAACTTGAGTGTTTTTTCCGTACAACTGGAACCGGTAAAGAATCTTACCCTAAGATTCGGAGCAAATTACAGAATATTGCAGCCGGCATCTGAAGGTTTTAGTCTTGATTATTATGTAGACGACACGCGTACGATCACCGATAATGAGATCAACCAAACCGAACTTTCTACGATCATTACCTGGACACCGGGTAGAAAAACTTCTGGCTTTGGAGTGGAGCGTAATGTGGTGAATGAAGAGGATTTTCCAACCTTGTTCCTGAACTACAGTCTGGGAGTTAAAGAGGTTTTCAATAGTGATTTTGATTATAAGAAACTTCAGTTCTTTTACAATCAGCCATTGTTAATTGGAGGTTTTGGTAGGTCTAATATTAGCCTGGAAGCCGGGAAAACATTTGATGCTGTGCCTTTAGGCTTGCTGAGTGTAGTTCCGGGAAACCAGACTTATTTTAGTATGTATAATTCATTTCCAACCCTGGATTTCTACGAATTCGTGACAGATAGTTATTCAGCTATTCACATAGATCATAACTTCAATGGGAGACTATTTTCTAGAATTCCGTTGTTAAGAGAGCTAAACCTGCGGGAATTGGTAGGATTTCGAGCGGTCTATGGAGATATTTCACAAGCAAGTAAAGATTTAGACGCTTCCGGTTTACCGCTGGTAGCTCCAGATAATGATCCGTTTTACGAGTATAGTCTGGGTATTGGAAATATTTTAAAAGTAATGAGGTTTGACGTTCATTTCCGCGGAAACTACTTCGATAATCCTGATGCAAGGAGTCTTGCGTTTACAATAGATTTCGGATTTCACTTTTAGATAATAGTTTAAATATCAGAAATAACTATATTTGCTGCCCTGAATTTTAATTTAGATAAAAATATAAAAATGTCGAATACTTTTGATGTATTGATCGAGATCCCAAAGGGAAGCCGAAATAAATACGAATACGATTTCAAACTTAAAAAAGTACGTTATGACAGGATGATCTTCTCTTCGATGATGTATCCTGCAGATTATGGTTTTATTCCTAACACCCTTGCATTGGATGAAGATCCACTTGATGTATTGGTATTGGTTTCTGAACCAACCTTTCCAGGGATTGTGATGGAAGTGAAGCCAATTGGTGTGTTCCATATGGCAGACGAAAAAGGACCGGATGAGAAGATAATCTGTGTGCCCGTATCAGATCCTATCTGGAATAGATTGAACGATCTTAAAGAATTAAATGGTCATATGCTTAAAGAGATCGAACATTTCTTTAAGGTGTATAAAGATCTTGAAAAGAAAAAGGTAGATACAGGGGATTTTGGAGATGCAGACGAAGCTCGTGAGATCATTAAACAATGTATCGAACGATATGAGAACTATGACGGTGATAAATCCAGATTCGGGATATAATCGTAAGATATCAATCAAAATATTAAGAATATGAAAGCAATAACCTTAAAAAGTTGTTGCTTTTTTAATTGTTGTCAATTTTACTACATTAGCTAGCATTAATATTTAATTAACAATTAACTAGCTAATATGGAATCAATAATGATCTACCTGCCAGCGGTGCTGGCAATCATCGGACTCATTTTTATGTGGGTCAAAAGATCCTGGGTGATGAAACAGGACTCCGGAGACGGAAAAATGAAAGAAATTTCAGCACACATCTATGAAGGAGCCCTAGCCTTCTTGAAAGCAGAATACAAATTATTGACTCTCTTTGTGATTGGAGCCAGCATTGCCTTAGCCGCAATTGCATATTTTGTTCCAACCACCCATTACCTCATCATAGTTGCCTTTATTTTCGGTGCGATATTCTCAGCATTTGCAGGAAATATCGGAATGAAAATCGCTACTCAAACAAATGTAAGAACGACTCAGGCGGCAAGAACCAGCCTACCGGAAGCATTGAATATCTCTTTTGGAGGTGGAACAGTGATGGGACTTGGAGTTGCTGGTCTCGCAGTACTTGGTCTTACCGGCTTCTTTATATTCTTCTTTCATTATTTTATGGGAGGAGAGTGGACCAATACTCAGCAAATGACCGTAGTTCTGGAAACTCTTGCTGGCTTTTCTCTGGGTGCCGAATCTATAGCACTCTTCGCCAGAGTTGGAGGAGGAATTTATACCAAAGCTGCAGATGTTGGAGCTGATCTTGTTGGTAAGGTTGAAGCAGGTATCCCTGAAGATGACCCTAGAAACCCTGCGACCATTGCAGATAATGTTGGAGATAATGTAGGTGACGTTGCCGGTATGGGAGCCGACCTTTTTGGAAGTTACGTGGCCACAGTACTGGCAGCAATGGTGCTTGGAAATTATATAATCGAGGATATGGGAGGTGATATCACCAGCGAAGGTTTTGGTGGTATTGGTCCAATTTTACTACCAATGGCAATCGCCGGAGTAGGAATTATCATTTCCATCATCGGGACATTATTGGTAAGAATTTCTTCAAATTCGGCTAAAGAATCGGAGGTTCAGAAAGCTTTAAATATCGGGAACTGGGTTTCGATCTTACTGGTCGCGGTATCCTGTTATTTTCTGGTAAACTGGATGCTCCCTGCGAATACCATGACAATGGGATTCTTCATAGGTGGAGAGGAAGGATTTGAAATGATAAACATAAGTTCCATGCGCGTATTTTATGCAACGCTGGTTGGTCTGGTTGTAGGTGGAGCTATATCTTCAGTAACCGAATACTATACAGGTCTGGGAAAAAAACCAATTCTAAAGATCGTTCAGCAATCAAGTACCGGAGCTGGAACAAATATCATTGCAGGTTTGGCGACCGGTATGATCTCTACTTTTCCTTCAATCTTATTATTCGCCGGTGCTATCTGGGCGTCTTATGCTTTCGCAGGATTTTATGGGGTTGCATTGGCCGCTTCAGCAATGATGGCAACGACAGCTATGCAGCTGGCGATCGATGCCTTCGGACCTATAGCAGATAATGCTGGAGGTATTGCTGAAATGAGTGAACAGGAGCCGATAGTAAGAGAAAGAACAGATATTCTGGATTCCGTAGGGAATACGACCGCAGCCACAGGGAAAGGTTTTGCAATTGCATCTGCCGCTTTAACTTCTTTAGCACTCTTCGCAGCTTATGTAACATTTACAGGGATTGAAGGAATCAATATTTTCAAAGCTCCTGTACTGGCGATGCTTTTTGTGGGCGGGATGATTCCGGTGGTATTTTCTGCCTTGGCAATGAATGCAGTAGGTAAAGCTGCAATGGAAATGGTGCAGGAAGTACGAAGACAATTCAAGGATATTCCGGGTATTATGGAGGGAACGGCCAAGCCCGAGTATGATAAATGCGTGGCGATCTCTACGGAAGCTTCCTTAAGAGAAATGATGCTGCCAGGTTTGTTAACCATTGGTTTTCCTTTAGTCATCGCATTTCTGCCAATGATCTTTGGGATGGATAATCTCGCTATTGCTGAAATGCTTGGAGGATATATGGCTGGTGTTACTGTGAGCGGTGTGCTTTGGGCCATCTTTCAGAATAACGCCGGAGGTGCCTGGGATAACGCTAAGAAATCTTTTGAAGCCGGAGTCATGATCAACGGTGAAATGACCTATAAAGGTTCTGATGCGCATAAAGCAGCAGTAACTGGTGATACGGTTGGAGATCCATTCAAGGATACTTCAGGTCCTTCAATGAACATATTAATTAAACTGACTTGCCTTATCGGTCTGGTTATCGCGCCGATTTTAGGAGGACATACAGATGCTGATATTCCAAACCAGGAGGAAACTGTGGAGGTTATCTCTTCGGAAGGTTCTGTGATCTCAAAAGAAATTAGTTTGTAGAAAGATGATCTGGACGATCTGGTAACCGCGAGGTTATTGGTAACAAGTTCTTTGAATGGAAATGAAACCAGTGATACTTATGAATTTGAAGGGTCAAGCCTGGAAGTGCAGAAAAAGATCGATGCTCTATAGTAAACTCTTCAGTAAAAAATAATTAAAGAAACCTCCTCAATCGTGGAGGTTTTTCTATTAATGACTATAACTTTCATTCTCCTATTTCTTCTGAAAATTGATTGTATAAACTGATATTTCAGTTAAACTATGGTTAATCAATCCCTCAAAATTTCAACACTGCTGAAAGGTTAATTAAATTTAAGTTCAATTCAAAAGATTCAGAAAATGTCAGAAGATCACGGACCTAGTATTAAAAATGATAAGCAATACGAGAAATTGCGCAAGGAAGGAATGAGCAAGGAAAAAGCGGCAAGGATCGCCAATACATCCAATTCCGGAGAGAAAGGTGGTAAAGCTGAAAAATACGAAGAGAGAACCAAAGAGGAACTCTACGAGCAGGCGAAAAAAGTTGGCATCGATGGACGAAGTGATATGTCTAAAGATGAATTGATAAAAGCACTAAGAAACCACTAATATGCGCTCAATCTGGAATGGTTCAATAAGTTTTGGTCTGGTTTCAATTCCCGTGAAACTTTATTCGGGTTCTGAGGACAGACGTATAGACCTGGATATGCTTGATAAAAATGATCATGCGCGTATTCGCTATAAACGTGTAAATGAGGATACCGGTAAAGAAGTGGAATGGAAGGATATTGTCAAAGGCTATAAAAAGGATGATGGTTATGTAATTCTGGAAAAAGATGATTTTGACCAGGCGAACATGAAAAAGACGAAAACCATTGATATTGAAGAATTTATCGATGAAGATGAGGTAGCCGATGTGTTGTTTAAAAAGCCTTATTTCCTAGAACCACAAAAAGAAGGAGGTAAATCCTATAATTTACTGCTACAGGCATTAAAAAAGACAGGAAAACTAGGTGTGGCCACATTCGTGATGCGACAAAAGGAGCATTTATCTCTTGTAGGTATTTACAGGGATGCACTGGTTTTACACGTGATTAGGTTTGAAGATGAGATAAGAAATCCCGGAGAACTGAAGCTTACCAAAACCAAGGTAAAAGCCAAGGAGGTAGATATGGCGGTTTCACTGATCGAGCAGTATACTTCTGACTTTGATTTTAAAAAATACAAGGATATCTATAATGACCAGTTAATGAAAATCATTGAATCTAAAGCGACCGGTAAAAAGCCAAAAGTCGAGGAATACGATTCAGAACCCACACAGGCAGACGATTTAATGGCTAAACTGAAGGCCAGCCTTGAAAAGAAAAAGTCAAAGGCCAGCTAATACATGTCTTTAGAGGAATACAATAAAAAACGTGATTTTGCCCAAACCTCTGAGCCTAAAGGTGATCTTGAAAAAGAGAATCTTCATAGGTTCGTAATTCAGCGTCATCGTGCTTCCAGATTACATTATGATTTAAGGCTTGAGGTTGATGGTGTTCTTAAAAGCTGGGCCGTTCCTAAAGGTCCTTCCATGAATCCCGAGGATAAGAGGCTGGCTATTGAAACTGAAGATCACCCGGTACAATATCTACACTTTGAAGGATCGATCCCAAAGGGTAATTATGGCGCTGGGAAAATGAGGATCTGGGATACCGGTACATATGAGTCGGTTGGAGATTTTGGAGCTGAGGAGGCATTAAAAAAGGGTGATCTGAAAGTGAAATTTCATGGCGATAAGATAAAAGGAACATTTGCCTTGGTTCGAACAAGAAGCCAGGATGGACAGAAACACTGGTTGCTTATAAAGAAAAAAGATAATCATTCTGTTACTTCAAATTACGATGCAGAAGACTATGCTCCGCAGGGAATTGTAAAAAGCCTAAACGATTCTAATATCATAAAACCTATGCTGGCAACTGCAGCAGATGGTATCTTTAATAAGGCCGGTTGGATCTACGAGTTGAAATGGGATGGTTATAGAGTTCTTGCAAGTATAAGCCAAGGTAATGTGAACCTGTATTCCAGGAATGGGATCAATTATAATGATAAGTTTTCAAAGCTTGCACAGGACCTGGATAGTATCCCTCATGAGGTGATACTCGATGGAGAAGTGGTAATTCTGGATCAGCAGGGAAAACCTCAGTTTCAAAAACTTCAAAATTACGACAGTAATTCCCCGGCAGATCTTAGGTTTTATGTTTTTGATATACTTTTTCTAAATGGACACAGTACGCTGAAGCTAAGCCTGCTCGAACGTAAAAGTCTGCTTCCTGATGTTCTGGAAGGATTGGAGATGACCTATTACTGCGAGCATGTTGAAAGTATGCCAGATGCTTTTTACAAGAAAGCTTTAAAAGATGGTATGGAAGGAGTGATCGCGAAAAAAGCCGATTCTGTATATACTCCAGGCTATCGTAGTGAGAAATGGTTAAAAATAAAAGGTACAAGCTCTGAAGAAGTTTTGATCTGTGGTTATACAGATTCAAAAGGATCCGTTTTCGGATCATTGATACTCGGGATCTACAGAGAAGGTGAATTACAATACGTAGGTAATTGCGGAACAGGATTCTCTTCTTCGGTGCAACAGGAATTACTTCAGAAGATGCAGGATCTTGAAATTCAAAAGTCACCTTTCCGTCAGAAAATAAATCTTAAAGGCAGAACACCAAATTGGGTAAAACCTGAACTTGTTTGCGAGATCAAATTTTCAGAATGGACAGAGAGCGGTAGAATGCGTCATCCTGTTTACAAAGTTCTGAGAGAAGATAAATCTATAATTGATGTAAAAACCACTAATAAAGCATCTCAGAAATCTTCAAAAGCCAGTTCTAATGCTTTAGAAATAAATGGCAGAACAGTTAATGTCACTAATCTGGACAAGATTTACTGGCCGGGAGAAGGTTTCAGGAAGTACGATCTCATCGATTACTACATACAGGTTTCAGAATATATGATTCCGTTTTTAAAAGATCGTCCGCAAAATCTTCACAGACACCCAAATGGTATTGAGAAAGAAGGTTTTTACCAGAAAGACAATGAAGGTTTGCTGGATTCATGGATCGAAACTTTAAAGATTTGGTCTACTTCTGCGAAAAGAGATATTCAGTACCTTCTATGCCAGGATGAGGCTAGTTTGATTTATATGGCAAACCTGGGGTGTATCGAGATCAATCCGTGGAATAGCAGGAAAAACACTTTGGATCAACCAGATTATGTGATCATTGATCTGGATCCTTCAGAAAAAAATACATTTGAGGAAGTAATCGAAGTTGCGCAGGTGACACAGGAAATTTTAGAGTCGGCAAACATTGAAGCTTATTGTAAGACTTCCGGTTCTTCAGGAATTCATATTTATATCCCACTTGGTGCGAAATATTCTTATGAAGAAGGTCGTGAATTTACAAAGCTCATCTGTTATTATGTTCTCGAGAGAACCAAAGGACTTACCAGCATGGATCGTGCTGTTAAGAATCGGAAAAATAAGATCTACCTGGATTACCTGCAGAATAGACGCGGACAAACTCTGGCTGCTCCTTACTGTGCGAGACCTAAACCTGATGCTCCGGTTTCAGCTCCTTTACACTGGAACGAATTGAAGTCTGGCCTAAAAATCAGAGATTTTGATATTAAGAACATGCCCGCAAGAATTATTGAGAATCCTGATCTTTTTAAAGGAGTATTAGCTGAAGGTATAGATATGGGAAAAGCGTTAGAAGCTTTAAACCGACTTTAATACTAAAATAATTATAAAACTAGGCCATCTGGCAGACTCGGTTCAGAATTAAATATAACTTGAACCAAAACCTTCAATTTTAATGATCAAACGTTTTAAAAAACTACTAGGCAGGTATAGAAATCTCGATCAAATTCATATCGTGCCCTATAGAAGCTATGGTACTTATTCCCATTTATATGTCTTCGGAAGGGTTTTAGATAATGAACCACTGAATATCGTTAAGGAACAGTCCATTTTTCGGACTATAAAAAATACGTATAAGCAATTCGATAGCTTTGAAATTCCTGATGCCGAAATGGAGTTAGTAGTGCCTGGGAAAGTAAATTTAAGGACAACTACCAGTGATGAAGGCTATTTTCTGTTCGATAAGACTTTTGATGAAAATTTATCGGAATATGCGTCTAATGAAGGCTGGATAGATTACGAGGTTAGGTACTGTGAAAAGGTAGAACCTAGAACAGATGAATTGGAGAATCCAAAACGTGGTGAATTTCTTATTCCGCAGCATGATGCTGAATTCGGGGTCATAAGTGATATTGATGATACGATCCTGCATACAGGTGTTACTTCTTTTCTAAAATGGCGCCTTCTGAAGAATTCACTGCTAACGAATGCATATAAACGAATTCCATTGATGGGTGCTCCAAACCTTTACAAGAAATTACATGAAGGTACTAGTGGTAAGTTCAGAAATCCTGTTTTTTATCTGAGCAACAGTCCCTGGAACATGTATGAATATCTTAAGTTGTTCCTGGACCATAATAATTTTCCAAAGGGTCCCATATTGCTTCGTGATCTTCGAACTCCTTTTGAAAGTACTATAAAACCTGAAAAACCACACAAGCAAAAAGAGATCACTAATATTTTGAAAACCTATCCAGATCTTAAATTTATCCTGATTGGAGATAGTGGTGAACATGATGCGAGTATCTATACAGATATTGCGGCTCAGTATTCAGATCGTATCATGGCGATCTATCTAAGAAGTGTAAAACATAAAAAGCAGATGCAGCGTGTGCAAAGTATCATCGATAATTTTGATACAGTACCAGTGCTAATGGTTATGAGCAGTGAGGAAGCTGAGGAACACGCCCGCGAAAATGGCTTTATAAAATAGTCCGGTTACGAAATCCAATAAATTTAAAAAGTCCCTTGAAAAAGGGACTTTTTTTTGTTGTATAAACTGAATTAGCTTGGATCAATACTGGTTCCAACCGCGGCTCTTTCCTGAACCGGAGACTTTCTTGGCATAGTTCCAAAGATCTGGTCCCAAAGTGGAGAGGAAACTCCAAAAGCACGATCTGGTTCACGATAATGGTGTATACTGTGATGATGCCATAAGATCTTCAGAAAATTATCTGGAACCTTAAAAGCGTGTACAGAATAGTGAACAGCCAGGTAAGCAGCATAACCAATCAGGAAACCTGCAAGAAAACCGAATACATAATCGCCTAGTACTGCACGATAAATGATGAATAGTACAGTCGCAATTACAAGGCTAAGAACAGGAGGCATAGCCAGCCTGGATTTATCTTTTGGGTAATCATGATGTACACCGTGCATGGTATAGCTCAATTTTTGCTTTTTAGGCGTAGTTGCTGGAATGTGATATAAGTACCTGTGCATCACATATTCAATTAATGTAAAGAAGAACAGGCCTGCAAGGAATAATCCAATCATCGCCGGCGCTTCAAAACCTTTGTCAAATATTCCGTAGTAAATTAGAGCTACAGAGATCAATCCAAAGATGATCAATGGCAGCGATATATGTGTGTGCGTTAACTTTTCCAGGATCGGGTTATCGAAAAGTTTTGGAGAACCCTTGTGTTTTGGTCTTTTTAGTTTAGTAGATTCCATAGTCAATTATCATTTAAAAAAGTCCGTGTAACTGTCCATCGATGCGGTTAATTATATCACCGAGGTCTTCCGGATTGTCCACAAAATTAATATTATCTACATCAATTATAAGCAAATTTCCTTTATTATAATCGTGTACCCACGCTTCGTAGCGTTCATTCAGCCTGCTCAAATAGTCAATAGAGATAGAGTTCTCATAATCACGACCTCTGCTATGGATCTGTTTAACAAGGTTAGGAATACTGCTTCTCAAATAAATGAGTAGATCTGGTCCCTGAACCACGCTTTCCATAAGATCGAAGAGTGATTTGTAATTTTCAAAATCCCTATTGGTCATAAGACCCATTGCATGCAAGTTTGGTGCGAAAATATAAGCATCCTCATAGATCGTACGATCCTGAATGATCTTCTGGCCGCTCTCACGAATTTGTAGAATCTGCCTGAACCTGCTATTTAAAAAATAGATCTGCAGGTTAAACGACCAACGCTCCATTTTGTTGTAAAAATCTTCGAGGTAAGGGTTTTCCAGAACATCTTCGAACTGTGGTTCCCAGTTGTAATGCTTTGCTAGTAATCGAGTTAATGTTGTTTTTCCTGCACCAATATTTCCTGCTATGGCTACATGCATAATTTATTTCTTAGGCTGAATTAAGGAATGTAAAGATAAAAGAATTGAGTTAAAATGGTCTATTTGAATAAGGATCGGGGAATAATTTTTCGGCGTACTTAACATGTTTGCGTTAAAGAATATTAAATTATTGAATAACAGCACATTAAAAAATAAATTACTAAGAAAATCAATTATATGAAAAAGACGATAATTATGTTGGGACTTCTAGCTGGATTTAGCTCATGTTCCCAGAACGATCAGGATGAAATTATAGCTACAGATGCCAGAGCTAATACTTCTACAATAGAGGTGACAGATTTACCAATTGGTGTAAAATATGCCGAAAGTCAGACTGGAATTGCAGGTGCTTATAATAGATTAAAGCAGTCTCTACAAAAAAATGAAGCTATCAGTATAGTTGCGGAAGTAGACCATTCTAACAACGCAAAATCAATTGGTGAAGAACTGGATTATACCAGTGTAATTTTCTTCGGAAATCCTGTTTTAGGAACTCCGTTGATGCAAAGAAATCAGCTAGCCGGACTTGATCTTCCGCAAAAAGTTTTGTTCTACAAGGATGCTGAAAAAAATGAATTGGCGTTATATAATTCTGTAGAATATTTGAGTTCAAGACATGGATTGGAAGGCGTATCGACACTGCCTAAAATTTCGGGAGCTCTCGAGAACCTTGTTTCAGCTGCTACTAAGTCTGAAGTTGGAGTTTCGCCAGCACAACAAGTTGGTGAGGGAGAAGGAATTGTATCGATAACCAGTAATCAGAACTTTGAGAATACCTACAGCGATCTCAAAACTTTTCTACAGAATAATCCAGAAATCAAAATTGTAGCAGAATTGGATCACCAGGCAAATGCTGCTAGCGTAGGTCTTGATTTGAGACCTACTAATATTATTATTTTCGGTAATCCAAATCTTGGGACGCCCCTAATGCAGAAGGATCAATCCATTGGACTGGACCTTCCGCAGAAAATGCTGGTTTGGGAGGATGTAGATGGTAAAGTTTCTATCTCTTATAATGATCCATTCTTTATTGCTGAAAGACACAGGATTGCAAATTCTGATGATGTTTTAAATAAAATTAAAATGGCTTTGGAAACTATTGCTGAAAACGCTGCTACTTCAGATTAAAAATTTGGGAAAATACAGGAGTTACAATTATAGTTTGTCCACAAGCAATCAAGAAAATCTGTAATCATGTGAAAAAATAATCCGATACATATCAACCTGATAATTTTGTGTTTGATAAATATTATTCCGAAGAAATAGGCAGCGATCGCAATTTCAGAATGAAGGGGATGAAATCCAATTCCGCAGCGATTGGGATCAAAAATTGGAGTAGCCAGTAAATGATCAATATCCACGATCATGGTAGCAGCGAGAATTGCCCAGTACTTCAACCAGTTTTCACGATCATAGAACCAGGCGATCACGGCGATCACCAAAAAGTGCATGGAGTAGTGCACCAGACCCTGTAGCATCAGGCTTTGTTATTATCTTCGGGTTGTTCTCGAAGGAGTCCGTTGAGTTTACGTTCCAGGGCGACATACCTTGAAAATCCAACAACTATAAATAGAATACAGAGGAAAAGGGACAAATAACCTACCCACATCAGGCTGATTCCCTGATAATCCTTGATCTGTAATAAAGCAAGTCCGCTAATTAGTAAATATATAGATGCCCGAATATAGCTGAGTAAAGTTCTTTCGTTGGCAAGTTTAGTTCGTTCCAAAGCAAGATGTTCACGAAGCAGTTTTTCGTCAATGATCCTGGCTTTAAAAGGATTATGTAATTTTACTTTTCTCATAGTTCAAAAGGGAAAAACATCGGGATAATAAATGAGGCCGCGATCCAGATGATAAAGTTAAGCGGAGTTCCGAACTTTAGAAAATCTCTGAACCTATAATTTCCCGGCGCGTACACCATTGTATTCACGGGATAACTCACCGGAGTCATAAATGTAAGCGAACATGCGAACATGACACCAATTAAAAAAGGTTTTTCGCTCACCTGCATCGCCCCGGCCAGACTTATGACAATAGGCGTCATTAGAGCTGCGGCTGCTTTACTGGATAGGACATTCGTGGAAAGAAAGGTGAATAAAAATATCATACTTAACGTCCACCGGGGATCCATATCGCCCAGAGTTTCAAAGACATACTGGGAAACAATATCGGAACCACCGGTTTTTTCCAAAGCTTTTCCCATGGATAGTACACCGGCAATCATGAAAATCACTTTCCATTCAATGGCTTCGTAAGCTTCCTGAGGTTTTAAAATGGTAAGAGTGACAATCAATAAACTTCCAACCATCGCACTTATGAGGATAGAAGTAATGTTAAATGCTGCAGCGGCAACTACCCCAATCACGATGAGCAACGCAGGAATTGCCTTTTTGTAATTCACATTTCTTCCCTGGTATTCTGAAAGTGTTACGATCATTTTTTCTGAAGCGAGGACTGAAATGGCTTTTTCTGAAGCGAACAATAACATCATATCGCCTTCTCTAAGAACTACCCGTGAAACATCTTCGGTGATCGTTTCCTTGCGATGTCGAATAGCCAGAACAGAGGCATAATAAGTGCTTCTGAAGTTCATATCCCTAATGGAATTACCAGCAAGTTCAGATCCATACGGAATCATGACTTCGAAGATCTTTTTTTCTTCTGAAACTTCTGAGGCATCCTGATTGGCCTCCATTTCCTTGATGCTTTCTTTGTCACCTCTAACAGAAATACCTTTTTTTGATTTTAATTTTGCCAGGTTTACTGGATCCACCAGAATTCTAATCCTATCGTTTTCTCTCAAAACCGTTTCACCATTGATTTCATAAACCCGGTAGTGTTTTCTTTTTATTCTAAGTATCTGGATCTTATAGTCTTTGACCAGTCTGGATTCTGAAACAGGTAGGTCGATATCAACATGATCATGATGTAGTTCGATCTCCGCCATATACTTTTCAGTTTGCTTTATAAGTCCTGTGTTTTCAGGCAATCCTCGTTTTGGCAATAGAATTGGTCCAAGCAGGAAGATATAAGCGAGGCCAATAGCAAGTAAGCACAGAGCAGCCATTGAAAATTCGAACATGCCGAAGGGCTCAGAACCTAGCTTTTCAGCATAACTGCTTACCAGGATATTCGTTGAGGTTCCAATAAGGGTACAGGTGCCACCAAATAATGCTGAAAAAGAGATAGGAATTAGAAGTCTGGCGGGGCTAATTTCAGCTTCCCGGCAAACCAATAGTGCCACAGGAATAAGAATTGCAACTACCGCAGAATCATTAATGAAGGCAGAAAGCACAGCTGAAGTGAGACACAAAGAAACAAGTGCAGAAAAATAATTTATACGTGCAATCTTGATGAGCCTGGCACTAAGACCATCAATGATCCCCGATTTGAAAACGGCAGCACTAACCACGAACATACAACCAAGCGTAATAGTTGCAGGGTGGTTAAATCCCGAAAAACCTTCTTCGGGACTTAGAACTCCCGAAATGATAAAAAGCGCCATGATAATGATAGAAGTGGTGTCTATCGAGAAATAATCGCGCACGAACAGGATGATACCAATGATGATGATCGCAACGGTGAGATACAATTCCATCTGAATTTATTTAATATAACAACCTGATGTTCTTCTTAAAGATAAGACTTCTTTTTATTACCTAATTTAATTTCTATTTTACAGTAAAATATGAAAATGGATAAAGCTAAACCAGAGAATTGGCTACGAGGCAAAGTAGAGAATGTTCCCGATCTGTTGCAGCCTGCAGCGCATGCACTACTTCAGTCTAAAGAAGAACTACTGAAATATCTGGATAATTTCCCTGCAGATGAATTATGGGCGAAACCTGCGGAAAGGGCATCTGTAGGTTTTCATCTTCAGCATATAGCTGGTGTGACCAACCGTTTGATCACTTATGCAAAAGGCGAACAATTGAGTGAAGCTCAGTTGCACTATTTAAAACTGGAAGGAAAAGCCGATGCCTCTATTAGTGTTGAAGAACTAATAATTCAGGCTGAAAATGAGTTGAACGCAGCGGTAGAATTTTTGAAATCTCAGAAACCTGAAGATCTAACCAATAGTGTAGAAGTAGGAAGAAAGCGAATTAAGTCAAGTTTAATTGGCGTGCTTTTTCATGCCGCGGAACATTCTCAAAGACATATAGGACAAATGCTCGTGACAATATCTGTGGTAAAAGACTCCTAAAATGGCAAGTTAGAAAGATCAACATTGCCGCCAGAAATGATCAAACCCACTTTCTTGTTTCTAAATTTATCTTTCTGCTGAAGAATTGCGGCCAGGGCTACAGCGCTGGAAGCTTCCACCACGATCTTCATGCGTTCCCAGATCAAGCGCATTGCCGCAATGATCTCTTCTTCAGAAACCCTGATGATTTCGGAAACATGATTCCTGATTATAGGGAAGTTAACGTCTCCAAGCATTGTTTTGAGTCCGTCTGCAATGGTTAGAACAGAAGTATTATTTTCAATCCTTCCACTTTTCAAAGATCTCCATGCATCATCAGCTTCCATAGGTTCTGCGCCAATACAAACACAGTTTTGAAGCAAAACATGAGTGGAGATAGCGGTTCCGGCGATCAGGCCACCGCCGCCAACAGGACAAACGATCATATCCAGTTCAGGATGGTCCAGCAATAATTCGGTTGCCGCAGTTCCCTGTCCCAGGATCACATTCATATCATTAGAAGGATGTATAAAACTTGCTCCTTTTTCTTCCATTATTCTGTTAGCTGTTGCTTCCCGATCTTGAAGAGTAGAGGGACATTCTGTAATCTCTCCGCCGTAGGTTCGAACCGCAGCTTTTTTAACTTCAGGAGCCGAATCGGGCATTACAATGTAAGCAGGAACATTCAGACTTTTAGCTGCCAGAGATAACGCCTGTGCAAAATTTCCTGAAGAATGTGTGACCACACCGGCATTTTTTTCGGCTTCAGAAAGCTTTGAAATTGCATACATCGCACCCCGCATCTTGAATGCACCCATTTTTTGAAAATTCTCGCACTTAAATTCAATTTCACAGCCGGCCATTTCGTCGATTAGCTTAGAAGTTAGAACCGGAGTTCTATGGATAAAAGGCGCTATGGTTTCCAGAACTTTTAGAAGTTCTTCTTTGCTGCTATTCAAATCTTTCAGTTTTATACTAAAATAAAAAATCCCCGTGATTACGGGGATTTTTTTTATTCATTAATAGGGATCGTTAACATGGGAATTTCAGCTTTTTTAACCAGTTCCATCGAGACGCTTTCATTCAGCAGATTGTAGAGGAAACTATGTTTATGAGTTCCAACTATAAGTAAATCTACATTTAATTTTTTGGCTTCCTCAAGAACGGTGCTTACCGTTGACCCTTGAATAAGTAAAGCGTCGCTTTCAACCTCTTTGCTTATAAAACTATCGCATACCTGTTGAAGACTTCGATGTTCTTCGCGATATTCTTCAGCTTGAAGATCTCTGATGTATTGAGGTCCTGGTTCATAACCAACAAAATCCGGTTCTGGATCTGCCACATGCAAAACCCATAATTTGGCTTCATATTTTTCAGCAAGACTTTCAGCAAAGATCATTAATTCGCCAATGCTGTCATTGAAGTCTACCGCTACCATGATATTTTTGAATGTATCCATAGTAAATTACTTAGTAACCTCTGTCCATTTCAACTTTGTTCTTCAGGTCTTGATTTTCCTTCATACGATCATAATTTTCAGCGATCTGCGGAACCACAGATTCCGGCTTGGTTACACTGGCAATATGTGGAGTGATATTGATACGATCATGTTCCCAGAAAGGATGTTCTTCCGGTAATGGCTCTTCTCTGAATACATCCAGGGATGCTCCTGAAAGATGACCATTGTCGATCATTTTCATTAGATCATGCTCCACCAGATGTTCACCACGCGCTACATTGATCACGTATGCACCTTCCGGTAGCATATCAAAAAGATCTTCGTTCAGAATATTTTCAGTGTCTTCAGTCAAAGGAAGAAGACAAACTAAAATTTCAGAATTATTTAAAAATTCTTCTAGCTGATCTTTCCCATAATAACTAGTAACGTTATCACAATCTTTTTCTGTTTTTGACCATCCGGACACCTTGAAAAAGTTCTTGTGCAATTTATCTGCTACAGCATTACCAAGGACACCAAGCCCCATAATTCCGACGTTGGTGTTCTGTGGTCGTTTATATTGAGACCTGTCCCATTGTTTTTTATACTGCGATTTTACATAACCATGCAGATTACGAATATGATTCATTACCTGGCTAAGTACGAAATCACCCATATCTTCGGTAAGTGTTTCGTCTACTACTCGCGTAATTGCAACGTTTTCCGGAAGGGAATTATCACTTAAAATATGATCCACACCTGCACCCATACTGGCGATTACTTTCAAGTTCGGATAATTCTTGAATAATCCTCTTGGGTGGTTCCAGGTTAGCGCAAATTCTACCTCTTCCGGGTCATGTTCTTCCGGATAGGTGTAAATATTCATTCCCGGATGTTGATTTTTTAATGCTTCTACCCATGCCTCCGAATCTCTTCCCGGAGCAACGATTAATACTGACATAAATTTTTCTTTTTCATTTAACTCACAAATGCGCTGTAACCGGTAATTGCACGGCCAACGATCAATGAATTGATTTCTTTAGTTCCTTCATAACTGTAGATCGCCTCAGCATCTGCTACAAAACGAGCTACATCGTATTCTAATAATATTCCATTTCCACCAAGAACCTCTCTTGCTCTGCTTACCACATCCCGCATTCTCATGCTGCAGTAAACCTTTGCAAGACTTGCATGTTCATCTGTAAGTAGATCCTGATCCTGCATTTCTGATAATCTAAAGCAAAGCGTCTGCATCGCTGTAAGATTTGAAAGCATTTCCACAAGATGATTTTGAATAAGCTGAAAAGAGGCAATAGGTCTTCCAAACTGCTCCCTTTTTTTGGTGTATTTCAAAGCGCTTTCATAAGCACCTCTGGCACATCCAACGGCTTGCCATGCTACTCCGGCTCTGGTCATTCTAAGAACATTGGCAGTGTCTTTAAAAGAATTAGCGTTCTGCAACCTGTCACCTTCAGGGATCTTACAATCTTTGAGGGTGATGATCGCATTCTGCACGATTCTCAATGCCATTTTATCCTGAATTTTTTCTGCTGAAAAACCAGGGTTTTCTTTACGTACCAGGAAACCTTTTACTCTTCCAGAGTCAAGATCCCGAGCCCAGATAACGATTACATCAGCGAAAGTGGCGTTTCCTATCCATTTTTTCTGACCATTCAATACCCAGTTCTCTCCATCAAATTTGCAGGTAGTTTCGAGTCCGCCAGCAACACCTGAACCCACATTAGGTTCAGTAAGGCCAAAGGCACCGATCTTTTCCATTTTTGCCATTTGTGGTAACCATTCCTGTTTCTGTTCTTCACTTCCGCAGAGATAAATAGAACCCATAGCGAGTCCACTGTGGACTCCAAAGAATGTAGAGATGGAAACGTCTACACGTGCAATTTCCTGAGCAATGATGCCTTCCATTAAAAATGGCATATTTGGACATCCATATCCTTCATAAGGAACACCAACAATATTAAGTTTGCTGAATTTTTTGATGACTTCAAATGGAAACTGATCTTTCTTCCAGTATTCATTTACTAATGGCCGAATCTCATCTTCCATGAAATTTCTGACCTTAAGCTGAATTTCCCGTTGTTCTGGAGTAAGCTTGAGATCCAGGTTATAAAAATCACCGTCGATAGGAGGCAAGTCGTGCTGACCTTTTTTCTTCTTGGTTTTTAACATTTTCATTAATCCGGCGAGTTGACGGTCGTCAAGTTTGCCCAAAGTTTTCATCGCCTCGGTGAGATCGATCTTTTGATTGATCTTGGCGAGCTGATCCAGATCAACCGATTTTAGAAGGTTAACCGTATCACGAACTTTTTTAAATAAAGACATAGAATTTCCTCTTGGTGGAATTTCAATTTAGGAATTAAAACAGCGTTCGCTTGTTAAGGTTTTCCGAAGAATTGATAAAAAATATCGCGCTTTTCCATAATTATTTAGGGAAAGTTTACAACATCTACTTTCCTGATATATCGATCCATTCTATAATTTTAGAGAAACCTATAAAATCAATAATTATGGAACATCCACAGGAAAAATATCCAAAACCACCATTTGAAAATCTTAACCAGAGTGAACCGGGAACTGAAAGTAGTATTGATCCGGATACAGATCATGGTGAAAAATCCTATAAAGGTTCAGGTAAACTCAAAGGCAGAAACGCGATCATTACCGGTGCAGATAGCGGAATTGGAAGAGCAGTGGCAATTGCTTTTGCCAGGGAAGGGGCAAATGTATTGATTTCCTATCTTGAAGAACATGAGGATGCTAAGGAATCTGCCAGACTGGTAGAAGAGGCAGGGAAAAAGGCAGTTTTAGTTCCGGGGGATATCGGTGATCAGGAACATTGTAAAAGTATAGTTGAAAAAGCTATTGCTGAATTCGGCCAGATCGATATCCTGGTAAATAACGCAGCTTACCAGATGGCGAGAGAGTTTTTGCAGGAAATTTCTGCAGAAGAATGGGACTACACCTTTAAAACGAATATTTACTCTCTGTTTTATTTATGTAAGGCGGCAGAGCCTCATATGAAACCGGGAAGTACTATTGTGAATACTACTTCAGTAAATGCCTACAATCCCCGTCCAGATCTTCTGGCCTATGCTGCTACTAAAGGTGCGATACAGAATATTACAGCGAGTATGGGGCAATTGCTAGCAGATAAAGGAATTCGGGTGAATTGTGTAGCTCCGGGACCAATCTGGACTCCGCTTATTCCGGCTACCATGCCAGAGGATGTGGTGAAGAATTTTGGAAGTGATACCCCTATGAAACGACCTGGGCAACCAGCAGAATTGGCAGCAGCTTTCGTGTTGCTAGCTTCTGAAGATTCTAGTTATATGACCGGCTCAACGGTACAGGTCACTGGTGGCCAGTACACGATTTGATTCATTAAAAAAGCCTCTAAACTTTTAGAGGCTTTTTATATATTTTAGTATGGTTTTATTTCAAATCGAAACTTTCTTTGATCTTATCTACATAATCGAGCTTCTCCCAGGTAAATAGTTCCACTTCCTTGGTGATCTTACCATTATACGGACTTTCAAAAACCTTGGTTTCTGTACGCGGAGTTTTTCCCATATGTCCATATGCAGCAGTTTCCCGGTAAATTGGATTTCTTAACTTCAGTCGTTCTTCGATCGCAGCTGGTCGCATATCAAAAATTTTACGAACCTTTTCTGCAATCTGACCATCAGAAAGATCTGTATTATTCTTTCCGTAGGTATAAACCGAAATAGAAGTTGGTTCCACCACCCCAATTGCATAAGAAACCTGTACCAGAATTTCAGGAGCTACTCCTGCAGCTACCAGGTTCTTGGCAATATGTCTGGAAGCATACGCGGCAGATCTATCTACTTTAGAAGGATCTTTTCCTGAGAATGCACCACCACCATGAGCACCTTTTCCACCATAGGTATCTACAATAATTTTTCTTCCGGTGAGTCCTGCGTCACCATGTGGACCTCCAATTACGAACTTGCCGGTAGGATTAATATGGTAAATAATGTCGTCATTGAACAATTCCTGAACATAATCTGGCAGCTGTTTCTTAACTCTTGGGATAAGAATCTCAACCATATCCTTTTTGATCTTCGCCAGCATTTTTTCATCATCCTGATCAAAATCATCATGCTGCGTAGAAACCACGATCGCAACAATTCTTTCAGGAACGTTGTCATCGCTATATTCAATAGTCACCTGGCTCTTGGAGTCAGGTCGTAGATATTCGATATCTTTACTTTCTCTTCTAAGTTTAGCCAGTTCAATTAGGATACGATGTGAAATATCTAATGCCAGCGGCATATAGTTTTCAGTTTCATTGGTCGCATAACCAAACATCATTCCCTGGTCACCAGCACCCTGTTCCTCCTTCTTTCCACGATCCACACCCTGGTAAATATCCTGGGACTGTTCATGAATAAGGGAGATCACACCGCAACTATCACCACTAAATTTATAAGCACCTTTTGTATAACCAATATCATTGATCACGTCACGTGCGATATTTTGAACATCCAGATATGTATTACTACGTACTTCACCAGCAAGTACTACCTGCCCGGTTGTAACCAGAGTTTCGCAAGCTACTTTCGATTCGCCATCGAAGGCAAGAAAATTATCCAGTAACGTATCACTAATTTGATCTGCAATTTTATCCGGGTGTCCTTCAGATACACTTTCTGAAGTAAATAAATAAGCCATTCAATTACTTTTTAAGTTTATAAGAATGGAAAAATTTGACGTGTGAAGCTAAAAAGGAGTGTAATTACCATTCTGCTTTAGCATTTTAAAACATCGATGTGATGTAGAGGGTTGCAATCAGTCAAATCTATCCCTTTCAATAAGTTGATACAAATGTATAAAATTTAAAAGGATAGCAAATCGATTTAACGCCATTTTAAAGGACGTGGAATTACAGCTGCATTTTCGTGAAATATTAGGGCGTTGCGCTTCGCCCGTTCCGGTCTTGCGCCGGGCTTTCGCGACTCGCTTTTTGGTTCGAAAATGAACCAAAAGAGCTCAAACAACTCGCTCTATCCCTAACGCAACAAAAAAATATACTTCTTAACTATCAGTATTTATGCGGGTTATACTTTGTATTTTCTAGAATGATAAAAAAATAAGTGCGCAAAAGCTTGGATAATAAAAAACTCTGCCGTTATCTTTGTAAAACAATTTTAGAACAATGTACAGAACAGTTTGCAATATGATGATGTGTATGATGTGGAGAACTTCCGCAGCGCACCTTATTGCATAATTCTGAAAGAATATATATTGCAAAAAGCCGCTGCCAACCGCAGCGGCTTTTTTTATGGCCAAAATTGAAATTAGAATATAAAACTTACAATTATGAAATTACAGGTAACAGTTAAAAATATGATGAACATGCGCATGATGATGTGTATGTGCAGCATGTATAGCTATTACCTGAACTCGAGAATATAGATTTTAAAAAGGAATCAATTCAAAAGTCCCCCTGGTAATAGCATATCAGGGGGACTTTTTTATTTCAATCAATTCCAATTTTTAAAAATTTATATCATGAGTACTCAAAAATTTTCAACACAGGCATTACATTCAGGACACGATACAACTCAAAATGGAGGAACCAGAGCGGTACCAATTTACCAGACCAGTTCCTATGTTTTCAACGATAGTCAGCATGCGGCAGATCTCTTTTCTCTTGCAAAGCCAGGTTTTATTTATACCCGTTTAAATAATCCCACTAATGATGTGCTGGAACAAAGGCTGGCAGCACTGGAAGGTGGAATTGGAGCGGTGGTTACAGCATCTGGAACTGCTGCGATCAATACTGCATTACTAACTTTACTAAAAGCTGGCGATCATATTGTAGCCAGTAGCAGTTTGTATGGCGGGACCTTCAACCTTTTACAAAATACACTGCCAAGATTTGGCATTACAACCACTTTTGTAGATCCACGTGATCCTGCCAATTTCAAAAAAGCAGCACAGGAAAATACCCGCGTATTTTTCGTTGAATCTCTGGGAAACCCAAAACTGGATGTCCTGGATCTTAAGGCAATTTCTAAAAAGGCAAAGGAATTCAAAGTGCCGTTTATCGTGGATAATACAGTGGCCACACCTTACCTTCTGAATCCAATAGAATACGGAGCAGATATCGTAATACACTCTCTAACCAAATATATTGGAGGGAATGGAACCAGTCTTGGAGGAGTGATCATTGATGCTGGTAAGTTCGACTGGTCTAGTGGTAAATTTCCTGAGTTTACCGAGCCATCTCCAGGATATCATGAATTAGTTTATCACGAAGCATTGCAGGAAGCAGCATTCATAGCTAAAGTAAGGATCGAAGGATTGCGTGATCATGGTGCAGCTTTGAGTCCGTTCAATGCGTTCCAGATCATCCAGGGACTAGAAACGCTGAAAGTTAGAATAAACGAACATAGTAAAAATGCGCTGGAACTCGCCACCTGGCTAGAGCAGCAGGAGGAAGTGGAATGGGTGAATTATCCAGGCCTCGAATCCAGCGAGTACTACGATATCGCTCAGCAGTATTTACCAAAAGGACAAAGCGGACTCGTGACTTTCGGAATCAAAGGAGGTTATGAAGTAGCTAAAAAAGTAGTAGATGCATCAAAGGTCTTTTCACTGCTTGCCAATATTGGAGATACCAAATCGCTCATTATTCATCCTGCCAGTACCACTCACCAGCAGTTGAAAGACGATGAACAATTATCTGCAGGGGTAAAGCCGGATCTAATAAGACTTTCAATAGGACTGGAAGATACAGAAGATCTTAAAGCAGATTTGAAGCAGGCTTTCGCTCAGATTGCTCAACAATCACTTGTTTAATTTTAGTTTGGTTTCATCGCCGGAGCCTGTATACTATATATGCGGCTCCGGTTTAACCTCAATTTTATGTTACAACAAATAAGCATAACAGATTTCACGAATAGTGCCGGCAAAGTCCAGAAAATAGATGTCTGTTTCCAGTTATTTGGCAGAAAACTTGGAACTGCTCCGGTAATTCTGGTGAATCATGCACTTACCGGCAATGCCCAGGTTTGCGGTTCAGGAGGTTGGTGGAGTGATATTGTGGGGCCTGGAGCGAGCATAGATACAGATCAATATTCTATCCTTTGCATTAACATTCCTGGAAATGGGATTCTGAAGAATGATGAAGATAGCTTTCATAACTATAAAGAGTTTACTCTGAATGATATTGCGAGAATCCAGGTTAAAGTTCTGGAA
Organism: Gramella sp. Hel_I_59; assembly: GCF_006714895.1. Taxonomy (NCBI): domain Bacteria; kingdom Pseudomonadati; phylum Bacteroidota; class Flavobacteriia; order Flavobacteriales; family Flavobacteriaceae; genus Christiangramia; species Gramella sp. Hel_I_59. The sequence goes on along the minus strand of NZ_VFME01000001.1, from coordinate 2,859,948 downwards.
TACTTAAATATCACAGAGCTATTTGCCATCATTGGAGCCTCTATTGGCGGAGCGCTCGCCTGGCAACTGGCAGCTTTAAAACCAGACCTTGCCTTGCACGTGATCCCAATCGCTACAGATCTTAAATCGACAGACTGGCTTCTTGCAAATTGTAAAATTCAGGACAGGATTTTGAATAATAGTGAGAATCCATTGGAAGATGCACGTATGCATGCGATGACCTTTTATCGCACACCACAATCGCTTAGCTACAAATTCAGAAATGAAAAAGACGAAACTACGAAGAGTTTTAAGGTCGAAAACTGGCTGGAGCATCACGGGAGTAAACTTAGATCGCGCTTTAGTTTAAGTTCCTATAAGTTGATGAACCATTTATTGACTACGATCAATATCTCAAATGAATCACAAAGCGCTATTGAAGTGGCTGCGCGGGTTAAAGGCCATATACATATGATCACGATAGATACCGATCTTTTTTTCCTGGCAGAAGAGAATTGGAATTCTTACGTGGAGCTGTCATTATTCAAAAACAATGTCAGTATTCACGAGATCAAATCTATTCATGGACATGATGCATTTTTGATCGAAACCGACCAGGTGGCAAAATTTTTAGAACCCATATTTCAAAAAAAGAACTACACAAATGAAAATAATAAATCTCGCTCTGTTTGGGCCGGGTAAGGTTGGAAGTAAGTTAATTCAGCAGATCATCGCTGCAAAAGATCAACTTCTAAGAAATTCAGACCTGGAGATCAGGATCATCCTGATTGCCGATTCCAGTAATTTGATTACTGATAATCTAGGTTTTAATGAGCACTGGAACGAACGGTTTAGCAAGGAAAAACACTCTTACCAATTCCAGGATATCCTGAAATATTTAAAAAATAATGCATTTACTAATCTAATTTCCATAGACACAACGGCAAGTGATAATTTGCCTGAGAATTATGTTGATCTTATCGAACATGGGAGTCATATTGTAGCCGCAAATAAAGTTGCCAATACACTAAGTCTGGATTTTTATCAGCAGTTAAGAATAGCTTTGAAAAGACATCATAAAATATTTCAGTACGAAACAAATGTGGGAGCTGGCTTGCCAGTGGTGGAAACCATTAAAAGCCTGTATGATTCTGGTGAGCAGGTAACCAGAATTCGGGGAGTTTTCTCAGGTTCACTCAGCTATATATTTAACACCTATTCAAAGGAAAATGTTCAATTTTCAGAAGTGCTTCGGAAGGCCGGTGAATTTGGTTATACCGAGCCAGATGCACGGGTGGATCTTAGCGGGAAGGATGTGGCCAGAAAATTACTAATTCTTGCACGTGAACTTCAGCTAAAGAAAGAGCTGGAAGAGGTAAGTATTCAATCTTTACTTCCTACATCCTTAAATGGTGGAACCCGTTTACAGCATTTTCAGAAGCAAATTTCAATTCTGGATGATATTTTTCAGAAGCATAAAGAGGAGAACAAAAGCGGCGAAGTATTGCGTTATGTGGGGGAACTCAATGTAGAAAATGGAAGTTTGCAAACGAGGTTGATCTCAGCGAATGCTGCAACTCCGCTTGGCCAGATTGATGGAACCGATAATATTTTTGAGATCTATTCTGAATCCTATAAAGAGTTTCCACTGGTTATACAGGGAGCAGGCGCAGGAATTGATGTTACCGCACGAGGTGTTTTTAGCGATATTCTGAAGATAAACAAGCAATTAAACTAAAGTAATGGCAGAATTTGAAACTATAGCGGTACGAACGCAATTGGAACGAACTCAATTTCAGGAGCACTCCACACCTATGTATCTAACATCCAGCTATGTCTTTGAAGATTCAGAAGATATGCGAGCAAGTTTTGCTGAAGAGAAGGAGCGAAATATTTACAGTCGCTATTCAAATCCTAATACTTCAGAATTTATTGACAAGGTAGTGAAGATGGAAGGAGCTGAGGATGGGTTTGCTTTTGCGACAGGAATGGCTGCGGTATTTTCTACTTTGGCAGCCTTACTGGAAAGCGGTGATCATGTAGTTTCATCCCGTTCTGTATTTGGTTCAACTCATGGATTATTCACTAAATATTTTCCAAAATGGAATATTTCACATGATTATTTTGATGTGAATGCACCTGAAGATATTGAAAGTTTGATCAAACCTGAAACAAAAATCCTGTTTGCTGAATCACCAACCAATCCTGGTGTTGATATTCTGGACCTAGAATTACTTGCAAATATTGCCAGAAAACATGATCTCATTTTGATTATAGATAATTGCTTTGCGACTCCATATTTGCAGAATCCTTTAAAATTTGGGGCCGACCTGGTTATACATTCGGCTACAAAGTTGATGGATGGACAGGGTAGGGTCTTAGGCGGAATTACAGTAGGTAATAATAAACTAATTCGTGAGATCTATCTTTTTAGTAGAAATACAGGTCCGGCACTATCGCCATTTAATGCCTGGGTTTTATCAAAAAGTCTGGAAACACTGTCTATTAGACTGGAAAAGCATTGTGAAAATGCGCTAAAGGTTGCAGAGTTTCTCGAATCTTTACCTCAAGTAGAAACCGTAAAATATCCGTTCTTGAAATCTCATCCACAATATGAAGTGGCAAGAAAACAAATGAAACTGGGCGGTAATGTAGTGGCATTCCAGATCAAAGGCGGACTGGAAGCAGGTAGAAGGTTTATCGACAGACTGCAAATGTGTTCAAGATCTGCAAATTTAGGAGATACAAGGACGATTGTGACTCATCCTGCTTCCACTACACATAGTAAACTAAGTGACGAAGAGTTGAAAGCGGTAGGAATTTCAGAAAGCCTGGTTAGAATTTCTGTGGGTCTGGAACATGTGGAAGATATTATTAATGATCTTAAAAAGGCCTTGCAGGAATAGCATTAGCAGTCGGAAATTTTTTATTTTCGTTTCATGCTTTCCAAAAAGACCAAGTATGGCATCAAAGCACTAACATACATAGCGCGAAAAGATGAAAAATTCCCTGTCCAGGCTTCTGAAATTTCAGAAAGTGAGAATATTTCTCAGAAGTTCCTGGAGAGTATTATGCTGGAACTTAGAAAATCTGGTTTTCTAGGATCTAAGAAGGGAAAAGGTGGAGGTTATTATTTAATAAAAAAACCTTCAGAAATTAAAATGACCGCAGTGATCAGGGTGCTGGAAGGACCCATTGCCATGGTTCCATGTGTTAGCCTTAATTACTATGAAAAATGCGATGACTGTCCAGATGAGGACGCCTGTTCTGTTCATAAATTGATGATACAGGTTAGGGATGCATCGCTGAATGTACTTGGAGAGAATACGCTTGCAGACATTGCCTTAAAGCAATGATAAGGGTGTTAAAATAAAATTTTACAGAGAAATAAATTGGTGTTTAAATAAACGAAGTCTAGTTTTGCTTAAAACCTAGTAAACCGATAGGATTATAGTTTTTAATGAAGAGAGTATGTTGATGTTACTGAATCAAACTAAAGAAAAAAGTACCTATAAAAAAGATAGGACTACAGAACGACCGCTTCGAAGTATTCTTAAAACGATTAGTTGGAGAATAGTTGGAACCCTGGATACGGTTATGATCGCATGGTTTCTTACTGGAAAAATAGAAACCGCTCTCGCAATTGGATCTGTAGAACTGGTAACAAAGATGATCCTGTACTTTGGTCACGAACGGCTTTGGAATTTAATACCCTATGGCAAAGATTAGCTTTAATAGTAGCGAACCGGAAATTATTCAAATGTGAAATAGTAACTGGTTATTCGCAATTGACCAGAATTAAATCATAAAGACAGATGAAAAAGTTTAGCGATACAGAAATAGAAAAACTTAACAGTCAGTTACGCGGTGTAGCACCTTCAGAAATAATTCAATGGGTCTTGGCATCTAGTAATAATCCAGTAGTTACTACCAATTTCAGACCTTATGAAGCAGCAATCTTACATGCCTGTACTCAGGTAGATAGTTCTATGAAGATAATTTGGTGCGACACAGGTTACAATACTCTGCCTACCTATAAACATGCTCAGTTTCTCATGGACCATTTAGATCTTAAAGTGAAACTTTATACACCAAAAGAAACTGCTGCTTATAGAGACGCATTTTTTAAGGGTATTCCAGGAGTAGATTCTCCAGATCATAAGGAATTTACCAGGCAGGTAAAACTAGAACCATTCCAGCGAGCAATGGCAGAACAAAATCCAGATGTGTGGTTTACGAATCTTAGGAAAGGACAGACAAATTTTAGAGATAGCATCGATATTCTAAGTTATAGTAAAGACGGTCTTCTTAAGGTCAGTCCTTTTTACCACTGGTCAGACGAAAAATTAGATGAGTATTTGAGAGAGCATAAATTACCGAATGAATTCAAATATTTCGACCCTACAAAAGTATTAAATAATAGAGAGTGTGGTTTACACGCCTAAAAGTTTAAAAATGAGTTCGATCTTAAATCAAAATACGTTAGAAAGCGAAGCTATTTACACCTTCCGGGAAGTTGTGGCTCAGTTCGAAAATCCCGTGCTATTATTTTCGGGTGGTAAGGATTCTATCACTTTGGTACGCTTAGCGCAAAAAGCCTTCTATCCCGCTAGAATTCCTTTTCCATTAATGCACATAGATACCGGTCACAACTTTCCTGAAACTATCGAGTTCAGAGATCGATTAGTTGAAGAACTTGGACTGAACCTTATTGTAAGAAAAGTTCAGGATGATATTGACAGCGGAGTTTCTATTGAAGAAAAAGGCAGGTACTCCAGCAGGAATTCATTGCAAACCAATACTCTTTTGAGTGCTATTGAAGAATATAAGTTCGATGCATGTATAGGCGGAGCAAGAAGGGATGAAGAAAAAGCTCGTGCAAAAGAGAGAATTTTTTCAGTAAGAAATGACTTTGGAGAGTGGGATGAAAAGAACCAGCGACCAGAAGTTTTTGATATGCTGAATGGTCGTATCGATATTGGCCAGAATGTTAGAGTATTTCCTATTTCTAACTGGACAGAGCTAGATGTTTGGAGTTATATAGATGCTGAAAAGATTGAAATTCCTTCCATTTATTTCGCGCACGAGAGAGAGATTTTTGAAAGAGATGGTTTAATCTGGACAGCTTCAGAGCATGTTTACAAAGACGATCATGAACTTACAGAAATGAAAACCGTTCGATTTAGAACTGTGGGAGATATAACCTGTACGGCTGCAGTGGAATCTGGAGCAGATACCGTAGAAAAGATCATCAAGGAAGTAAGGGAATCAGCTATTTCAGAAAGAGGTGCAAGGATCGATGATAAAAGATCTGAGGCCGCCATGGAAACAAGAAAGCAACAAGGTTATTTTTAAAATAAAGAAGAGCATGGAAGTATTAAAAATAGCAACAGCAGGAAGCGTTGATGATGGTAAAAGCACACTCATAGGCAGACTGCTTTACGATACCAAATCTTTAACTTCAGATAAATTGGAAGCCATTGATAGGGTGAGTAAGAAAAATGGTTTGGACTATTTGGATTTCTCACTAGCTACAGACGGTCTGGTAGCAGAAAGAGAACAGGGGATCACAATAGATGTGGCTCATATCTACTTTTCAACATCAAAGAAAAGTTATATCATCGCCGATACTCCGGGGCATATTGAATATACACGGAATATGGTGACCGGAGCTTCAACTTCGCAAGCTTCAATTATACTTATAGATGCCAGAAAGGGAGTGATCGAACAAACGTACCGGCACTTTTTTATAAATAATTTGTTGAGAGTAAAAGAAGTTATAGTCGCTATAAATAAAATGGATCTTGTCAATTATTCTGAAGATGTATTCACCAATATCATTAAGGAATTTGATGAGTTAAGAAGTAAAAGTGATTTCCGAGATCAGAAAATCACCTTTATTCCGGTGAGCGCTCTATGGGGAGAGAATATTGCTGAAAAATCTACCGCAATGTCATGGTATCAGGGACAAACCATATTGGAACATCTCGAGGATCTTAAAGCTGAAGATTTTGCGGAAGAAAGTCAGGCTAGGTTTTCTGTTCAAACAGTGATAAGACCTAAAACAGAAGAATTTCATGATTACCGCGGTTATGCAGGGAAAATTAATGGTAATAGCCTGAGAGTAGGAGATGATGTAACCGTGTTACCATCCTTGACGACCTCGAAAATCAAAGACATTCATTTTTTCGAAGAAACTTTTGATGAAGCTCCAGCAGGAAGTTCTGTAACTATTAGCCTGGCAGATGATATAAATGTCGCCAGAGGAGATATGCTGGTGAAGACCAAAGAGGTTCCTAAAGAAACAAAAGTTGTGGATGCCATGGTTTGCTGGATGGATAATCGCCCTTTGGTTCCGGGCAAAAAATATGTTTTACAACATAATACCAACGGTGTTCTGGCAAAAATAGATAAAATAGAAAGCCATATTGATTCGAATTTTGGAGCCGAGGAGAATGTAACTTCTCTGAGTCTGAATGATATTGGTAGCGTAAAGATCAAACTAAGTAAATCTATTTATGCGGACAGTTATAATGAAAATCGAACAAATGGACGATTTATTCTGGTAGATACTCAAACAAATACCACGGCCGGAGTAGGATTTATTAAATAATTGCTGGAAAATGAACCACTTCAATATCAACATTTTATCAAATATGTGTATGTGCTATTCGCCTCATACTTAGAAGTCCATTTTATAAACTGAGTTATAAAAACTCCTTTTAAGTGTCATTCTTAAAAGGACTTTTTTCATTTAAATAATCAAGATCATGCAAAGTTTTAGAACCGAAATTGAAAATCCCGTTGTCGAGAAAGATATCCTGGATTTAGAAAAAAAGATCAGGCTTTTTCGCGAAGGAAAGGCTGATGAAGAAAAGTTTCGTAGCCTGCGCCTTGCACGGGGAGTTTATGGACAGCGACAGTCGGGAGTTCAAATGGTTCGTATAAAACTGCCGTTTGGAAAGGTGACTTCAGAGCAATTACACCGGATCGCCAATGTTTCAGATGAGTATTCCAAAGGTAGGTTGCATATTACAACCAGGCAGGATATCCAGATCCATTACGTGAGCCTGGACAGGACTCCCGAGCTTTGGGCGCAACTGGAAAAAGATGATGTCACTCTTAGGGAAGCCTGCGGGAATACGGTAAGAAATATCACAGCTTCGCCAACCGCTGGGATAGATCCCAACGAGCCTTTCGATGTATCACCATATGCACACGCTGCCTTTCAATTTTTTCTTCGGAATCCTATCTGCCAGGAAATGGGCAGAAAATTCAAGATGTCCTTTTCTTCTTCAAATGAAGATACTGCACTTAGTTATATACATGATCTTGGTTTTATCGCCAAACTAAAGGATGGAAAACGCGGATTCAAAGTAATGCTTGGTGGCGGTCTGGGCTCACAACCCCGGCATGCAGATGAGTTATATGACTTTTTACCTGCGGAAGAGATCATACCTCTAATTGAAGGTGTACTCCGGGTTTTTGATCGACATGGTGAACGTGCGAAACGTCTCAAAGCAAGAATGAAATTTCTTCTGAAGGATATAGGAAAAGAAGCATTTATGAAACTGGTAGCCGAACAAAAGACGGCACTTTCGCAAGAACAACCTGAATTTGAGATTGAAAGATTCGAAGCAGCTCCAGCTTTGCAACAAGTTGAGGTTCCTTCCGTAGAAATCGAAGATAGGAATGATTTCGAAAGCTGGAAGAAAACCAATGTTTTTGCGCAAAAGCAGGAAGGATTATTCGCTATTGGAATTCGTGTGCCGCTTGGTGATTTTTATACGCGTGGAGCTAGGCAGCTAGCAGATTTGGTTAAAAAATATGCAGGCAACGAGTTAAGATTAACCTTGAGACAGGACATTTTGATTCGTCACGTTCGGCAGGATCTATTACCATTTTTCTATACTGAACTTAAAAAACTGGGATATGCAGAAGTTGGTTACAATAAGACTGTAGACATTACCGCCTGCCCGGGCACCGATACCTGTAATCTTGGTATCGCCAGCAGCACTGGAATTGCCGATGTGCTGGAAGATGTTCTCAAAGAAGAATATCCGCAATTCACTAATGGAAAGGATATCACCATTAAAATTAGTGGTTGTATGAACGCCTGTGGACAGCATAATATGGCTGAAATTGGATTCCAGGGAATGTCTATTAAAGTCGGAAAAACGGTTGCACCGGCACTTCAAGTGCTACTTGGTGGTGGAACCCTTGGAAATGGCAAGGGTAGATTTGCCGATAAACTCGTAAAAGTTCCCAGTAAACGTGGTCCTGAAGCATTAAGGATCATACTGAACGATTTTGAAGCGAATTCTGAAGCGCAGGAAAAATTTGTCGAATATTATGATCGTAAAGAAAAGAACTATTTCTATGACTTGCTGAAAGATCTGGCAGATACTTCAAATATTTCCGAGAATGAGTTTGTGGACTGGGGTCATGAAACTCCATATATAAAGGCAGTAGGAGTAGGGGAATGCGCCGGGGTGGTCATCGATCTAATTACAACATTATTGTTTGAAAGTGAAGAGAAGATCGATAATGCGAAATCTGCATTGGAACGAATGGATTGGGCAGACAGTATTTATCATGCGTATACTTCAATTGTGAATTCAGCGAAAGCCTTGCTGCTGGCTGAAGACGTAAAGACGAATACCCAGGCTGGAATCATTGCGCAATTCGATGAACTATTCGTTGAAACCGGCAAGATCGATCTAGCGACCAGTTTTAAAGAATTTACATACCAGTTAAACCAGCATGAACCTAGCGAGGACTTTGCCAGAAAGTATTTAGAAGATGCGCAGTTATTTCTGAATAGAGTAGATGCTTATAGAACGAAGGAGGTACAGGATGTTTAATTCAGCAAAACTAACCGTAGTAGGCGCAGGTCCGGGTGATCCGGAATTGATCACAGTAAAAGCTTTGAATACTTTAAAGTCGGCTAATGTGATTCTGTACGATGCACTTATTAATAGAGATCTATTGGAATATGCACCACAGGCGAGACATATTTTCGTGGGGAAACGAAAGGATAAACACCGATTTTCTCAGGATGAGATCAATGAATTAATTGTAAAATATGCTACAGAACAAGGACATGTGGTAAGACTTAAAGGAGGAGATCCATTCATCTTTGGGAGAGGGTCTGAGGAGATCAACTATGCTCGAAAGCATGGACTGGAAACTGCGGTTGTTTCTGGAATTACTTCTTCGATCGCGGTACCGGCAAATGTCGGGATTCCGCTGACGCAGAGAGGCACTTCTGAAAGTTTTTGGGTAATTACAGGAACCACCTCCCAGAAGAGTTTATCTAATGATGTGCAATTGGCAGCACAATCTACCGCAACTGTGGTGATTTTAATGGGGATGGGAAAACTTGATGAAATTGTTGAAATTTTCAGCAATTATGGTAAAAAAGATATTCCTGTGGGCATCATTCAGAATGGTACAACTGTGAACGAAAAATCAGGTTTTGGAACTATAAAAACTATTGAGAAAATCGTTTCAGAAAAAAATCTTGGAGCGCCTGCGATCATCGTGATTGGTGAGGTAGTGAAGGAAGCGAATGCTTTACAAAACGTTTTTCAGAACGTGAAAAGTCTTCCTAAGCAAAAAGAATACGTAAAAATTGGAGCTGCTTAATATAATAGTAGCTAGATAACCCTCACCTAGAACGAAGTAGAAAAGTCGAAATTTATGGGAAACTGAAAATCAAAGGTTCCCGGAAGTTAATCAAATTGAGGTTTAGGGATTTTTGGAAACAAATAAAGCAAAAAATGATAAACGGCCTACCGAAAGTATATCGTAAAATTTGAAGTGAAGCCACCGAAAAATTTTAGACTGTTTGAGCAAAACGGAATTTTATAATGGTTCAATTTGAATGGCGAGTTTCTAAAATTTAGGTGGTAAACGAGAAATTTAGATAAAGTTTCGTAAGCCTAGATTTTTTTGGTTCGTTTTTTCATCAATGGAAAAAATGAACAGAATGAATGCTTAGAGGTAATACAAGATAATAATGGAAGAAAGAAACGAACTATATCCGGTTTTTTTAAAAGTGAATCAACTTAATATTCTGGTAGTTGGTGGTGGAAATGTAGGCCACGAAAAGCTTCATTTTCTTTTTAAATCCAGTCCTAATGCGAAGGTTGAAGTGATAGCAAAATGGTTCCTGAAAGAAACCGAAGAGCTTGCCAGAAAACATGGAGCTAAATTGACTAAGGGAAGGTATAAACGAAAATATCTGAAAAAACGGCACTTTGTGATCGCTGCAACAAACGATGCAAAACTGAATAAAAGGGTTTATAAAGATGCAAAAAAGAGATTTTTACTGGCGAATATCGCAGATACACCGGAGTTGTGCGATTTCTATATGGGCGGGATCGTAAATAAGGGGCATGTGAAAATCGCCATTTCCACTAATGGAAAATCACCAACAACCGCAAAGCGTTTACGACAGTTTTTTGAAGAAGTAATTCCAGAAAATGTGAACGAAATGGTGGAGAATTTGAATGAATATCGAAAATCCATCAAAGGTGATTTCGAAGCCAAAGTGGAACAAATGAATAGTATTACTGAGTCTTTAATATATAAAAAGGAGAAAAATGATTAAAACAGATATCCTGATCATTGGAGCAGGACCCACAGGATTGTTTACCGTATTCGAAGCGGGACTTCTAAAACTAAAAACACATCTTATTGATGCTCTGCCTCAACCTGGCGGACAGTGTTCTGAGATCTATCCGAAAAAACCTATTTACGATATTCCGGCGTTTCCAGAGATCCTTGCTGGTGATCTTGTTAAGAATTTAATGGAGCAAATAAAATCTTTTGAGCCTGGTTTTACACTTGGCGAGCGAGCAGAAACTTTAGAAAAACTGGATGACGGAACATTTATAGTCACTACTAACAAAGGCACTCAGCATCATGCACCCGTTGTTGCAATTGCCGGCGGACTTGGTTCTTTCGAACCTCGTAAGCCACCTATTGCAAATATTACAGATTTTGAAGATAAGGGAGTTTCTTATTTTATCAAGGACCCCGAAGTGTATCGTAATAAAAGTGTGGTGATCGCTGGTGGCGGCGATTCTGCTTTAGACTGGGCAATTTATTTAGCCGATGTTGCTGCTGAAGTTGCTTTAGTACACAGAAGGGAAGAATTCCGTGGAGCATTAGATTCCGTAGAAAGAGTTTCAGAATTGGCTAAACTTGGAAAAATTGAAATGATCACCAATGCAGAAGTTGTTGGTCTGCAAGGGAAGGACCAGCTGGAAAAAGTGGTTATTCGGCATCAGGATAAAGCGCGTGGTGAAGAGTTCAGGGAAGTGGATGAATTTATCCCACTATTCGGGTTATCCCCAAAACTTGGACCTATTGGAAGCTGGGGATTGGAAATTGAAAAGAATGCGATCAAAGTAGATAATTCTTATGATTACCAGACAAATATTCCCGGGGTTTATGCGATTGGCGATGTGAATACCTATAAAGGTAAACTGAAGCTAATATTGTCTGGCTTTCATGAAGCTGCAATCATGTGCCAGAGTGCCTATGCGCGAATTAATCCAGATAAAAAGTACGTGCTGAAGTACACGACTGTGGGCGGGGTGGAAGGTTTCGACGGAACTAAAAAAGAAGCGAAACGAGAAGTGGTTAAAAGTATTAGTGTTTAGAAGATCCTGGTAACTAAGGTTACTCTTCAGAAGTGTAAGAATTCCTATCTTTATTGAAAATTTGAAGAAATGAAGATCAGCTTAAAGAGAATCAATGAGAACTACCTGTTCGAGACTGTAAATGAGCGCGGGAATATAGTATTGCTGGATAACAAATCTGATGAGGAGCCAAAGGGTGCGAGTCCCATGGATCTCCTGCTTAGGGGAATTGCGGGTTGTAGCAGTATAGATATTGTGATGATCCTGAGAAAGCAAAATCACGAGCTGGAAGATCTTCAGGTTGAGGTAGATGGTTATCGTGAAGATGGTGCTATTCCTAATGTTTTCAAAAAGATTCATCTTGATTTTATTCTGAAAGGTGACGTTCCAGCAGCAAAAGTGGAGAGAGCAGTAAAACTATCGATGGATAAATATTGTTCAGTTTCGAAAATGCTGGAAAAAGCTGCGGAGATTTCATACAGTTTGAGCCTTAATTCTGAAAAAGTTATATAGTGAATTCGTTTGAAACGAAAATTGTAAAAACCTGGGATCCCTCCTGGAAAGTCCGTATTCTGGTAGCAGTACTATTGTTGGGTGGCGGTGTGATCGCGTATGTCTGGAAACCGGAAAATCCATGGCTGTTACATTCCGCACATGCGGTTTATGTTATCTGTATGTTTATCGCACTAGGGCAAAGTTTTCTAAAACCAAGGACTTTAGGCTTTTTAAAAATCACTCGCAATGAGATCATCATTGAGAAAGAGAACGAATTAAAAACATATAAGATCACAGAATTACAGAATCTTGGTTTTGACTATGTAGGATATGCCAGTTTCTGGAAACACACGATCTACGGAAATAAGAACCATTTATATTTTACCCATAGATCTGGAGAAAAGAGAGATCTTGAAATTACCCTTTCCAATAAGGAGATGAAAGAAGAATTTAGATCATTTCTAAAGGAATTGAGTGAAAATAATTTATTGAAGGTTCAGCAAAGCGGGAATTTCTCTTATTAATTATCAGATTAATTTTTTGCCAAAACACTTGGTTTTTAGAGGCTGAACCCTATATTTGTCTCGTAAGTTCATTGTTTACTAACAATCGTTATCAAGAAAGGTTGAGGGATTAGACCCTGTGAAACCTTAGCAACCCTCCTTAGGAGAAGGTGCTACATTCTACTGAGTTCAGTCTCGGATAGATAACAATCAGAATTCTTTCCAGTCTTCTTTTTTTGATATCGTATTATTTGAATAATCATGTCGAAATTAGAAGAGTTACTCTCTCAAAAAATATTAATACTAGATGGTGCCATGGGTACCATGCTTCAGGAATATAAATTTTCTGAAGAAGATTTCCGCGGAAAACGTTTTGCCGACTGGCCTGTTTCTGTAAAAGGAAATAATGATCTGCTTTCCCTTACCCAACCTGAATCTATTGCCACCATCCATCGAAAATACTTTGATGCCGGAGCCGATATTGTAGAAACCAATACTTTCTCAGGAACTACTATCGCCATGGCCGATTATCAAATGGAAGACTTCGTTTACGAGCTTAATTTTGAATCGGCAAGAATTGCGAAAGGAGTCGCGGAGCAGGTCACTGCTGAAGATCCATCGAAACCAAGATTCGTAGCCGGGGCAATTGGTCCAACCAACAAAACTGCGAGTATGAGCCCGGATGTGAACGACCCCGGCTATCGCGCTATTTCTTTTGATCAACTTCGGAAAGCTTATAAGCAACAAGCAAAAGCACTTGTTGAAGGTGGAGCAGATGTTCTTCTTGTAGAAACTGTTTTTGATACATTGAACGCTAAAGCAGCACTTTTTGCAATTGAAGAATTAAAAGAGGAACAGAATCTTGATATTCCTATCATGGTAAGCGGAACGATTACCGATGCCTCCGGAAGAACCCTATCCGGACAAACTGCAGAAGCTTTTCTTATTTCAGTATCTCATATTCCTTTATTAAGCGTTGGTTTTAACTGCGCTTTGGGGGCAAAACAATTGACTCCGCATCTGGAAGTTTTGAACCGCTATGCGAATTCGGGAGTTTCAGCTTATCCTAATGCTGGCTTACCTAATGCCTTTGGTGAATACGACCAGAACGCGCAGGAAATGGCTTCCCAGATAGAAGAATATCTTGAAAAAGGTCTGGTGAATATTCTTGGCGGTTGCTGCGGAACCACACCAAAACATATTAAAGCAATTGCTGAAATCGCTTCTAATTACAAACCTAGAGTCTTACCACAGCTCGAAACAGAAAGTATATAGAATGTCACAAATAAGACCATTGAAACTTTCCGGACTTGAACCTTTGGTGATCACACCGGATAGCAACTTTATAAATGTTGGAGAACGAACCAATGTTGCCGGATCTAAGAAATTCCTGAGTCTCATCAAAGAAGAGAAATTTGATGAAGCGCTGGAAGTTGCCCGGGAACAGGTAGAAAATGGCGCGCAGATCATCGATGTGAACATGGATGACGGACTCATTGAAGGTAAGGAAGCTATGGTCAAATTCCTTAACCTCGTAGTTGCCGAACCTGATATTGCGCGGGTGCCTATTATGATAGACAGTTCAAAATGGGAAATTATAGAGGCCGGACTTCAGGTAGTTCAGGGGAAATGTGTGGTGAATTCAATAAGTCTGAAGGAAGGTGAAGAAGAATTCATCGCTCATGCGAAAAAGATCAAACGTTATGGTGCAGCTGTGATCGTGATGGCTTTTGATGAGAAAGGGCAGGCAGATAATTATGATCGCCGAATTGAGATAGCAAAACGTTCGTACAATATATTGGTTCATAAGGTGAAATTACCTCCTGAAGATATCATTTTCGATCTTAATATTTTTCCTGTGGGAACAGGAATGGATGAACATAAAAGAAACGCGATCGACTTTATTGAAGGTACTCGCTGGGTTAGAGAAAATTTGCCGCACTGTAGTGTGAGTGGTGGAGTGAGCAATGTTTCGTTTTCCTTCCGTGGAAATAATCCGGTACGGGAGGCGATGCATTCAGTTTTCCTATATCATGCGATCAAAGCCGGGATGAATATTGGGATCGTAAATCCTTCAATGCTGGAGGTATATGACGAAATTCCGAAAGAGCTGCTGGAACATGTGGAAGATGTGATCCTGGATCGGCGAGAAGATGCTACCGAACGTCTTCTGGAACTGGCTGAAAATGTGGTGGGAAGAAAAAAAGAGAATAAAATTGATCTTTCCTGGCGTGAAAAACCATTACAAGAAAGAATTACCCATGCCCTGGTAAAAGGAATTGATGCCTATATTCTTGAAGACATTGAGCAGGCGCGAATTGAAGCTGAAAAACCATTGGACGTGATCGAAGGTCATTTAATGACTGGAATGAACGTAGTTGGTGATCTCTTTGGAAGCGGAAAAATGTTTTTACCGCAGGTAGTGAAGTCGGCACGAGTAATGAAAAAAGCTGTAGCGCATTTGCTCCCTTATATTGAAGCTGATAAATCCAATAAGAGAAAATCAGCAGGAAAAATATTGATGGCTACAGTTAAGGGCGACGTGCATGATATTGGAAAAAATATTGTGGCTGTGGTGCTGGGATGCAATAACTACGAGATCATCGATCTAGGAGTGATGGTGCCACCGGAGAAGATCATAGAAACTGCAAAAAAAGAGAATGTAGATGTAATTGGACTTAGCGGACTCATTACTCCGTCCCTGGATGAGATGGTGTTTCTGGCGAAGGAAATGGAACGTCAGGATTTTTCTGTCCCTTTATTGATAGGTGGCGCAACAACCTCTAAAGCTCATACTGCAGTTAAAATAGATCCGCAATATAAGAATGCGGTTGCGCATGTAAATGACGCTTCCCGGGCGGTGACAGTTGTTGGACAATTACTGAAGGAGAGTACGAAAGAAAAATACAAGAGCGATCTTAAAACCGACTATGATACTTTCCGCCTTAATTTTAAGAAGCGAAGTAAGGTCAAATCATTTCTAAGTATTGAAGAAGCCCGAAAAAATAAATATCAGATTGACTGGAAGAAAACAGATATCAAGAAACCGAATAAGCTTGGTTCACAGGTGATAGATGACTTTGATCTTTCAAAATTACTGGATTATATCGACTGGTCTCCATTTTTTAGAAGCTGGGATTTGCATGGCCGCTATCCAGATATTCTGAAAGATGAAAAAGTTGGCGAGCAGGCACAGAGTCTATTTGAAGATGCGCAGGTTTTACTGCAACGAATTCTGAAGGAAAAGCTACTGAAGGCAAAAGCAACATTTGGATTATTTGAAGCGAATTGTGTTGAAAACGATGATATTGAAGTAAAATATTCTGAAGATTCAGAACAGAAAACTGCTATTTTCAGAACACTTCGTCAGCAATTGAAAAAGCATGGAGATCAGCCCAATTATGCGTTATCAGATTTTATAGCTCCAAAAGAAAATGGCGTTCAGGATTATATAGGTTGTTTTTGTGTGACTACAGGTTTTGGAACCCAGGAATTAGCGCAGGAATTCGAAAAGAATCTGGACGATTACAACTCGATCATGATCAAAGCACTGGCAGATAGGCTAGCCGAAGCTTTTGCTGAATATCTGCATAAGAAAGTGAGGACAGAGGATTGGGGTTATGCCGCTGCTGAAAATCTTACTAATGAGGCTTTGATTAAAGAAGAATATAAAGGTATCCGGCCAGCGCCTGGTTATCCGGCATGCCCGGATCATCTGGAAAAACTAACGATCTGGGAGATTCTTGAAGTAAAGGAGAAAATCGGCGTGGAGCTTACCGAAAGCCTGGCGATGTGGCCTGCGGCAAGTGTGAGTGGTTATTATTTTGCCAATCCTGAAGCTAAATATTTTGGACTGGGAAAAATCAAAGAAGACCAGGTTAAGGATTATGCTGAAAGAAAAGGCATTGATTATCTCAAAGCTGAAAAATGGTTAAATCCAAATATTTCGGACTAGTACTGAGTATTAAGAAGTTAGTCTTTAGACCAACAGGAAATTAGGGAAGTCAGAAACGATGTCAGTGAAGCTGAATTAATTCAACTCCTTGAATAATCGATTTCAGGTTCTTTAAAGATTCTGAAACAGGTTCAGAACGAAAAAAATTGTGAAGTGAAAAATATGCGTTAGGGATTGCAGCGGCATCCTTTTAGTACGAAGCTGAGCCTGTCGAAGCATCGTACTAAAAGATAAAGCGAAAAGCCCGGCCCGAAGGGCAACGCCCAAATTGAAATTAGTATCAAAATCATGAAGATTACCGAACATCTGGAGAAAACCACGGGAGAAACAGTATTCTCTTTTGAGATCCTACCGCCTTTAAAAGGATTTAATATCAATTCGATTTACGAAAATATCGATCCTTTGATGGAATTCAATCCGCCATTTATAGACGTGACTTACCATCGTGAAGAATATGTGTATTCTGAACGTGAAAACGGACTCCTGGAAAAAAAGATCGTTAGAAAACGTCCCGGAACTGTTGGGATCTGTGCTGCGATTCAAAGCAAATATGGAGTGGATGCGGTACCTCATATTCTTTGCGGAGGTTTTTCAAAGGAAGACACCGAGAATTTCCTGATCGACCTGGATTTTCTGGGAATCAAGAACGTAGTGGCACTTCGGGGAGATGCAGTAAAAAGCGAAACTTATTTTAAGCCGGAAGCAAACGGACACCAATTTGCCAGTGAGCTGGTGGAACAGATCAGGGATATGAACGAAGGTAAATATCTGGATGAGGTCATCGAAAAAGGTCATAACACAGATTTTTGTATTGGCGTTGCTGGTTATCCGGAAAAACATATGGAGGCTCCGAGTATAGATTCCGATGTTCGGCGCTTAAAACAAAAAGTAGATGCCGGAGCAGAATATGTGGTGACCCAGATGTTTTTTAATAATCAGTGCTATTTCGAATTCGTTGAAAAATGCCGGGATCAGGGGATCAATGTGCCTATTATTCCGGGATTGAAGCCTTTGGCGACTATAAAACAATTGAGTTTACTGCCGCATAGATTCCACGTGGATCTTCCGGAAGCTTTGATTCACGAAGTGGAAAAATGTGAAAATAATCAAGAGGTACGGCAGGTTGGTGTAGAATGGTGTATCCAGCAAAGCAAAGAATTGATCAAGGGTGGGGCGCCTGTTTTGCACTATTATTCCATGGGAAAAAGTACGAATATCAGGCAGATTGCTGAAGCAGTTTTCTAAGTTCAAACTCTAACGGAATAATATTCGTAAATATGTTAGATTTGTCTCCGTATGAAAAGAATTCTCCCCGCTCTCCTCATGTTTTTCAGCTTGTTCATACAGGCACAGGAAGAAAAACCTGAAAAATATTATTCCTTCGATGCCAGCTATTTTTATGGAAGTATCCTTGAACACAACCCGGATATTGCACATTTGATCGATGAGCACCAGGAAGGTTTTTTACTGAGCGTGAACCGGAAAACCTACGGACTCGAAAAATGGGAAAGCAGGTATAATTATCCTGATTTTGGATATTCTTTTATCTATCAGAATATGAAGAATCAGTATCTCGGAGAGAATTATTCTGTTTACGGTCATTTCAGTTTCTATTTCCTGCAGCGATTGCTGATGTTTCGAATAGGCCAGGGAGTAGCTTATACCACAGATCCTTACGATGCTGATACCAATTATCAGAATAATGCCTACGGAACCCGCTTTTTGAGTTCTACCTATTTAATGGGAAATATTCACAAGGAAAAGATCGTAGGCGGATTGGGAATGAATGCAGGAGTAACCATTATACATTATTCCAATGCAGATATGGGTTCTCCAAATCATAGTACAAATACCTTCACTTTCAACGTAGGAGTTAATTACCTGCTGGACCATAAGGAGCATCCCGACTATATCCCGAGAGGAGAGGAAGAAAAATATACCGAACCTTTTCATTATAATTTTGCTGTTCGAAGTGGTGTGAATACTTCAGGGGTGATAGGTTCTCCAAGATTGCCATTTTTGACGGTTTCAGCGTATGCAGATAAAGTTCTGAATCACAGAAGTACGCTGCATGGAGGAGCAGAGCTTTTCTTTTCAAGGTCTCTGGAAGAATTTATCAGGTATCAGTCGATAGCATTTCCGCAGAAAGGAACTTCAGGCGATGAGGATGCTAAGCGAGTGGGATTATTTCTAGGTCACAAACTCACTTTCAATAAAATCTCCCTGATCACGCATCTTGGGTATTATGCTTACTATCCATATGATGATTATGTGGATAGAGTTTACAACCGAATGGGTTTGCAACGTGATTTTTCTAAAGACTGGTGGGCTTCGGTCACAGTTAGATCCCATGGAGCAAATGCGGAAGCAGTAGAATTTTCAATAGGTTACAGATTATGAAAAAACTGATATTTTTATTCTTCGGAATAGTACTCTGGAGTTGTGATTCTGAAGATGCCAATGACTGTTTTCAGAAAGCTGGCGCGATCACTTCCGAAGAAATAGTACTTGAAAGTTTTGACGAGATCCTGGTTTATGATAAGATCAAATTGTTTATCGAACAGGGAGAAACGCAAAAAGTTATTATTGAAACCGGTGAAAATCTTCGGAATGAGGTCTCGGCTAAAGTGATCGATGGTCAGTTGGTTTTACGAAACGAGAACGATTGTAATTTTGTGCGTGATTTTAATATAACCAAAGTTTATGTCACTGTTCCCGATCTTACTTACTTAAGACACGCAGGAAATTTGATGATAGAAAGTGTTGGAACTTTACGCTTGGATGAGCTTTGGTTGGTTTCCGAAAATCAGGATAAAGATATTGAGGTTTATACCAATGGTGATTTTACACTGGATCTTGAAGTAAAGAACTTCCGGATCACCAGCGATAATTATTCGCATTTCTTTCTTTCTGGAAGCGTAGAAAATTTTGACGGCTTCTTTGCAGCTGGAGATTCCAGGTTGGAAGCTAGAGATCTTGTCGTACTGCATTATGACCTTTTACATCGCGGGACGAATAAGTTGATCATTAATCCGCAACAATCTTTGAAAGCCGATCTTTTTAGTTATGGAGATATTATTTCGGTAAACAGGCCGGCAGATGTTGATGTAACGGAACATTTTGAAGGCAGATTGATTTTTGAATAGTTCAATGATTTTTCAGATTTGTGCGTTTCCCTTTGGGCCGGGCTTTCCGCTTTATCTTTTAACATGAAGCCTCGACAAGCTCAGCCTCGTGTTAAAAGGATGCCGCTGCAATCCCTAACGCAAAATTTTACTAAACAGGACTAGAGTTGAAACTTAGGTCCTTTAACTTGTCGATTGATTTTATTTTTGGGTAAGTTCAGCAAACAAAGTTTCCAGGTAACTACTGCAGAGATCTTTAAAAATTTGGGCGTTTCCCTTTGGGCCGGGCTTTCCGCTATATCTTTGAACACAATCCCTCGACAAGCTCAGCCTCGTGTCCAAAGGATGCCGCTACAATCCCTAACGCAAACAACTAAAAGGCAGTTTTAGAGCTATAACTGTAGCCTTGGGTTATTGAACCTGTGCTCGCTCGATGCTATTTTTGGGTAAGTTCAGCAAACAGAGTTTCCAGGTTCTTGGTCTTTTGATTTAGCTGTAGCGTTTTGAGTCCGTTATCATGGGCGAAATCAAAAACAGCCGGACGCATGTCTTTATTGGAATCAAAAATTAGCTCATAGGTAAAGCCGCCGGTATTTTTTGCAGAGATCATTCCAGGGATCTTTTGAAGAGCAATTTCTTCAATTCGATAGTCGAATTCTACAAAGATCACCTGTTCTTTTTCATTCCTAAGATCTTTGAGATACTTATCGGCGACGATCTTTCCATTATTAATAATGATGACCCGGTCACAGATGGCTTCCACCTCACGCATAATATGAGTGGAAAGAAATACGGTTTTTCCCCGCTTACCATCCTTGCCGTCTTTTCCAATAGAACTAATTAATGATCTTATTTCAACCAACTGATTCGGATCGAGACCAGTAGTAGGTTCATCCAGGATCAATACCTCGGGATCATGCAATAGCGCAGCCGCAAGTCCAACACGTTGCCGGTATCCTTTCGATAGCTGTTCTATTTTTTTGTTTGCTTCAGGTGAAAGCCCGGTAAGATTAATGACTTCTTCGATCCTGTCCTTCGGAGCTGAAAATATGGATGCATGGAACTGCAGGTACTCCCGAACATACATTTCAGTATATAGTGGATTGTGCTCAGGCAGATATCCAATACTTCGCTGAAGATCTGCCAGCTGAGTATCCAGCGTGAAATCATTGATCTTGGCTTCCCCGGAATCTGCAGAAAGGTAGCCAGTAAGAATCTTCATCAAAGTAGATTTTCCCGCACCATTAGGTCCAAGGAATCCAACGATCTCACCGCGGCCAATTTCAAAGCTTACATTTTCTAGCGCCTGCTGATCTCCGAAGCTTTTTGATATATTATTTACTTGTATAGACATAGATTGAGATCAAAATTAGGAATAAATCTTCAGAGAACTCACTGATTATCTTTCAATGTTAGCAGTCAATTTTGAGGTATTAAATCGTAATCTGTAAATAATTCACATCAATTTTCCGAATATGGGAAAAGTTCCAATTTGGATCCCGTTTAATTTTGAGTCTTGAATATTAGTACTACTTTAGTAATTCATAATTATTGAAATGACAAGCTTAATTAACTGGAACGCATTCTATTATTTTTATTTCTATACCAGGAATAGAATCGGGAATGCTATATGATTAAGTAAGCTAAAATTATATAAAAGTCTCGATCTTAGATCGGGACTTTTTTTTTGGAAAAAAATGAGAAAAGTCGGAATTCAGGGTATTAAAGGATCTTTTCATCACCTCGTGGTGATGGACTATTTTGGAGAGCAAACTGCTGTGGCTGAACATATGTCATTTCAGGAACTCACTACAGCGCTAGCCTCAGGTGGCACCACAGAAGCAGTGATGGCTATCGAAAACAGTATTGCAGGCTCTATTCTTCCTAATTATGCCCTGATTGATGAATACAAGTTAAAGGTCATTGGAGAGCATTACACTCCGGTGAATATGAATTTGATGGCGGTGAAAGGTCAGAAAATAGAGGATATCAAAAAAGTATATTCTCATCCTATGGCTTTATTGCAGTGCAAGGATTTTTTTAAAAAACATCCGCATATTAAGTTGATCGAAGATGCAGATACTGCAGAGGCCGCCCGTAGAATTTCTTCAGAAAAAAAACTGAAAGTTGCGGCGGTAGCAAGTCCTGCGGCGGCAAGTATGTACGGACTCGAAATTCTAGCTTCAGGCATTCATACGATCAAATCCAATACCACCAGATTTCTGGTTCTGGGAACAGAAGAACAAAAGCCGAATGGTGAAATTCTTGATAAAGCATCTTTAAAATTTGATTTAAAGAGTGATCGTGGAAGCCTGGTTTCAGTACTCAATATCCTACGTGATTCCTATTTGAATCTAACCAAGATACAGTCATTGCCAATCATAGACGAGCCCTGGAAATATTCATTTTTCGTAGATGTGATCTTTGATAAAAGCGAAGATTTTGATCGTGCGATGGATGTATTGAGATTAATGACCGAGGACCTGAACATATTAGGAATATACAAAAGCAGATTGTCATGAAGACAGCAGAAAGACTGGAAAGCGTACAGGAATACTACTTCTCCAAAAAATTAAGGGAAGTGGCAGCTTTGCGAGAACAGGGCAAACCGGTAATCAATCTTGGAATTGGAAGTCCGGATCTTGCACCACCGCAGCAAGTAATTGATGCGATGCAAAATGGGCTAAAACATTCCAAAGCGCATCAATACCAGCCATATAAAGGAATTCCGGAACTAAGAAATGCTATGATAGCTTTTTATTCTCGGTATTATCATGTAAATCTGGATGCTGAAAATGAAATTCTTCCGCTCATGGGAAGCAAGGAAGGGATTATGCATATTTCCATGGCATTCCTGAATAAAGGAGACAAAGTTTTAGTCCCGGATCCAGGTTATCCTACCTATACTTCAGTTTCCGGCTTACTACAGGCAGAAGTTCAGAAATACACTTTGGATGAATCGCAGAACTGGTTGCCAGACCTGGAAGCATTAGAGCAACAGGGACTTGAAAATGTAAAGATCATGTGGGTGAATTATCCGCATATGCCTACGGGAACCAAGGCGACTGCAGACTTCTTTGAAAAACTGACCGCTTTTGCTGAAAAGAATGAAATTCTGGTAGTCAATGATAATCCATATAGTTTTATTCAGAATACAGAACCTTTGAGTATTCTAGATTCCCATAAAAGGAGCGACTACGTGATGGAACTTAATTCGCTAAGTAAAAGTTTTAATATGGCTGGCTGGAGAGTTGGAATGCTCGCCGGAAGTTCAAAAAGTATTGAAGCTGTTCTAAAAGTAAAATCCAATATGGACAGTGGTATGTTCTATCCTTTGCAGGCTGGGGCAGTAAAGGCACTTCAACTTTCAGATGAATGGTTTGTAAATTTAAACGAGTTATACAGTTCAAGAAAAAAGAAAGTTCTGGAACTGGTAAAAACATTGAATTGTGAAGCAGCCCCGGGGCAGTCTGGACTTTTTGTTTGGGCGAAGGCTCCTGCAGGTAAAAGTGCAGAAAGCCTGGTTGATGAATTGTTGTATGATAAAAATCTGTTCGTAACTCCGGGTTTTATATTTGGTGAGCAGGGAAGAGATTATGTTCGTTTCTCCCTTTGTGCTACGGAAGAAATGATCGATGAAGCTTTAAAAAGAATTAGATCATGAAGGTATTTATAGTAGGAATTGGATTAATTGGCGGCAGTTTCGCGCTGGATCTAAAAGCCGGTATTCCTGGAATTAGTATTGCCGGAATAGATGGAAATGAGGATCACCTGAAGCAGGCGCTTGAACTAGGTCTTATCGATAGAATGTCTACGATAGAAGATATTCATGAAGCCGACCTTGTTTATCTTGCAATTCCAGTAGATGCCAGCATTAAAGTTCTTCCTGAAATCCTGGATAGAGTAAAAGATGATTGCGTGGTGATAGATGCAGGGTCGACTAAAGAGAATATTTGCCAGGTAGTCGAGGATCATGCGAAAAGAAGAAACTTTCTGGCAGCACATCCAATCGCGGGAACAGAGTTTTCTGGTCCGCAGGCTGCAATTCATGGATTATTCAGAAATAAGACCAATATTATCTGCGAAGTAGAAAAGACTGCTTTCAAACTTCAGGAAAAAGCTTTAGAGGTATTTCAGAAGATAGGAATGAGAATACGATATATGGATGCCCGTTCACATGATCGTCATATAGCTTATGTTTCTCATTTATCGCACATTAGTTCCTTTATGCTGGGAAAAACAGTACTGGAAAAGGAAAAGAACGAGCGGGATATTTTCGACCTTGCTGGTAGTGGATTTGCCTCCACCGTGAGACTTGCTAAAAGTTCACCGGCCATGTGGGCACCGATCTTCAGTCAGAATAAAAAAAATGTCCTGGAAACTCTTGATGAATATATTCTGAATCTTCAGAATTTCAGGAAATTGATGCAGGAAGACAATTTCGATCAGCTTTACCAGGAAATGGATCGAACCAATCATATAAAAGAAGTATTAAACGGAATAAATAAGAACGAAGAATTAAAATTACAGGAGAATGGAAAATAAAAAAGAACTCAGAGGATGGTTAGACAACTTCAACCTGTCTCACCCGTTGGTGATCGCAGGGCCTTGTAGTGCAGAAACCGAAGAGCAGGTATTAACGATCGCTCACCAGTTAAAAGATAGTGACGCGACTGTTTTACGTGCAGGAATCTGGAAACCAAGAACTCGCCCTGGGAATTTCGAAGGTGTTGGAGCACTGGGTCTAAAATGGCTTCAGAAGGCGAAAGAGGAAACCGGAATGCTAACTACTACTGAAGTTGCCAACCCGAACCATGTTGATCTTGCATTAAAACATGATGTAGATATTCTCTGGATTGGAGCGCGAACAACGGTTTCTCCATTTATAGTACAGGAGATCGCAGATGCTTTGAAAGGAACTGATAAGATCGTACTGGTAAAAAACCCTGTAAATCCAGATCTTGCTTTGTGGCTGGGAGCGGTTGAGCGCTTACACACGGCAGATATCAACAACCTTGGTGTAATACATCGTGGCTTCTCTGCTTACGAGAAAACGAAGTACCGTAACAACCCGGAATGGCAGATTCCTATCGAACTACAAAATAAATTCCCGGACCTTCCTTTAATCCTGGATCCATCCCATATCGCAGGAAGAAGAGATATCATCTTTGATCTTTGCCAAACAGGACTGGATCTTAATTTCGACGGAATCATGGTGGAAACTCACCATACTCCGGATAAAGCTTGGAGTGATGCGGCGCAACAAATTACACCAGCTACTTTGATCCAGATGATGGAAGATCTAAAGGTTAGAAAAGAGATCTCTGCCAGTCAGGATTTTCAGAATAAGCTAACAGCTTTGCGTTCTAAGATTGATATTACCGATAGTCAGATTCTGGAGATCTTATCTAAACGTATGAAAATTTCCGAAGAAATAGGACAGGTAAAGAAAGACCAGAACGTAGCCATTCTGCAAACTAAAAGATGGAACGAGATCCTTGGGAAAATGGTTCTGGAAGGTGAAGATAAAGGCCTGAGTGAAGAATTCGTTTTAAGATTATTCAAAGCCATTCACCAGGAATCTATTAATCACCAACAGAAAATCCTTGATGTATAAGGGATGATTTCACGCTACCCGGTAGCTTCATAAATTAATGCCTAAATTTGCGGAAAGAAATTATTAGATATGAATAGTTTAGCTTAATGCAGGGAGTAGTTTATAAGTCTACCGGGAGCTGGTATCATGTAAAAGCCGAGAATGGCCGATTTTACCAATGCCGGATCAAAGGAAAGTTCAGGATACAGGGAATTAAAAGTACAAATCCTGTTGCCGTTGGAGATGTCGTAAGATTTGATGTGGAAGATGGCGAGGAGGAAACCGGGGTTATCAAAAAGATCATCGAACGGGAAAACTATATTATCCGGAAGTCGGTTAATCTTTCAAAGCAAACTCATATAATTGCTTCAAATGTCGACCAGGTTTTCTTGCTTATTACCCTTAATAATCCGCCCACTTTAACCACTTTTATAGACCGCTTTCTGGTGACTGCGGAAGCCTATGCTATCACGGCAGTACTGCTTTTCAATAAAATAGATACTTATAGCATTGAGGAACTTGCTGAGGTGAAATACCTTGCAGAACTTTACCGCGGTGCAGGCTATGAGTGTATTGGAATTTCAGCCAAAGAAGGTAAAAACGTAGATAAAGTAAAAGATAAGATGATTGGAAAGACCAGTATGATCTCTGGTCATAGTGGTACCGGAAAATCTACTCTTATCAATGCTATAGAGCCTACTCTCGATCTCAAAACTTCCGAAATTAGCAGGCAGCACAGCCAGGGGCAGCATACCACTACTTTCGCTGAAATGTTTGACCTTCAATTTGATGCAAGAATCATAGATACTCCCGGAATTAAAGGTTTTGGTGTAGTGGATATGGACAAGGAAGAAATTGGTGACTATTTCCCGGAATTTTTTCAGCTAAAACAACATTGTAAATTTCATAATTGTCTGCATCTTAATGAACCAAAATGCGCTGTAAAAGATGCTCTTGAAGAAGGAGAGATCGCCTGGTCCAGGTACAAAAGTTATTTGCAGATCATGGAAGGTGAAGATGAAAACTACAGAGTAGATCAATACCAGAAATAATGCGAGCAGTAATACAACGAGTCACAAAAGCATCGGTCACCGTAGAACATAAAGTGTGCGCGGTAATGCGCGATGGTTTATTGATCCTACTTGGAATAGAGGAGAGCGATACCCAGGAAGATATCGACTGGCTCTGCCGTAAGATCATTAACATGAGAATTTTCGGAGATGATGAGGGCAAAATGAATGAGTCTCTCAAAACTATAGATGGAGATGCTATTGTAGTAAGTCAGTTTACCCTACATGCCAGTACTAAA
Source organism: Gramella sp. Hel_I_59 (assembly GCF_006714895.1). NCBI lineage: Bacteria > Pseudomonadati > Bacteroidota > Flavobacteriia > Flavobacteriales > Flavobacteriaceae > Christiangramia > Gramella sp. Hel_I_59. Next base: position 2,833,335 of record NZ_VFME01000001.1, on the reverse strand, counting down.
AAAGGGAACAGGCCCAGTTTTATTAATGCTGCCAAACCTGATATTGCAGAACCATTATATCAGGATTTTGTAAAGTCTTTCGAAAAAGAATTTGGTAAAAGTGTTGGGGTAGGAGTCTTTGGAGGAGATATGAAAGTTTCCTTGCTCAATGATGGTCCAGTAACAATTATCATCGATTCGAAAGAAAAGCGTTAAAAAGCGTTAATTTTTTATATATTGCGGGTTGAACTAACCTATTTTTCAGCTTAATGCGCAAAAGAATCATCACTTTTTTGCTGCTGGTCTGCATGTCTTCCATGTATTCCCAGCAAGAATATTCTATTTTAAAAATTTCCCCGGAATTATTGGAAAATGCAGATGCGGTCGTTCGCAAGATGCACACAAAACTTGTTGTTGAAGACATAGATAAAGTGGTCGTACACACTACCCGCATTGTCACTGTTTTCAATGAGAATGGTGAATACTTTATTGATGCTTACCAGCACTACGATGAGGGTGATGGGATAGCAAAACAGCAGGCCATCATAATTGACGCTATGGGAAATGAAGTTGAAAAGTTCAGGAAAAAGGACTTTTCAGACGTTAGTGCTTTTGGCTCAGGGACCTTATTTGCAGACAATAGGGTTAGTTATATGGATTATAACGCCAGAAACTATCCATATACTGTTATTTATACCAGTGAATTCGAAAACGAAGACACTGTATTTCTCGATCAATGGTTTCCTCTGGAAGGTTATAATGTAAGTATTGAAGAATCTATTTTCGAACTTGAAAACCCTGATGCGCATGCACTAAGATTTCAGGAAAACAATTTCGATAAGGTTGCCATAGAAGATCATTCGGTTAAGAATCATTTCCTTTATAAACTTCGGAATATCAAAGCGAGAAAACACGAAGATTTCGAACCGTCTTTACGCAATACTACACCCAACCTTCTATTTAGCATGGAAAAATTTGAGCTGAAGGGTGTTGCCGGAGAAACCAGAGACTGGAAACATTTTGGTAAATGGATGTATGATAATCTGGTTGCAGAACATGATCATCTGCCGGAGAGCACTATTAAGAAAATAGAAGATTTGACCAGCTCTGCCAGTAGTATTGAAAAAAAAGCCAGGCTTATTTACCAGTACGTTCAGGAAAATACCCGATATATTTCTGTGCAATATGGCATTGGAGGCTGGGAACCTGAAACTGCCATGAACGTGGACAGGCTGGGATATGGCGACTGTAAAGGATTAACGAACTATACGAAAGCCTTGCTTAAAAGTCAGGGAATCGAATCTTATTACACGGTAATCCATGCAGGCGATTCAAAACGTGATATAGAGCCAGATTTCACCATCATGCAGGGGAATCATGTGATTCTCAATATTCCTGCGGAAGATGGAACAGATCTGTGGTTGGAATGTACAAGCCAGACTACTCCTTTCAACTATATGGGGGACTTCACAGATGATCGCTACGCGCTAAGAGTTACAGAAGAAGGTGGAGAGATCATACGTACCAGAAAATATGAAGTATCAGATAATGTACAGGCGATAGAATGCGATATTCAGCTGGATGAAAATGGCAATTTTGATGCGGAATTCACCAGAATCTCGGAAGGTATTCCCTACGGTGATCGCTACGGATTAAAGAGAGAAACGGAAGATAATCTCAAAAAATATTATAGAAACGAATGGGGCAGACTTCAGAATCTCCATTTTGAGAACATTGCTTTTGAAGATGACCGTGTAGCTATTCAATTTCAGGAGAAACTGAAGTTTAGTGGTAGCAGGCTGGCGAGTCCTGCCGGGGAAAGATTACTTGTTCCGCTCAATTTTATTCAGCAGGGGAACATCATGAAGAAAACTTCACAGGAGCGAACCATGCCTTTTGTGTTCGAACGTGGAAAAACCTACAAAGATCACTTCAGCTTTAAGATTCCGCAAGGTTATGAGATCGAAGCATTACCTGGAAGTGACGAGATCGCTTCAGAATTTGGAGAATTCAGTATAAATATTAGCGCTTCCGAAGAAGATAAAAGTATAGAAGTAGAAAGAGTTCTCATTATTCGCGAAGGGGAGTGGCCTAGTGAGCAATTCCAGAATTTCACCCAGTTTATCGATAAAGTAAATACCTTAAATAACCTAAAAGCAGTAATCGCCAAATCCGAAAAATCCTAACCATGACCAAATACCTTTTTATTCTCAGTTTCTTAATTCTGAGTAGCACGACCTATGCCCAGAATTATAAATTCGGAAAAGTATCTAAAAGTGAAGTTGCCCAGAAACAACACGACAAAGATCCTGATGCGAATGCTGCCGTTTTATATAAATATCAGCGTACATACTATGATTATAAGCCAAACACCGGCTTTTTTGTGGTAACTGAATATCACGAACGTATTAAGATCTACAGCAAAGATGGTTTCGACTGGGCAACGCATAAGATCAGTGCCTATAAAGGAGGTTACGAGGAAAACGTTTCTGGAGTAAAGGGAGTTAGTTACAACCTTGAAAACGGAAAAGTTAAGGAAACCAAGCTCGATCGTAAGGATATTTATGAGAATGAGGCAAGTAAATATCGTGAGCTTACTACGTTCACCATGCCTGCGGTAAAAGAGGGAACGGTGATCGAATATGAGTATAAGAAAATCAGCGACCGGATCACGACCTCGATGGATCGTATCAATTTGCAGTATACAATTCCTATTGACAAACTGAATATAAGCGTGACGATCCCGGAGTATTTAAATTTTGGAGTTTATAACAATCCAAAAGCAGCTTTCTATGCTAAAATTAATCAGGGAACCAAGCCATTTAAAAGGTCCTTTTCTAATAATCAGAGAAATTCTTCTTACGGCGGAAAGGTTGTTAGCCATTCCACTAGCAACAGTGTGTTAGATTATATGCAAAACACTTATGAGATCGACCAAGAAGATATCCCTGCCCTTAAAGCTGAAAGTCATGTAGATTATATGGAGAATTACGGGGCATTTTTAGATTGGGAATTAAAGTTTACCAAGTTTCCAAATTCTCCTATTGATAATTACTCGCAAACCTGGGAAGGTGTTTCCAAATCCATTTATAATGATAGTGGATTCAACACAGAACTCCGCAATCAGCGTTTTTTCGATGATGATATCGATGCTTTGCTTGGCACATTGACCAACCAGGAACAAAAAATGAATAAGATCTTCAATTTTGTAAAACAAAAGATGACCTGGAATGATTATGTGGGTTATATAGCTGAAAATGGCCTGCGTGATGCTTACGAGGAAGGTATTGGAAATACCGGTGATATTAATCTTTTACTGGTTTCCATGCTGAAGTATGCTAATATCGATGCCAATCCAGTCCTAGTAAGTACGGTTAGTAATGGCACTCCTCTGTTTCCAACTAAAAATGGATTTAATTACTTGATTGCTGCCGCAAAAATTGGTGATAAAGTGATCCTGATGGATGCAAGTGATCCACTGGCGATTCCTGGGGAACTGCCCAAAAGAGCAAGAAACTGGCAAGGTAGATTGATTCGTGAAGATGGTACTTCAGAATGGGTGAATCTGCAACCTTTGTATTTTTCACAAAATAAAACCAGGCTGAATGTTCAGCTGGCAGAAGATGGAATTTCAGGTAAATACTTCAATAATCTCGATGCTCTTTATGCTAGAAACTTCAGGTTAAATCATGGGAATTTAAGCGATGCTACGGCAAACCTGGAATCGGCATTGAGCAACTATTCCATTTCCGAAGTAAAGATTGAAAACTTTGAAAAACTTGGAGAAGGAATTCACAATACCTATGAGTTCAATACCCAAAGCGGACAGGATGTAATTGGAGACAAGATCTATGTAAAGCCTATGTTGTTTGATGTAACTTCTGAAAATCCTTTTAAATCTGAAACCAGAACACTTCCAATCTATTTTGATTTTCCAATGAAGAAGCATCACCAGGTAAATATGTTGATCCCTGAAGGTTATGAGGTCGAATCGCTTCCGCAGAGTGCTATGGTGCAATTAAAGGATGCTGCCGGAGAGTTTAAATACCTGGTAAAGCACAGCAATAATGTGATAAGAATAGATTCTGAAGTGAACCTGGCGCAAACAATTTTTGCTGCGACAGACTATGAATACATTCAAAAGTTTTACGACAACATCATCAAAAAACAAAATGAAAGCATAGTTTTGAAGAAAATTTCAGCAGATGGACTTGAAGAACGCGCAGACAGCGGTAGATAACTGGATACAGGAACACGGAGTGCGATATTTCAATGAGCTTACCAATATGGCTCAGTTAACAGAAGAAGTTGGAGAAGTAGCCCGTATCATTGCCCGTCGTTATGGGGAGCAAAGTGAGAAAGAAAGCGATAAGAACAAAGACCTTGGTGAGGAGCTGGCAGATGTGGTATTTGTAGTTCTTTGCCTGGCAAACCAGACTGGAATTAATTTGCAGGATGCATTTGATAAAAAGCTTGACCTCAAGACACAACGTGATAAGGACAGACATAAGAACAACGAAAAACTGCAATAATGAAGTTCAAAGAAATGGTTTCTGAACGTCCATTCTGGAAGTCGGTTTTCTGGTTAGGTCTTTCTTTTCTCGTATTGTATAATGTGATCACGATGCTATTCGAATACGGCGGTTTCGAATTTACGAGGTTCTTTGAAGAGCGTACGGCAAATGGGAAACTAGCTCGTTTTATTATCGGACAGTTGATCGCTTCGTTTCTTTATGGTTTTATTTTGTCGTTTGGACAGTTTCGCAGTAAAGAAAAGAAAGAGTAATTTCGTAATTCATCTTTACGAACTCTCATGAATTTATCCCTACATACCGAAGAAAAGAACCTGAAAGCAGCGCTTCAAATCACAGGTTCTAAAAGTGAATCGAATCGTTTGCTAATTCTGCAGGCATTGTACCCGGAAATTTCGATCGAAAATCTTTCGAATAGTGATGATTCTGAAGTATTGAAGAAAGCCCTTGAAAAAGGGAACGGGATCATAGATATACATCACGCGGGAACGGCAATGCGTTTTCTAACGGCTTATTTTGCGGTGAAGGAAGGCTGTGAAGTTGAGCTTACCGGAAGCAAAAGAATGAAGGAGCGACCAGTCAGATTGCTGGTAGATGCCTTACAACGTATGGGCGCCGACATCACTTATAAAAATGAGACCGGTTATCCGCCTTTGATTATCAAGGGAAAAAAATTACACGCATCTTCAGTTAAGCTGGAAGCAAATGTAAGTAGCCAGTATATTTCAGCATTGATGCTCATAGGTGCAACCTTGCCGAAAGGGCTCGAGATCATTCTGGAAGGTCCCGTAACTTCCACGCCCTATATTCTTATGACGCTGGAAATTATCAAACAGGCCGGGATCAATGGTAAATTTGTAAAAGACAGGATCTTTATTGAACCTCAGGAATCTGTAAAAGCGGTAACTATTCCTGTGGAATCAGACTGGAGTTCTGCTTCCTACTTCTATAGTCTTGCCGCTATTTCTGAAACTGCGGAAATTAAACTTAATAATTACCGAAAGGAAAGCAGGCAGGGAGATTCTTCACTAGCTGAAATTTATAAGCACTTTGGTGTGGAAACCATTTATACTGAAAATAGTATTACGCTGAAGAAGACAAAAAAAGCTCGGGCTCGAAGTCTTCGGGAAGATCTTCGTAATTCTCCGGATATCGCACAAACTATCGCCGTTACCTGTCTCGCGACTAAAACCGAGTGTATGCTCACAGGTTTACATACTCTGAAGATTAAGGAAACTGACAGGCTGCAGGCTCTCAAGAATGAAATTGAGAAATTTGGTACAGAAGTCAGAATTACAGGAGATAGTTTGCAACTAATTCCGAATCCTGACTTGAAGCAGGGCGTTGAAATCGAAACTTATAATGATCATCGTATGGCGATGGCCTTCGCTCCACTTGCATTAAAGACAGATCTGCGCATTCTGGACGCTGAAGTTGTGTCCAAATCCTATCCAGATTTCTGGGAAGATCTTAAAGAACTTGGCTACACCTGTAAAGAATAGAATTATTCTATAAATAAACCGCCATTTACTTGACAACGCCTATGTTGAGATTGTATATTTGCAGCTTTTAAAACAGGAACTATGGGAATGAAACTTTCAAATTTCAATTTTGAACTGCCTCAAGAACTTTTGGCTGAATATCCTTCTGAAAACAGGGATGAAGCAAGGCTAATGGTTCTAAACCGTAAGGAGCAGACGATTGAACATAAAAAATTTAAAGATTTAATTGATTATTTCGAGCCGGAAGATGTGATGGTTCTTAATAATACGAAAGTTTTTCCTGCGAGGCTCTTCGGAAATAAAGAGAAAACCGGAGCCAGAATTGAAGTTTTCCTTCTTAGAGAACTCAACCCAGAAACAAAATTGTGGGACGTACTTGTTGATCCTGCAAGAAAGATAAGAATTGGTAATAAATTATACTTCGGTGAAGACGAAAGTCTTGTTGCTGAAGTAATCGATAATACAACTTCAAGAGGTAGAACACTGCGTTTTCTTTACGATGGTTCTTACAGTGATTTCAGACAGAAATTAAAAGAACTAGGCCAAACTCCTCTTCCGAAGTATATCAAAAGAGAAGTAGAGCCTGAAGACGAAGAAAGATACCAGACGATCTACGCCAAAAATGAAGGTGCTGTTGCAGCTCCTACTGCAGGACTTCACTTTTCCAAGCACTTACTAAAACGTTTGGAGATCAAAGGTGTTGATTTTGCTGAAGTTACACTTCACGTTGGACTGGGAACATTTAGCCCGGTGGAAGTTGAAGATCTTTCCAAGCATAAAATGGATAGTGAAGAAGCTTTTATTGAAAAGAACGCTACAGATGTTATCAACCAGGCGAAACGCGATAAGCGCAGAGTTTGTGCGGTTGGAACAACTGTAATGAGGGTTCTTGAGAGTGCTGTATCTTCAGACCAGACTTTAAACGAATTTGGTGGATGGACTAACAAGTTCATCTTTCCTCCATACGATTTCAATATTGCAAACTGTATGATTACTAATTTCCATACGCCAAAATCTACGTTATTGATGATGGTTTCTGCATTTGCCGGTCATGACTTTATGAAAAAGGCTTACGAAGAAGCAGTAAAGGAAAAATACAGATTCTATACTTATGGTGACGCAATGCTGATCATCTAATAAGTCGAAAATAAAATTTAAAGGCCATAATCCGATTTCGGTTTATGGCCTTTTTTGTAAGCTATTGTCTTGTAAAAGACTGAAGCTTCGGTAATAACTTTGTAATTTAGCAGCGTGAAAGACAGGAAAAAAGATATACGGGCATTAACCAAGCAGCAATTGCAGGAGTTCTTTGTGTCACAGGGAGATAAATCCTTTCGTGGAACTCAGGTTTATGAATGGCTTTGGAGTAAAGCGGCGCATTCTTTTGAGGATATGACAAACCTCTCAAAATCTACCCGGCAAATGCTGGATGAGAACTTTGTGATTAATCATATTCGTGTGGATCGTATGCAGCGAAGTAGTGATGGTACGATAAAAAATGCGGTGAAATTACATGATTCACTTACAGTAGAGTCCGTTTTAATCCCAACAAAAACAAGAACTACGGCTTGTGTTTCTTCACAGGTTGGTTGCAGTCTTGATTGCCAGTTTTGTGCTACTGCGAAGTTAAAACGTATGCGTAACCTTAATCCTGATGAAATTTACGATCAGGTGGTTGCGATCGATAATGAAAGCAGGTTATACTTTGACCGACCTTTATCCAACATCGTATTTATGGGAATGGGTGAGCCTTTGATGAATTACAATAATGTAATGAAGTCCATTGAAAAGATCACTTCTCCGGAAGGTTTGGGTATGTCTCCAAAGAGAATAACAATATCAACTTCTGGCGTTCCTAAAATGATCAAAAAGCTGGCAGATGATGAAGCTAAGATCAAACTGGCGGTATCCCTGCATTCGGCTAGAAACGAAGTGCGGACACAGATTATGCCTTTCAACGAAACTTTTCCGCTGGAAGATCTTAGAGAATCTCTTGAATACTGGTATTCTAAAACCGGAAGCCGGATTACTTACGAATATATTGTCTGGAAAGATATTAACGACACCCGGGAAGATGCGCAGGCGCTGGTAAGTTTCTGTAAATATGTTCCATGTAAGGTGAACCTTATAGAGTACAATCCAATTGATGATGGTAATTTCCAGCAGGCAGCTGGAGAAGCAACGAGAATGTACGAGCAAATGCTGGAAAGAAACAATATTACAGTAACGGTAAGGCGTTCAAGAGGTAAGGATATTGATGCAGCCTGTGGGCAACTGGCGAATAAATCGGCTTAATGATAAAGGATAAAACCTCTTTAAAACTCTTATATTTACAGCCTTAATGAAGGTCATCTCTCAAATAAAGCTACCGGTAGAAAAAGAGATGGAACTTTTTGAAAAAAAGTTCTTCGAATCCATGTCTTCCAAAGTAGCCCTTCTAAACAGGATCACTCATTATATCGTAAACCGAAAAGGGAAGCAAATGCGTCCCATGTTCGTATTCCTGGTTGCCAAAATGGTTTCTGAAGGTAATGTGAACGAGAGAACTTATCGTGGCGCATCTGTCATTGAGCTAATACATACTGCCACCCTGGTACACGATGATGTTGTGGATGATTCCAATAGAAGAAGAGGTTTCTTCAGTATTAACGCTTTATGGAAAAATAAGATCGCCGTTCTTGTGGGTGATTATTTGTTAAGTAAAGGTTTACTACTTTCCATTGATAATAATGATTTTGATCTACTGAAGATCATTTCTGTAGCTGTTCGCGAAATGAGCGAAGGGGAACTACTGCAAATTGAAAAAGCCCGAAGACTTGATATAACCGAAGCGGTTTATTATGATATTATACGACAGAAAACTGCAACGTTGATTGCGGCTTGTTGTAGTCTTGGTGCGGCTTCTGTAAATCCTGAAAGTCCTGATGTTGCAAAAATGCGGAGATTTGGAGAACTTATAGGTATGGCCTTCCAGATCAAAGATGACCTTTTCGACTATGGTACTGAAAAGATTGGGAAGCCTACGGGAATCGATATCAAGGAACAAAAAATGACTTTACCCTTAATTTATACCCTAAATACTGTTTCTGAAAAAGATCAGAAGTGGTTGATCAATTCTGTCAAGAATCATAATAAGGATCGTAAAAGGGTAAGAGAAGTTATTGATTTCGTGAAAGACAATGGTGGACTGGACTACGCAGTTAAACGTATGAAAGAGTTTCAGAAAGAAGCACTTCTATTATTACAGGACTACCCAGAATCTGAATACCGGGATAGTTTAGAATTAATGGTAAATTACGTTATAGAAAGAAAAAAATAAAGCGACACATCGTGCCGCTTTTAGTACTACTGGACAGTATCATCTGTCGCTTCCTCATTATTTACATCGTCTGTATCGTGAATTTCCTCATCGATCTCTTCACCAACTTTTTTAGCTCCGCGCTCGATCTTTTCTCCAGCTTCTCTGGCACCATCTTCAATGTCATTTCCAATTGCTTCTGCTGCTTCTTCAGTCTTTTCCTGGGTTGTTTCTCGGCAGGAGTACATAGAAATACTCATTGCAGCTAAGGCCAGGATCATTACAGTCTTTTTCATCATTTATAATTTTAGGGTTAAACTAAAAAAAGCCATTCAAATGAATGGCTTTAATCATATTAAGAAAGAAAATGATTACATATCATCATCACCGTTCATATCGTCAGTTCCTTCTACTTCTTCTTCCATTTCGGTTTCAGCGTTCTCAGCAGCATCTTCTACTTCCTGACCAGCTTCTTCCATTTCGTTTTCTACGTCTTCACCTGCTTGCTCCATATCTGCTTCCATGTTCTCTTCAGTAGTTTCTCTACAAGAATAGATAGAAAGGCTCATTGATGCAACTGCAAATAATAATAAAAATTTTTTCATTGTAAAATGTTTAATTAGTTGAAGACACAAATTTAAACAAAATTTTATTATGCAAAAGGACTCTTTTCACTTAAATATTTCCAATATCTTTTAGGAACGTGTTGAATGTGAAGCCGCATATTTACTCGACTTTTGATGTTTGTGGAGTCAAAATATTCTTTCCATAAATGCTGAAAGTAGATTTCTCCTTCAGCAAAATAGTCGGGATTTCCGCCTGAGATGCCTATATCTTCAGGTAATTCCATCGAAACATATTCTGCCTTCTGAAGATCATAATGTATACCCAGTTTTCGCTTAAGATCATAGATCAACCATCGCTGGTCTGCATACCTGCTTTTGAAGTGCTTCGTGATCACAGGCAACACATTAAAATCTGGTTCAATCACTGCGAAATAAAGGTCGTCTTTAGTAAGTCTAAATCTTATGAATGCCTCCATTCTATGCTTTTCCCGGCCAACTTGTTTTGCTGCTTTGGATATATCCAGCACTGAAGGATGCGAGTAATCCAGTTCTGCTTTCTCCTGAGAACTATAGACATACCGTATCATATCATACATCTTCAGTTCGATCCCAGGAATTTCACTCAGGAAAGAATAGTATAACCTCGTAAAACCGTTAGATGACAACTTTTTCTTCAATGATTTTAAAACTCTCTGTACCTTGAAATCTTCAGTAATTACTTCTAGTGTTTCACTAAATAATTGTTTTTGATCTTCTCCTTCAGGAATGATCTCTGCAATTTCCAGTTTCTGCTCATAGGCATTAAAGACACAGGTTAAAAATCCCGGAAAACTTCCATCATATTTCAGTACAACGCTTTTCATTAAAATAAACTAAGTTGCTGGGTAAACTCCTTTCGATATTTGCTGAAGGAATTCTGCATAATTAACTGCTTTAAGTTTTCACTGCTTACATCTTTCAGTTCCTTTTCTCTGGCATCACAGGTAATAAAATATTTAGCGCGATTCATAGAAATGCCTATCTTTTGAAGATGCTCCCAGTTCAATTTTCTAAATTTTCTTGCCTGAAGGATCTTATTAACCGACTTTAATCCAATTCCCGGAACGCGTAATAGTAACTGTTTGTCGACCTTATTAATATCTACAGGGAATAAATGTCGGTTACGGAGTGCATAACTCAGTTTAGGATCTATATCCATTTCAAGATGCTGGAAATCATTATTCAAAAGTTCCCGAACATCATACCCATAGAAGCGCATTAACCAATCTGTTTGATAGAGCCGGTTTTCGCGCATCATAGGAACCTGGGTTCCTAATGCGGGTAAACGCGGATCATTACTAATTGGGACATAACCAGAGTAATAAACCCGCTTCATATTATAGTTTTTATAGAAGAATGCCGATGAGTACATGATGTCCCTATCGCTTTCACCGGTAGCTCCAACGATCATCTGGGTACTTTGACCCGCAGGAGCGTATTTAGGTGTGCTTTTGATAAGTTTCGATTCAGATTTGTACTGAATGATCTCATTCTTCACCTTCTCCATTGGCTTCATGAAGTCCTCGTGTTTTTTCTCGGGAGCAAGTAGTTTAAGACCTGATTTTGTTGGGATCTCAATATTTACGCTTAGCCTGTCGGCATAGAGTCCAGCCTCTCTCATTAATTCATCACTGGCTCCGGGAATGCTCTTAAGATGTATATAGCCATTAAAGTTCTCTTCTTCCCGTAACTTCTTGGCTACCCGGATCAGTCTTTCCATCGTATGATCTGGACTCTTAAAGATTCCGGAACTTAAAAAAAGACCTTCAATGTAATTCCTACGATAAAAGCTTATGGTAAGATCTACAACTTCCTGTACTTTAAAAGCAGCTCTCTTAATATCATTAGACTTTCGAGTAACGCAATAAGCGCAATCGAATATGCAATGATTCGTAAGAAGGATCTTCAATAAGGAGACACACCGGCCATCCTGCGTATAGGAATGGCAAATCCCCATTCCTGAAGAATCGCCCAAACCTTTCTTAGTATTGGTTCGCTTGGATCCACTGCTTGAACATGAAACATCATATTTAGCAGCATCGGCAAGGATATTTAATTTTTCTTTTATTCGATCGAAATCCATAATTAGGAATTTATCCAAAAATAGGAAATATTCCATAACCATACTGACTCCTAAACGATAAACTATTAGCTCAAAAGATTAATTCTTTTTTAAATATTGATACCCTTCATAAGAATCTGGCTCCTCATCAGCAAGACGGGCAAAATTTTCATAGGCTTTTTTCACCTGAGCTTTTGGCGTAGTGGCGAATTCCTCTTCAGTCACCTCGTAATTCTTCTGAAGTTCTTCTAACTCTAAGTGTAGTTTCTTCTGAATATCAGCATACTTTTGATCACCATATAGATTGTTTAACTCTTTTGGATCTGTCTCAAGATCGTAAAGTTCCCATTCGTCAATATCATCGTAAAAATGGATAAGTTTATACCGGTCTGTTCTTATTCCGTAGTGCCTTTTAACCATATGAAAAGCTGGAAAATCATAATAATGATAATAAATGGCATTTCTGAAGGTCTTTTTTTCTTCAGAATTGGAAAGTAGAGGCTTAAGAGATTTACCCTGCATATTTTCAGGAATTTCAGCGCCGGCGTAATCCAGAAAGGTTGGTGCAAAATCCAGGTTTTGAGTCAGTGCGTCGATAACAGTTCCTTTTGAAATCGCCTTAGGGTATTGTATAAGCAAAGGCATGGCTAATGACTCTTCATACATAAAACGCTTATCAAAAAAACCTTTCTCGAGAAGATACATTCGTCTATGATTCAAAATGTAAGTTTTAGTTTGATGGCCCAGGGTTTTGGTTTTTACTCCCGGGGCTTTTTTATTGAAATAGATTGATTTCTAGCAGAGTGGGTAAGCTGATAATTTGTATTATAAGTATTCCTGAATTTCCTTAATTTTCATTCCCTGATTCTGTAGTGTTTTCTTGCAGAAAATTTTATCTTCGCTGCATAATTTGTCAGTCATGAGTTTACAGGAAAAAGTAATGGTCGAAATGAAAGCGGCCATGAGAGCAAAGGATAGTGTGAAGTTAGAGGCTTTGCGTGCTGTTAAAAGTGAAATACTTTTAGCGAACACAGGATCATCTTCTAATGACGGACTTACCGAAGACGAAGAAATGAAGTTGTTGCAGAAACTTGTGAAGCAGCGTAAGGATAGTGCTGAAATTTATAAGGAACAGGGTAGAGAAGATCTTGCTGAACCTGAATTAGCTCAGGCTGCTGTGATTGAAGAATTTCTTCCAGAACAATTAAGTGAAGCTGATATTGAGAAAGAAGTAGACCAGGTGATCGTAGAAACCGGTGCAACCGGAATACAGGATATGGGAAAAGTAATGGGTGCTTCTACGGCTAAACTGGCTGGTAGAGCAGATGGAAAAACAATCTCAGCAATAGTTAGAAAAAGACTGAATAAATAAAAATTATTACCGGCCCCGTGGCGCAACTGAATAGCGCATCAGATTTCGGCTCTGAGGGTTGCAGGTTTGAATCCTGCCGGGGTCACAAGGAGAATCCGTAGAGCATTTGTTCTACGGATTTTTTATTTCCGTTTCTTCTCCAGTAAAGTACTTTAAGTGCATACAGTTATTGGAACTCACAACTGCTTAAATCTTTCCGAAGTAAAACTGACGGGTAGAAACAAAAAAGCCAGATCGGAAATTGCAAACCGACCCTACTCAGTTTACAAATCCATATGATCTGGCATTTTATGATGAACTGAAGAATTATTAATCCTTCAAATCAATTTGACTGCAATGTATAAAAGTTTCAACATTCAAATTATGGATAACCATAATCGAATAGCGATGTATGGATAAATAGCTGCATACTATCTAGTCACGCATACGAAAATATAAAATATTGTGAATTATCAATCTGCATCATCTGACTAATTACATTATTCGTACTGATCAGCTCCAATGGTCATTTTATCTTTCATATCTCACAAATTAATACACTCCAACACATACTTAAAATATTATGCTAAGTTCCTTGAATACTCTACAGAAAATTTTGATTTATTTAGGCACTGGCGTTAAACATTCTATAAATACTTTCCGAAGCCTTAGCTATCCGATACTTTAGCCTTGAGATAAAAAAGCAAGTATTATGGCAGCATATTTTAATACCAACCAGTTGAGATTGACAATGAAGGAACTGGTAAAGATTTATATGAGTGATTGTGAGGAATGTAACGAACTTTCTCAGGATTGTATGGATCTTTTAAGACACAATTTTCAGGCTGAGTACGCCGTGTATAACAAGCAAACGAAGGCTGTAGAAATTGGAATCAATAAAACTGAGGATGATTTTAATTCTTATCCCCAGATAGAAGTTTATTCCTTTCCAATTAAAGAAATAGGTAAAAAAATTGATCACTCTTTTAAACACAATCAGGAAGACCTTGAGTTTTACGGTAAGCTGATTGGTAGAAAGAAAGGTCTTGGTTCCAATTCTGTAGTTCTTATGGACTAAGATTCTAGACCAGTATAAATAAAAAAAGTCGATTCAGATGAATCGACTTTTTTTATTTACCTATATCGTTCATGATCATTTTCGCATGAACTCTTGAGTTTTCAATAAACCATTTGTGCGTTTCAGTTCCACCACAAATTACACCGGCTAGATAAATGCCAGGGATGTTTGTTTCCATAGTTTCTGGATCATACTCCGGGATTTTCCTACCATCGTCGGAAAGATCAATTCCAATATTTTGCAGAAATCCAAAGTTAGGCCTGTAGCCTGTAAGTAATAAGGCAAAGTCATTTGGAATCGAAACTTCACCTTCATCAGTATCAATTATTACTTCATTAGTCCTAATCTCTTTAATACCGGCGTTAAAATAGGCCTTAATGCTTCCTTCCTCAATCCTGTTTACAATATCTGGTCGTACCCAGTATTTCACTCTTTCTCCAATTTGTGGTTTTCGAACGATCATAGTGACATCACCACCTTTACGGTAGATTTCCAGTGCGGCATCCACAGCAGAGTTACTCGCCCCTACAACAATCGTTTTCTGGGTTGCGTAGTAATGAGGGTCATTGTAATAATGTGAAACCTTAGGCAGATCTTCGCCGGGAACCCCGAGGTAATTTGGAATATCATAGAAACCTGTTGCAATGATTACTTTTGAAGTATGATATTCAGACTTCGTAGTTTTCACAACATGACCTGAACCTTCATTAGACTCCACTGCCGTAACTTTCTCGAAAAGGTGAATATTGATCTTATTAGCAACCGTGATTCTTCGGTAGTATTCCAGGGCTTCTCGCTTCCCAGGTTTAGGATTGTTGCTTATAAACGGAATATTATCCAGTTCCAGTTTTTCAGAAGTGGAAAAGAATGTCATATTCGTAGGGTAGTGGTACAGGGAATTCACCAGGCAGCCTTTTTCAAGAATCACATAAGAAATGCCCTTCTTTTCTGCTTCCAGCGCACAGGCGATACCAATAGGACCACCACCAATAATAACCAGTTCGTAATTCTCGTTAGGAGTTTGCAATAGATCTCAAATTTTTAATGGTTCCAGGCTGATCATCAGACTTAAAAACGAAACTACCTGCCACCAATACATCTGCTCCGGCCTTACTTAATTCCGCTGCATTTTTATCGGTAACACCACCATCAATTTCTATAAGTGTTGGTGCGTTGTTAGTCATGATGATCTCCTTCAATTTCTGTACTTTCTTAAAAGTATTTTCAATAAAACTCTGTCCACCAAATCCAGGATTTACGCTCATTATACAAACCAGATCAATATCCTTGATCACATCTTTTAGCAGATCTACGTTCGTATGCGGGTTAATTGCAACACCAGCTTTCATACCTTCGGCTTTTATAGCTTGGAGAGTACGATGCAAATGGGTGCATGCTTCGTAATGAACTGTAAGTATATTAGCGCCTAAAGCGGCAAATTCCTTAATATACCTATCTGGGTCCACGATCATAAGGTGAACATCGATAGTTTTAGTCGCGTGTTGAGAAATAGCTTTCAAAACAGGCATACCAAATGAGATGTTTGGTACAAAAACACCGTCCATTATGTCAATATGAAACCAGTCCGCTTCACTTTGATTGATCATTTCTACATCTCTCTGTAGATTCCCGAAATCTGAAGCCAGAACTGAAGGGGCAATAAGTGTTGTGCTCATTAAAATTTTGTTGTGTGAGCTGCAAAAATAAGAAGAATTACAGGCTTTTAGAGTATTAGACGATAAATGCTTTTAGAATATTAGCAACGGCATTTTTCGTTGGTTTGTCCAGAACTTCTAGATAATGCTCATAATTTTGAAGTCGGGCACTGCTATAGCGAGCGTCTTCTGAAATAAAATCGCTTTTGTAACCATCGAAGGATTCTTTGTTAATCTCTTTTCCGAATAATTTAATGACATTAAAATGGCGGGAGTCATCCTCGATAGTTTCGTAAAGCTGAACTATCTGTTTTTGGTCTCCTTCAATGATCTGGAAAAAGTTTCCTTCTGAATAAAGTAGTAGTCCGGTAATATTCTGCTTATTATTATTGACTTCAGAATCATTTAGAATTTGTCTGATTTCTATTTCTGAAAGACTTCTTTCAGCAGTACTAACGTAACTTATGGCATATCGCATGATGAAAATGATGATTTAATGTATTTAAAAATATAAGTTTTTTACTAAATCCCGCCAAAACTCTAAGGATGTTATTTTTTCTACAGGAATTTTTCTGCCGATCTCGCTGCGTAATATCCACCCATTCCATGAACGCCACCACCAGGAGGTGTAGAAGAGGAACCTATGAAAATTCTAGGATTTGAAGTTGCATATGGATTAGTGCTCGCTATTGGTCTGGTAAATAACTGACTAATATCCTGTTTGCCTCCATTGATATCACCTCCTATTAAATTAGGATTTAAAGCCTGCAGTTCGTCTGTCCTCATGGTTTTTTTTGCGATTATGCTTTCTTTAAAACCTGGAGCTGCTCGTTCTATCTGGTTTTCAATATGTTTAGACACATCCTCGGTGTTTCCATTCGGAACATGGCAGTAGGCCCAGGCTGTATGCTTTCCTGCGGGAGCCCTGCTAGAGTCAAATACCGAAGGTTGTGCCAGCAACACGTAAGGTTCATGGGATAATCTATTTTCATGTGCTGCTGCTTCTGAATCTTCAAGAGATTCTTTACTGTATCCAAAATGTACGGTTCCGGCTTTTTTGCAAATTTCGTTCGTGAAGGGGATAGGTTTGTCAAGAGCCCAATCCATTTTGAAGATCCCGGCTCCATACTTATACTTTTCCAATCTGCTTCTGTAAGTCTTGCTGAGATCGGTATTCTTAATTTGAAGGATTTGTTTTGGAGTGAGGTCCAGAATGAATGTTTTGCTTGGAGATAATTCTTTCAGATCAGTTACAGGTTGATTCAGGAATATTTTACCACCCTGATCTTTGTAGTAAGCAATCAGAGAATCTACAATCCTAACTGCCCCGCCTTCAGGAAACGGCCAGCCATGCCTATGCGCCAGAATATTCAATACCAAACCGAAAGAGGAGGAGACCAGTTTAGAGAGAGGTAATGTGGAATGAGCAGCGGCACCATAAAAGAAGATTTTACTCTTTTCCTCCTTAAAGTAACGATCTACGGTAAATTTAGCTGACGGTAATGCTTTCAATCCAAATCTGAACATCATTTCGAGATTCTGTGGGATACGAAGTGGAGCAAGTAAATCTTCTTCCAGTTCTGGCCATTGCTCAACAAAGTCCAAAAGTAGGTCGAGATAATTCTGTTCATCCTTTCCTAACTGTTTAGCGGTTTTACGGATATCTTTATAACATCCAAAAGCAGTACCGTCATCAAATGGATGTGCAAAAGGAATTTCCGGATGTATCCATTTGAGTCCGTAATCTTCCAGTGGTAAAGTTTTAAAATAAGGAGATGCAAAGGCCAACGGATGCACAGCAGATCCCAGATCATGCTTAAAACCGGGTAAGGTTATTTCCTCTGTTCTGGCCGCTCCACCAGGTTTCTCTGCCTGCTCGAATATTGCCGTTTTGTAGCCTTGTTTTTGAAGATAGGTGGCTGCAGCCAGCCCGTTTGGACCACTTCCAACTATAATCACATCATACTCTTCGTTCATCAGGGTAGCTCGTTTTCATCTACATTTTCTAAATACTCTTTAAAAGTCCTGTCTCCATAAGCTTTCCCTATCATATCATGAGTAGTGATATATTTAAAATTTTCAAGTTTATGCTTGAAATCTTCAGAAAATGAAGATAATATTACACCTGCTTCAGCAAGGTTTTCAGGTACTTTCAATGTTTTTGCATCAAATCTTTCAGCAATCATTTCAGCCATTTCCAAACGAGTATGAATTTCAGGACCGCCTATCTCAATTAGCTTATCACCACTTTCCATTACTTCAGTAATAAATAGTGCAAGATCAGCCTGGTGCATGGAATTGGTTTTTGCTTTACCGTCGCCAATAACCGGAACCAGCTTTCTTTTCGCCATGATCCCCAAATCGTGCAGACCACTAAATAAACCTACTGGCCGAATGATCGTATATTCAAGACCTGAGCTTTCTAAAGATTTCTCAAAAAGTCTGTTAGAGCCAGGAAGGCTCATTTTCTCATTTTCCTCTGCACCCAGAATCGAAACATATATAAATCTTTTGACCTTATTCTTTTCTGCTTCTTCAAGAATCTTTTTATTGGTATACAGATCTGTTTGATAGAATGAGGAATCATTTTTAGTAAAGAGACTCACACTATTCCCAAGTGCAGAAATCACGATATCTATATCCGCTGCAATACCGGTAAAGTCATCCTCATTTCCCGCAATAAATATCTTGGTACTATACTTTTTCAATTTTTCAGCTCCTTCACTGGAACTGGTTTGTAGCCTGAGCTCTATACCGTCGTCCTGACTCAATAACTTACAAAGTTCCATACCTAATACTCCAGAGGCTCCTGCAATTAATACCTTCTTCATGATTAGAATTCTTTTTGAATAGAATTTAAGAACAAAATCACGGATTAGAGTAAACCGAAATTGGATTAACAAAAATTTAGTCTGGTATAGAAAAGAAAAAACCCCGGTCATCACTCCGGGGTCATTCATCAATCAAAAAACGAACAGTTATTCTCATAACGGGTCATCACTCCCGTCACTAAACTGTTGTCATCTTAAATATTTTAACCAAGATAGGTTTTTAAAATCTTACTTCTGGAAGTATGCTTTAATCTTCTAATAGCTTTTTCCTTGATCTGGCGTACTCTTTCTCTAGTAAGATCAAAAGTCTCGCCAATTTCTTCCAGAGTCATTGGATGTTGATCACCTAGTCCAAAATAAAGTCTGATTACATCAGCTTCACGCGGAGTAAGTGTTTCCAATGCACGCTCGATCTCAGTTCTAAGAGACTCATGTAGAAGTTCCTTATCTGGATTTGGAGATTCACCTGAACGTAGTACATCATAAAGGTTCGAATCCTCACCCTCTACAAGTGGAGCATCCATGGATACGTGACGACCAGAATTCTTCATGGATTCCTTCACGTCATTAATCGTCATATCCAGCTCTTTCGCAATCTCTTCAGCACTTGGCGGACGCTCATGTGACTGTTCAAGGAAAGCAAAAGTTTTATTGATCTTGTTTATAGATCCAATTTTGTTCAAAGGAAGACGAACAATACGAGATTGCTCAGCTAATGCCTGAAGGATAGATTGACGAATCCACCAAACGGCATAAGATATAAATTTGAAACCACGAGTTTCATCAAAACGTTTCGCAGCTTTTATAAGTCCTAGATTCCCTTCGTTGATAAGGTCAGGTAGGGTTAATCCCTGGTTTTGATATTGTTTGGCTACAGAAACAACAAAACGAAGGTTCGCTTTAGTTAATTTCTCCAGCGCGCGGTCATCTCCCGCTTTAATTCTTTGTGCCAGTTCCACTTCTTCATCAGCCGTGATCAGGTCCACTTTTCCAATTTCTTGCAAATACTTGTCTAACGAAGCGGTTTCACGATTGGTAACCTGCTTCGTAATCTTCAGTTGTCTCATCTATCTCTCTTGGATTTTAATTGTGCATAGGGTCTCTGTGTAGTTATACGTAAGAATTCCAAAAAATGTTACAAAAAGTTTTAAAATATTTTTCCGGGCGTTGCACTTCGTGCCGGGCTTTACGCTACTAGTCCTCGCTCCTTGCAGTCGCTGTGGGCTATTCGCTACAATCCCTAACGCAAATTCTCACATAAAAATAATTTCGGAAAAACCTTCGGGTAGGTCTGCAGGAAGTTGAAAACCTTACAGGTTAGAAACAAAAAAGCCCGGAAAATCCGGGCTTTTTTTATTGATTAGAGAAAAACTATTCTTTGTCTTCTCTTGGTTTTCTATCGTCACGACGATCGTCTCTGCGATTATCACGGCCTCGGTTATCACGAGAACCACGATTATCTCTATCTCTGGATCCACGATTATCACGTTTGTCATCTCTTGGTGGTCTTGCTACGTAACCTTCAGGTTTTTCAAGCAATGCCTTACGAGAAACTTTGTCTTTTCTAGTTTTAGGATCAAGACCGAAGTACTTCACATCGATCACATCACCCATTTTAAGAACATCGTTCACATCATTGGTGCGTTCCCATGCAAGCTCAGAGATATGAAGTAATACTTCGTTTCCTGGTGCATCCATATATTCCACAACAGCTCCAAAATCAAGGATCTTGATCACTTTCACTTCATATACGCTACCTTTTTCAGGCTTGAATGTAATAGATTCAATCTTAGCAAGAACCTTGTCAATTCCTTCCTGCTGAGTTCCTAGAATTTCAACAACACCTTCTTCTGTAACCGGATCTTCGTTAATAACGATCGTAGTTCCAGTTTCCTTCTGAAGTTCCTGTATCACTTTTCCACCTGGTCCAATCAATGCACCAATGTATTCATTAGGAATTCTTCTGGTGATGATCTTAGGAGAATGCGCTTTAACTTCAGTATTTGCGGTTGGAATAGTCTCAGAAAGTTTCTCCAGAATATGAAGTCTACCATCTCTAGCTTGTTTCAATGCAGCTACCAGGATTTCATAAGAAAGTCCTTTCACCTTGATATCCATCTGGCAAGCCGTAATACCGTCTACAGTACCTGTAACTTTAAAGTCCATATCACCAAGGTGATCTTCGTCTCCAAGAATATCAGAAAGTACTGCGTAGTCATCACCTTCAGAAATTAATCCCATGGCGATACCTGAAACTGGTTTCTTCAATTGAACACCCGCATCCATCAATGCCATTGTACCGGCACAAACTGTAGCCATAGAAGAAGAACCGTTAGATTCCAAAACTTCAGATACTACACGTACGGTATAAGGACAATCTGCTGGGATCATTCCTTTTAATGCTCTTTGAGCAAGGTTCCCGTGACCAAC